>PXEP01000068.1 GCA_003566155.1 Candidatus Acetothermia bacterium | reverse complement strand
CCAGCCGGAGAAGATCGGCAAAGTCGACTGACCCCAACATATCGGAGCCGTAAGCGTCGACGTTCTGTCCAAGCAGCGTGACCTCCTGGCAACCCCCTTGGGCCAGGTGGCACAGATCCTCGGCTATCTCCTCCGGGCTGCGGGAACGCAAATTGCCCCGTACGTGGGGTACCACGCAATACGAGCAGCGAAGTGAACACCCTTCGGACACAGCAACGTATGCTTGAAAGGGACTCCGGCGATGCACGGGCAAGCGTTGTCCATCTCGTCCGGGAGGGGGGATAGAAACCGCGCGCTCCCCGGCCTGCGCTTGGTCGATCAGCGCGGGCACCTGGGCCAGGTTCCTGGTTCCGAACACGAAGTCCGCCTGGGGAAATGTCACCAGAGGATTGTCGGCGTAGCCCTGCGCCATACACCCTCCGACCCCAAGGAGCGGACGCCCCACGCTCTTCAGCGCCGCCAGGTGAGCCAACCGGCCCCTGGCCTTCTCCTCCGCCTGGGCCCGAACCATGCACGTGTTGAGGATTACCACGTCAGCCTGCTCGGGGGCGTCCACAAGGCAATACCCATACTCGGCCAGCACTCCTTCCAATTCCTCGGAACGGTGCTGGTTCAGCTGGCACCCCCACGTAAGCACGCAAGCCCGCATCATGCACACTCTAGGATACTGAGCCCCCTTGGAACCCTCAACTGGGTGGCGCTTGTCCGGTGCTCGAGGCTATGATGGAGTGTGGTTCGTCGAGTGGATCGCTACTTGTGGGGGGAACTGGCTGGCCCGTTCGGCGTGGCGCTCCTTGCGTTCCTCGTCTTCATCGGGTTGGAGTTGGTATTGTCACTCTCGGACGTGTTCTTGGCGCGCGGGGTGGGGGCAGGAACGATGCTGCGGCTGCTTTCGTTCAAGCTGCCCAGTCTGCTGACGCTTGCGCTGCCGGCAGGGGTGTTGTTGGCCACTTTTTTGGCGTTGGGGCGCTTAGTTTCCGACAGGGAGCTTCTGGCCTTGCAGGCTGTCGGATACTCAACAAGGCGCCTGTTGGTCCCGTTTGTGGTGTTCGGGATCGCGGTCAGCGGGGCAGCCTATGCCCTCGGTGAGTTGGTGGTGCCGGCCGCCGAGACGGCCTATCGACAGCAGCTGATGTCCGTCTTGTACAGAGGAGAGGTGCCCGCGTTGCAGGAGGATGTATTCTTCCGGGGACAGGAAGGCGAGCTATACTACATCCAAAGCTATGAACAGAATCGGGCGCTGGGGGTGGTGGTGTACGACCTCCGGGGTCGCGTGTTTCCCCCCCAAGGTCGTTTCCCTACAGTCCTCACCGCGGAGGAGGGTCGCCTGAAGGGAGGCGATCTGGCGTTGCTGGACGGGCGGTTGCTGAGGTTTGGTGCAGATGGTTCTCTGGAGGAAATGACCCGCTTTGAGGGGTTGACATTGCAGGTGGGGGAGGATGTGCACCAGGCGGTGCTGGGTGGGCAGACGCCGGGGGAGATGTCGCTGCGGCAGCTTTCCGAGCGGATCGAGCTCTTCGAACGTTCAGGTCTTGATGCGCGGAACTTGGTGGTCGAGTATCACTCCAAGCTGGCGGTGATCGCCGCCGGTGCTGTGTTTGCCCTCCTGGGTGCTCCACTGGGTGTGTTGCTCGGCCGACGCGGGCGTGCAGTGGCTGCGATTGCCGGGTTTGGTCTCGTTGCCGTTGCTCAGGGAATGCAGATTTGGTCGAGGACGATGGCTCGCCGGGAGATGCTGCCCGCATCTTTGGGGGGGTGGCTTCCGCACATCGTGCTTGCGGTGTTGGGGGTGACGCTGCTGCTGCTAACCGACAGGAGGAAACTGCGTGTTGTCGGCGGACTGTTGGCGGCGGTTGCGATGGGGACCATGGGATGGGCAGCGGAATGGCCGTTTGCCCAGCTGGAGGCCGAGCACCTGGAGCTGGGGCCTGAGGCAGCAACGATCACGGCCCGAGGGGTGAGCGCTGTGCTCCCCGATTATGACCTGACAGCCGACGCCTTGAGAGGTGAGCGCACGGGGGACGGTTGGTGGCTGGAGGCCGATGAGGCTCGACTGGTGGGTGCGGATATGGAGCTGGAGGCAGCTCGTATTACTGCTTGGTTCGATGCCGGCGGCCGGCTGATTAAGGCGACGGCTGAGGAGTTCGGGGGAACCTCTTCATTCACCGGACCGGAAAAGGAGGAAACGCTCATCTTCCGTGGACAGTGGGGCCAGGCCACCTTTTCCGAGGAAGAGTTGGCCAGACTGGAGGCACGCAATGTGCGGTTCACCACGTGCCCGTGCTTGGACGCTCCGCCCTATCAGGTGGACGCGGCCAGGTTTGTCCTGTTGCCGGAGCGATGGCTCTATGCCAGCCAGGTCACGGTGCGGGCGTTCGGCGTTCGGGCCGGGTGGCTTCCGGCCTATGCCGCGAGGCTGGGAGATGATGCTGCTCCGCTGTTCCCGGAGATCGGTCGGGAAGGGGAGCATTGGTTCGTGCGATGGCACGTGCCGTGGGCGGTGGGAGAGGAAGCCATATGGGGGGCGGTGGGACTCACATGGTTCCCCTGGCGGGGCGATGTGTATCCTGCGGTGGACGTGTTGTGGGACACCGGGGACTTACGGCTGGACCCCGATAGGGCGAGGCTGCGCGCGCGTGGGGAAGCTCCATGGGGGAGCTGGCGGGTGGGGCTCGATGTGGCAGCGGATCGCCTGACGATCGCTGCGCGGGGTGAGCTGGGCGTGTGGAATTGGTCGGTGGACTGGGGGCGGGTGGAAGAGGATGGGCGCATGGTCTACCAGCGAGCACCGGAGATCACGTTGAGCGGACAGGCGGCTGAATGGTGGGGGGGCTCGCTCGGACTACAGTTGAAAGCGGGGCGGTTTCACGAACCCGGGAGAACGGGAATTCGGAGCGGAACAATGGTGACGTGGGATCGCTCTTGGGAATGGGGTCCGGTTGAGCTGCGCACTCCCTGGAGCATCCGCGCTGATCTGTATGAGCAGGGGCAGCGTGGCGTTTGGACGTTTACCCCTTCGATCTCGATTGATGGAGTGGGGTTCTCGTATCGTGGTCGTATGAGTGTGGGGCGATCCCCGTTTGACTTCGACGCGGCCCCCCCGGAGAGCCGCCTTGGGGCAAGCTTTTCCGGGAGCAGCGGTGACTGGACGCAGAAGGTCGCGCTGGGCTGGGACTTTGTGGCCGGGGAGGCCGTTCCTGGCACATGGTCCTTGCGGGGCCCGGGGGTTGAGCTGGGGGTGGGCTTTGCTCCGGCCCCGCTTGTCCTGGAGCGTGGCAGATGGGAGCTTTCCTGGTCAGATGAAGATCTCGCATTTTCCTTGCGTGGCGGTCTGGATATGAACCCGGTTCGTTGGGACGATGTCATCCTTCGAGGGAGTTGGACCGGTGACCGAGGTTCGGTGAGCGGTGGTCTTCGGGTGGGATTGGACCCAGTAGGGATTAAGCGTTCGGTGGCGGAGCTGGATTGGCAGCTGGGCGATGACTGGAGCGTCCAGGCGTGGGGAGAATTCGATTGGGGTCGTGAACGATGGGTCCAGCTGGGGACGGAGGTGGGGAGGCTGTTCGAGGGTTGTCTGCGTGTCGGGGTGCGGGTTGACCTGACCGGAATTCGGGTAGCGGTGGATGTGCCGGCATTCAGCGATGCCCGAGTGGTGTTCGATCCCCAGGACGAGGGGCTGCGGATCGGCGGGTAGAGGACTATACATGAGGAACCATGTACACCGGTAGGGCGAGTGTTCCCGATCTTCTGACCTCGGCGCGGGCGGTGATCGGGCTTGTCATCTTGATGCTGATTCCCGTCGGGGACGGCGCGTTGCCGCTGGTGCTGTGGCTTTTGCTTGTCGGGTGGACTACGGACCTGTTGGATGGACGGGTCGCCCGCAGGCTGGAAGCAGAGCCCTCCATCATCGGTAGGCATGAGTTCGAGATAGATATGAGTATGGTGTTGTGCTCGGGCCTTTACTTGGTAGCCACTGGCTTCGTCCCGCCGGTGCAGGGAACAGCCTATCTTGCGGTAGCGACATGCGCTGCGGTACTTTCCCACAGTAGGGCGGGACATTTCCTGAAGTTCAAGGCGCTTACCATGGCGCTGGCCGTTCCGTGGGTGTTCGGACCGTTTGTCATCGCTTACTTCCATGGGGAGCGGTTGGTCGCTTATGCAGGGTTGGGGTGGATCGCGTTGGCATTGGTCGTCTCTTGGCGACGGTTCCTCGGGGTAGTGGAGGACTTCATCGAAGGCGCACGGGCCTTCCTGCGCAGAGCGGGCAAATGAGCGTAGCCGGGGGGTTGTCAGTCGACAAGCACGGGTTCGGGAGGTGGCGAGGCGGAAAGCTGCTGGCGAGCAGCACGCACATCGCGCGCTATCTGGCTCTTGAGAGAAGCTGTGTCGACAAATCTTTGATCTTCTCGGAGGTACGCAAGCAGATGAACCTCGAGCATTCCCCGAAGTTCGGAGGGCGGGCGCTTTAGAAGGTGTAACTCGGCCGAGAAGGGAAGCTCAGGGAACGTGGGGCGATCGCCGAGGTAGAAAAGCGCCGGTGTACCCCCGTGGTATTGCATCCAGGCAGTGTACACGCCGGGCGCGGGCTGCAAGAGTTCCTGCTGGAGCTGGAGGTTGATCGTGGGGTAGCCCAGCTCCCGCGCCCGTCCCGCACCCCTAATGGGGCTCCCCCAGAGCAGCGGGGGGCGGCCGAGCAGAGCTACAGCTTCCCGTACGCCGCCGGCTCGGAGCAGTTGGCGGATCCGCCTGGCGCTTACCGGCGCGCCACCGTGCACCATTGGGGGTACCACATCCACAGTCAGCCCGAGCTCGGGGGCAAGGCTCCTTGCTAGCTCAGGCGTCCCCCGAGCTCCGTGTCCGAAACGGTGGTCTTGTCCCATTACCAATCCTCTGGCCTCCAACCGACCGACGAGCTCTTGCCGCAGGAAAGCTTCTGGGCTAAGCGAACGCACTTGTTCCCACTTGACGACGCACACCTCGTCGGCCGACCGGAGTAGAAGTCGTTCCTTGGCTTTGGTGGTGAGGAGGGCTGGGGGCCCCGAGGGGAATGTGTAGGCCAACAGCGGTATGTCTAGCTGGTCTGCCAGACAGCGAGCACGCTCGAGCAGCGCCTGATGTCCTACGTGTACCCCGTCGAACCGGCCTACGGCAACGACCCGCACTTCAGTACGTGCCTTGGGTGGTGAACACCCACCCCCCGACGCGCCGGGAAGCGTACGCCAGTTCATCCCCGTCTCGTGACCAGGCGGGAAATGCGTTTCTCCATCGGTCATTGGTGAACGGGGTGAGGTCAGTGCCATCACGACGGATCACGTAGATGTCTGAGTGTTCCTCAAGGCGCGCCTCGAACGCGATCCACTCCCCGTCGGGGGAAACGCGCGGGGTCCAGTAGAAGTGCTCGTCCGTGGTCAACTGTTCCAGGGCTTCCCGCTCGATATCGAAGTAGAAAAGATCCCAGCTCTCTCCCCACAGCCCTACGAACACCAGCCCCTCCCCGTCCGGGGTGAAGTCAGGGGAGCGAACGTGCCACTCAGTACTGGTGAGGCGGTCCGGCTCTCCGTTGGGTATATCCAGTAGGTACACGTCCCAGTATGCCCCTTCGCGAGAGACGAACGCCATACGCTTCCCATCGGGCGAGATCACCGGCTCGGCGAGGGGGGCGGAAGAGGAATGCAACTCCTGGCGCTCGATCTCCTCGTCCAACGGGTGTTGCCACAGGGTGTAGCCGTCTTCCGTGCGGGTGGCGTAGACGATCCACTCTCCAGAAGGATGGAAACGTCCCCAGTCGACTCCTGCCGTCCCCTCCACGGGCCGTGCTTCACGTCCGTCCGGGGCGGAAGCCAGGTGCAACTGACCCTGATGGCTAAACAGAAACAGCGTTCCGTCCGGCGACCAGTCCAAACAGGTCACCTGCTCGAAGCCGCCGCTTGCCAGCAGCGAGAACATGAGCACACAGCCCAACACCAGTTTCCAAAGCATCGCCTTTGGGATTGTAGGGCGCTCAGGCCGCGGAGCACAAGGTGGCGCAGAATCGGGCGGCAGAGCTACAATGACCCGAAGATGGCGGACCGAATGCTCGATCAGCAATCACATGATACCGATCGTTCCGCACGCGCACTCCGACCCCGGAACTTGGACGAGTTCGTGGGCCAGGAAGGGGTCAAGAAACGTCTGCGTATTTACATCGAAGCGGCACGTTCGCGGGGCGAGCCGTTGGATCACGTGCTGCTCTTGTCCCCACCGGGGCTGGGAAAGACCACGTTGGCCCACATCGTAGCTCGGTCTATGGGGGCACAGATAAAGATCTCGTCTGGACCAGCGATAGAGCGGCCGGGCGATCTGGCCGCGATCCTTACCCGACTATCCTCAGGGGATCTCCTGTTCATCGACGAGATACACCGGCTGCGGCGGGCGGTGGAGGAGGTTCTGTACCCGGCGATGGAGGACTATAAGCTAGACATAGTTTTGGGAGAGGGTCCTCACGCGCGGTCCATTCGCTTGGATGTAGCTCCGTTCACGCTGGTAGGAGCCACGACCAGGGAGGGGCTGCTTACATCTCCCCTCCGGGACAGGTTCGAGGTTAGCTTTCGCATGGAGTTCTACAGTTCGGAGGAATTGGCCCAGATCGTGCGACGGGCGGCCTCGTGGCTGGGAATCGAGGCGGCTGAAGACGGGGCGTGGGAGTTGGCTTCCCGGGCGCGGGGGACCCCGCGGATCGCCTTGCGGCTGCTTCGCCGAGCACGCGATGTAGCGCAGGTGGAGGGCGCGTCCTGTGTGGATCGGGAGCTCGCTCGCCGTACGCTCTCCATCCTGGGTATCGATGAACATGGGCTGGACGCGGCGGATCGGAACCTGCTGAGTGTGATTGTGGACAGATTCGGCGGCGGGCCGGTGGGGCTGGAGACGCTGGCCGCGGCGCTGGGAGAAGATAAGGAGACGATAATGGAGGTGTACGAACCGTATCTTATCTCCCGGGGCTTCATCCGACGTACCCCCCAGGGGCGAGCGGCCACCGAGCAGGCGAGGATCCATTTGGGAAAAGAGCCGCCCGGACTTCTTTGAACGAGTCCAAGGCAAAGACCGCCTGGGCTCGGTGAGTTGTGCGGCCCAGCGTGCTTAGGTAGGATCCCATTCATCGTGTGGGTGCTAGGGATAGAGACCGCGGCCGAGAGGGGCGGAGTTGCGCTGCTTGCGGAAGATGGGCGAGGATATGAGCTTGTGTTTGATGCTGGGCGAATCCACGCCGAGGTTCTGGCCGTGGCCGCCGAAGGCCTGGTGCAGACGGTAGGGATCAACAGGGCGGAGATCGCCGCGCTGGCAGTTGACGTGGGGCCGGGCTCGTTTACCGGCATTCGCATCGGGATGTCCTTTGCGGCTGGAGTGGCGCAGGTGCTTGGTGTACCCACTGTGGGGATACGTCAGAGCGAGGCCGTGGGGTTGCCCGCGGCCAAGGATTGGCCAGGCCGTGTGCTGGTATTGATACACGACCGAGGTAAGCATGTGTATACCGCGTGGGTGATCCGGGGGAAGGTGGGACCGGAGGTCCCCACCACAGTGGAGCGTGCGTTGGCGAAGCTTTCGGGACGGGCCGGGGTGCTTGTTGTGGGAAGTGGGGTTACGAACTTCCGCGACGCGCTTGCTCGGCTTGCCCCCGAAGTGGTGGCCGGCTTGGGGTATAGTTACGCGTCGCCGCTGGCGGTGGCTCGGCAAGGACTCGCTGCCTGGAACGAGGGCGGCGGTGTCCCGGCCGGGGAACTCGAACCTTGTTACATCCACCCTCCGGTGGGCTAGGGAAAGGAGTAGAGATGGCACGAGTATGCAGTATATGCGGGCGGGGTCCGGATCACGGAAACGCGGTGAGCCACTCCAACCGCCATACCAAGAGAGTGCGCCTGCCCAATGTGCAGCGGGTGCGAGCTGTGCAAGGCGGCAGGCGAAGGCGGATCCGTGTGTGCACGCGGTGCTTGCGGGCGGGCAAAGTCCAGAAAGCCTAGCTGATCATCCTTCGGTAGGTCCTCAGTGAAAGATCAAGCCCGCGCCCGAAAAGGCGCGGGCTTCGTGCTCGTGCGTGTGTGGTCTCGTCGCGCGTGGCGCGGTAGCCGCTTGTGTGTGAGGGTGCCGATCAACCGTTCTTCCGGACCACCCACTACCAACTACCCACCACTATCTACGAGCCACGAACTGCCAACCTCCTACGAACCGTCCAACACCTTTCCCGCTTCTTCATACCCTAGCTCCAAAGCCTTGCGGTTGCCTTCGATCAGGCTCTCCCGGCCCCGTTCTTCCATCTCGCGGGACAGGGCCTGGACTACGGCCTCTTGCGGAACCGCATCCAAGAAACGGATCAGGGCTCCGAGGGCGACCATGTTGCTCGCCCGGGGCATGTCCAGGTTGTGGGCCAGCGTGGTCACCGGAACCTGTATCCCCGTGATATCCGTTCTCTCAAGGTCGCGTTTCACCAAAGAGCTGTTGATCACCGCTGCGCCGCCCGGGGCAAGCTGGGGCTCAAAGCGGTCCAGTGACGGAGCGTTCATGGCTACCAACGCCCACGGGGTGTCCACAATCGGGGCCCCGATCGGCTTATCAGACAGCACCACTGTGCAGTTGGCCGTTCCTCCGCGCATCTCGGGGCCGTAGGACGGAAGCCAGCTTACGTGCAACCCGTGTTCCATGCCTGCCCTGGCCAGAATTTTGCCCGCCAGCAGAATGCCCTGTCCACCGAACCCCGCGAATACAACGCCCTGTTCCATGTTCACTCCTTCACCTTGAGATCCCCGAGCGGATAGGCAGGGAGTGCCTGTTCCACCAGCCACTTGTTGGCCTTGTCGGGGCTCATTTTGAAGTTGGTCGGGCAGGCGGCCACCAGCTCTACCATGGAGAATCCTTTGCCTTCCAGTTGATTGCTGAAGGCTGTCAACAACGCTTTTCGCGACTTGGCAATGTGTGGGGCATCGTGCAGGGACTGCCGGGTGATGTATCTGGGACCGTCCAGTTGGGCCAGCATTTCCGATATACGCAGCGGGTAACCGGTGCTTGCTACATCGCGCCCCCGTGGCGTGGTGGTTGTACGCTGTCCGGGGAGCGTGGTGGGAGCCATCTCTCCCCCCGTCATCCCATAGATCTGGTTGTTGATGAACACCACCGTGAAGTTCTCTCCTCGGTTGGCCGCATGCACTGTCTCAGCCGTTCCGATGGCGGCCAGGTCACCGTCGCCTTGGTAGGAGAAGACCATCAGATCAGAATTGGCACGCTTGAGCCCGGTGGCCACGGCGCATGCCCGCCCATGGGAAGCTTGCACAAAGTCGAGGTTGTAGAATCTGTACAGAAAAACCGCGCATCCAACGGGAGCGATGCCTACGGTCCTGTCCTTGATGCCCAGCTCGTCTATTACTTCCGCTATCAGCCGGGTGGCGACCCCGTGCAGACATCCTGGGCAATAGGTGGTGGGCGCATCGGACAAGGACTGAGGCCGGCTAAATACCTTGCCATAGCCCTGGGGTATTGTGGTTTCAGCTGGAGACATAACGCTTCACCTCTTTCAGGATCTGCCGCGGGGTGGGAACCACCCCGCCCAGCTCTCCGTAGAACGGGGTGTCCGCCCGCTGTCCCACGGCCAGCTGGACGTCCTCCCACATCTGGCCTGCGGAGAGTTCCAACGTGAGCACAGTGGAGACGGATTGGGCAGCTTGGCGGATGGGGTCGTAAGGAAACGGCCACAAGGTGATGGGCCTGATGAGTCCGGCTCGGATTCCCTCCTCGCGGGCCAGCCTGGCTACGGTCCTGGCGATTCTGCCCATGGTCCCGTAGGCCACAAGGAGGAGTTCCGCGTCCTCGGTGTGTGACTCCTCCCACCTGATCTCATTGTGTTGGATCTGGCGGTAGATGGCCTGAAGCTCCTGGTTCATCTTCTTGAGTCCCTGTGGGTCGAGGTCAAAACTCAGAACGACGTTGGGATCGCGGCCCTTGGCTCCGGTGAGGGCCCAGGGTCGTGCGGGGATATCCGCCGGATCGACAGGTTCGGGGAGTTCGACCGGTTCCATCATCTGGCCCAACATGCCGTCGGCCAGAATCATGGCCGGGACGCGGTAACGATCGGAGAGCTCAAACGCCTCCATCACCAGCTCTGCCGCTTCGGGGACTGTGGATGGGGCGAGGGTGATCAGACGGTAATCCCCATGGCCCCCGCCTTTGGTTGCCTGGAAGTAGTCGGCCTGCGCTGGGGCGATGTTTCCCAGTCCCGGTCCTCCGCGCATGATGTTCACGATCACTCCCGGCAAACGCGCCCCGGCCATGTAGGAAATGCCTTCCATCTTCAGGCTTATCCCGGGTGAGGAGGAAGATGTCATCGTCCGTACGCCCGCCGCGGCCGCACCGTATACCATGTTGATCGCCGAGACCTCCGATTCGGCTTGCAGAAATTCTCCGCCTCTTGTTGGCAGCTCTCGGGCCATGTACTCCACCAGTTCCCCCTGGGGGGTGATGGGATAGCAGAAATAGCATCGGCAGCCCGCCCGAATCGCCGCCTCGGCGATCGCTTCGTTTCCGCGCATCAGCTGGAGGCTCATGCGGCCTCCTTGCTCTCGGCCTTTTCTTTTCTGTAGACTTCAATGGCTACATCAGGGCATATCTGGGCGCAGATCGTGCACCCGGTGCACTGCTCGGGCGCGACCGCCGTTGCCACGTTGTACCCTGAGCTGTTGTGCTCGTCGGAGAACCCGAGCACGCCGAACGGGCATGCGGAGATGCACAAACCGCATCCCTTACATCGTTCCTTGTCGATAACCGTTATTCCCTTGGCCATGCTCCTCCCTCAATCGCCTTGGATCCGTTTGGTCAGGCGTTTGGCGCGGTGTCTTTCCAAGCGGGAAAGCGTATTGCGCCCTTGGTCCAGCCACTCTTGTAAACGCCATTCTACTCTGTCCTCGGGCCTTTGCTCCTGGGCCAAGTTGACGGACCTCTCGGCGAGCGCGGACCGCATTTGAACCACTTCGTCGTGGAAGTCCGCGACATCCTTGTCTTCGGGACTCGTTCTTGCAGGGGAAAGGATCAACTGCCCGGCCCTGTCAACATCCGTGACCTTCACCAGTACCTCCGCACCTACGGTGAGCGCGGGGGTGTCCGCTGCGCTCTGGGGATCCATTTGGGACGTATATAGGTGTCCCGTGGTTCCGTCGGGAAGCGAGAGCGTTGCTCCGCCCTCGGCAACTGCCACCACCACTGCGCCGACGATGTCGCCTACCTTGGCCGTCATCCCTTACCTCCCTACCGGCTCACGGCGATATAGGCAGTTCCGCTGCAGTTTAGCGCTGAGCCTACGGGACATTTTAGTGTGCTCCCTCGGAACCTCAACTAGGCGGGCGCATAGCAATAATTTAGTCATGCTGGCGATCAGTGTTTTGGAACCGGAACCCCGGGTGTTCCACAGGCAGAGGGTCGGGGAAACGCCGTTGGGCAAGGCATTGCGTGTCCTCCCTTCTAGGCACGCATCGCGTCGCGTCCTATAATAGGCCATCACGTCATCGGAGGTGGTAGGTGTATGTCACGAAACGCTTGGCGTAAGTTTAGTTTCTTGGGCGT
>PXEP01000108.1 GCA_003566155.1 Candidatus Acetothermia bacterium | reverse complement strand
ATTCGTTCAGTTGGACCCAATGTAATCTTGGAGGATACTGTTTCGAAGTGATACTAGGAACGAGAACTCGCGCGAGCTGGCTCCTGACCCAATGGTCAACGTTATTTCAACAGCGCGGGCCGCACCCCAGTCACTCAGGGGGAGCTCCACACGTTTGTTTGGGTCGTCGACGGCGTCTTTTCCGAAAGCAACGATGGTCATGGCAGTGACCGAATTAGACATAATTAACGTATCAAATTGATAGCTTTCTGGAGGTACCGTGTCGTTCTGTAATGCGTTGCAGGTTAGCATCGTTTCATCCGGTTCGTCTGGATCTGGCGCCACAATCAGTTCGTATCGGTTGACAATCAATGTTCCGGTTGCGGAGCCTGGGCCCTTGGGGCCACCGGCACAGTTCTGGTCACCCAATTCAGCACCTCCGCGTGTGACCTCGAAGGCTGTGACAGGTAAGGTGGTGGAGAGGGGCCTAATGCTCTCCGCAGCCCGTAGGTCTTTTAATATGAAGTCGGAGAGAAACCGTGTTTCGCTCTGGAGCTCTCCCAGTCGCTGCATTTCATTGTACGCAGCTTTACCACTTACAAAGATCTGTATCGCGCCGCCGACTAGGAAGATCCCGAGTACCATCGCCACGAGGAGTTCAACAAGCGTAAATCCTCTTTTTCTGAGGAAGGAGGATACTTCAGCGTTGCAGTATTTCATATGCTGCCCCTGTCACCTGTTAGGTAGGAACGTGGAGCCGTAGCGGAACGTCGTGATGGTCTCGGTCTCATCGCCGAATCGCGCCTCTTGCCACTGCACGTGGAATCGATAGGTCGGAGGGTTGGCCGTAACAGACTCGATGCTCAACTCTAATCCCGGCAGAGTGGCTGGACCGGCGGGCCAATTGGCCTGCCAAGACTCCTGAGCCTTCACAACGTCGACTTGGCCATCGACGAGAGTCGCCCAGAGGCGTTCGGATCCATCGACAGCGATCGTGCTCGCGAGGGTGCGATGGAAGGCGGAGTGCGCACTCTGTAACCCTTTGAGCTGCATTGCGGCGATGCCAAGCAGTCCGATGGATAAAATGATCAGTGTTATCAAGACTTCGAGGAGCGAAAAGCCAGTCTGTCTTCGGCTTTCGTCGATGCGTCGGTAGGAAGCGATCATCATTGGCAAACCTCTGAAGAGATCGACATGGTCCCGCTCGCTGTAAACGCCAATTCCCTTCGGTGCGTCCTCGGCGCGGCGCAGTTTTCGTGTTGTAAGACCAGGGGTGATGCTGGGGCTTGGCTTATACGCCCTAGCTCGTCGAATCGAAAAAAGAAGGGGGGTGTCCCGATTGAAGTCGAAGCAGAAATTTCAACTGCCCCCCCCTCGTAATTAGATCGTCGGATTAATGCCGCATTGCAAGCATCTATTGTTTGGGCGACAGTTAACGTGGTGCCAGGAGGATCAAGTGGATGTGGACAAACGACCCCTGTCCATCCACCTGAGGCGGGTAGGCTGATCAAGACTGTGACATCGACTCTTCGCTTCACGGCCTCGCTACGAGCTAACCACATCAAGGCAAGGAGTTCATTGGACTGGCCGGTTACCCGATTATTCCGGATGATATCCGCGAAAGACGGTATCGCAATCGTCGTTAGTACGACCAGGATGACTAAAGTAATCAACAATTCGACGAGTGTGAATCCGGAACTGCGTTTTTTCGGTTTCATTCTCTCAGTTCCAACAATCAGGATTCGACGCATCTTTTCCACCACGGTGGTCGAGAGTGAAAAACGTACAACGTGTGTCCTTGGCCTGCCGCCCTCCAGTTTTTGGCGTCGCCCGCAGCCTATATGTGGTGGCGGCCGGAGTCGCTAGAGTGTCTAAGGAGATGGTATACAGACCCTCTTGGGAGTCTTTCGTGTCAGCTAACTGCCCGACGGTCGGGCAGTTAGCTGAATTGTACGCATTGTGTTGTGTGAAGCACCGCTCCAGAAGCTGGGCGGCGCTCAATAGAGACGCTTTCGCATCGGCACGATTGGCTTTCAGGACATAGCTCTGATAGGACGGGAACGCGATGGCAGCCAATATGCCGACCACAACGATCACGATCATCAGTTCGATGAGGGTGAAGCCGGTCGCTCGATGCCTTGTCTTCATGGTCTTGGGGCCTTTCGGTACCAGGTCAGTGTTGGCCATGCTCTAGCTCCTATCTAAATGAGTTTCGGGGTGTGGGCAAGCGAGTCGGGCGTGAACGGTCGATTGTCCAGCACAGGCGGCAACAAAAAGCGGTTTCGCGTTGACGCAAAGGCGCTTTGCGGATGCTTTGCGGATCGAACTGTCGTGATTATTTGGCGGCAGGTCGGCATAAAATGGACTTGACCCGCGCGAGTTGCCGACGACTGATAGGGACAGGCGCCAAGCCGTCCCGGAAGAGCAGCCGATGATTACTGGGAGAGTGCATATGGATACCGGCGACCGCTGCGGTTACGGCAAGGCAATTGCGATGCACACGAAGGACGTGGTTCGGGAATTTGCGCTCCAGGTCCTTCAGTGAATGGTCGACGAATCCCCCTATCGCGGCCGATCGTGCCATGACGTACCCATT
>PXEP01000003.1 GCA_003566155.1 Candidatus Acetothermia bacterium | reverse complement strand
GTCGTCATGACCAACGCCGAGAGCGCAAGTACCAGTGCCCGTTTCATCCTGCCATCACCTCTCTAGTTTTGGTGTTTCCCACCCTAAGCATAGTTTCGAATACGTGTACAGCACATGTACCGGTCGTTGAGATCCGGTGGACATCCCTCCATGAATGATGATACTCGATAGTGCCTATGCAAGGGGTAAAGGCGATTGCGCTGCTTTCGGGGGGACTGGACTCGGCCTTGGCAGCAACGCTGACCAAGCGACTGGGCTTTGAGGTGGTCGGCCTCAACGTGTCCACCGGCTTCTGCACCGGGCAAGGTCGGTGCGATACCGTACTCGGAATTGGCGGGATCTTGGAGATCCCGGTTCGCCTGATCGATGCATCGGAAGAGTACCTGGACGTGGTTCGGCATCCCAAACATGGCTACGGCTCAGCGATGAACCCTTGCCTTGATTGCCGTGTGTTCTTCCTGCGAAAAGCGGCCGAACTGATGGAAGATGAGGACGCCGAGTTCGTGGTCACCGGGGAGGTGCTCGGGCAGCGGCCCATGTCCCAACACCGGCGCGCTTTGGACCTGGTGGCCCAAGAATCGGGGTTGGATGACCGGCTTGTGCGGCCGCTCTCCGGACGTTTGCTCCCGTCCACCTACCCGGAGAAACAAGGCTGGGTCAGGAGGGAAGACTGGTTGGATATCCAAGGCCGTTCCCGCAAACGCCAGTTGGAACTGGCCGACCGCTGGGGAATCGAGGAGTTCACTCAGCCAAGTGGAGGATGTTGCCTGCTTCTGGAGGAAAGCTACGCCCGCCGGGTACAGGATGTGTTCCGTCGTTGGGGCCCAGACGCTGTGGACCGGGAAGCGTTTGCCCTCCTGCGTTACGGTAGGCACTTCCGGCTCTCGGAGAGCGCTGTGGCCATAATCGGCCGAGACGAGCAAGAAAACGCCGTCTTGGAGAGCTTCACCCGTGGACGCTGGACACTGACGTTCCCCGAAGTCCCTGGGCCGAGCTCCTTGGTGGACGGGAATCCCGCTTGCGAAGAGCTAGAGTTCGCCGCGCGGCTCGCCGCTCGCTACGCGGATGCGTCACCCACCGATGTGGTGACCGTGCTCGCCCGGAAAGATGGAGAGGAGAAGAAGCTCACAACCACCCCCCTGCATCCGGATGATCCTCGCATCGAGCGCTTCAGGATCGGATGAGGGCCAAAGCCTCCTCTCGGGCAGCGGCGTTCGTGCGCAAGTGTCCGCGGATGGCCGAGGTAACCAACCGGCTGCCCGGGGTCCGCACCCCGCGGATAGTCATACACATGTGCTCGGCCTCCACGTGCACCAGTAGTCCATGTGGTTTGAGCCTATCCATCAACGCATCCGCCACCTGCGAAGTGAGCCTCTCCTGTAGCTGGGGCCGTGCCGCCGCTACCCCGACTACGCGAGCCAGCTTGCTGGCCCCGGCCACCCGCCCGCCTTTGGGCACATAAACCACCCCAGCCCGCCCTACGAACGGAAGCAGGTGATGCTCGCACAAGGAATGGAACGGTATTTGTTTGAGGGCGATCATCTCATCGTAGGTTTCTTCGAACGTATTGCCCAGCTGTGCCTCAGGGGCCTTGCCCATGCCTGAGCACAGCTCAGCCAGCATATCAGCCACGCGGCGCGGAGTCCGCTCCCATACCTCCGGGGGGAGGTATTCCTTTCCCAAGCCTTCCAGCACCAGCCTGACCCCGGCCTCCAGCTTCTCCATGTCCATTACGGTGTTCCCCCTTCTACGTTCGCCCCTGGAATAATGGCTCTGGCGACCACCCCGCTTGCACGATACCATATTTGTGTGTGCGGGACGTAGCGCAGCTTGGTAGCGCGCTGCCATGGGGAGGCAGAGGTCACCGGTTCAAATCCGGTCGTCCCGACCAACATGGGGACAGTCTCCTTACCGGATGAACTCGTCCAAAAGCCCCCAGGCGGATACGACCGTATCGTCCACCTGCTCAGCCACGGCCACCGACTCGACCTCGATCCCTGCGGGACCTGCGGTCACCTTCACGTAGAACAGGTGGTCATCGTCGGCAACCACGGAACCATCCACCCGTTCGTCTGCAAGCGGGCGTATCGTGGCCCCTCCTCCACCTACCACCAGGTAGGTAACGCCATCACGCTCGATCCGCTCGTAGTTGTGCGCGTGGCCGGTGAACACGATGTCCACTCCCTTCTCGACGAACACCCGGTGGAACAGGGACTGCAGTCCCTCCATCCCCGGGCCGTAGATCGCGTCCGAGCTGAACACAGGGTGATGGAAGATCACGAACCGGTACGCGTGCTCGCCGGAAAAATGCTCGCGCATGAATTCAACTTGCTCAATGTAATCTCCCGGACGGCTCACATTGGTATCTAGCCCGATCACCATTACGTCGCCGTACTCCAGCGCCCACCACCGCTTATCCATCATCCCCCCACCGGGGGGGAGCGTGAACGCCTCATAGTACGTACGCGAGTTGCCTTCGTGGTTCCCCAAGACCGGAAGAAACGGTGCCTCAAGCAACACGTCGGACAGGGAGTAGAAGAAGTGTTGCCAGTAGCGGGGAATGGGACTCTCCACCAGGTCCCC
>PXEP01000067.1 GCA_003566155.1 Candidatus Acetothermia bacterium | reverse complement strand
ATGTTCCCGCGACGCTTCTGGACCGAACGGATTGAGAGAGCTTGGCGCGAACGTACCGTAGTCTGGTTGGCCGGCGTCCGTCGCGTAGCCTAATAGTGCCCCAGCAACCCTCTGCGCCGGGCGGTGCGCTCCAGCACACTAAACACGAGGAACCCGACGCCGAACCACCCGACCGCGTTCGCCACCAAGATCAGGATATCGACTCCCGGTATCTGTGTAAGGCTCACCCGGTCCACCATCATCCGCCCGATAAGCTCAGTCCCCCAGTTCAGCGGCAGAGCCTTGGCCCATGGGGCATCAGAAGGAGCGAATAGAAAAGCCACAAACACAAACTGCAGTATCTGGAACGCAGCTTGGATCCGCTTGAACACAAGTGCCAGGCCCGCCACCACCAGGCCGATTCCGAATACGCCGGCCACAGTAAGGAAGAACAACGGAAGGAGTCCCGGAAGGTTCAACTGCAGGTAGCGCCCGGTTGTGACCATCATCAACAGCAATACCGGGACGGAAAACACCAAGCTGGTCACAAACGCCCCCACCGCCCAGCATACGATGACCCAGCGAAATCCGGCCGGGCTCATATAAAGCTGCTCCAGGGTCCCCAGCTGTGCCTCGCGCATAAGCGACCAGGACAGCTCCGAGTAGGCGACGATGGACAGGGTCCACACCATGAACCCCACGATCAGGCCCTCCAACGTATCGCCGAACATCGCTTCGCCGCCGACCAAGATCCGCGCGCCGAGAAACATGAGCAAGAACACAAGATACACCGTGGCCAACGTCGAGACCGTGTTGAACGCGTAGCGTTTCAGCTCGATCAGATGGCGGTGAACCATCGCCCACCCCGACCACAAATAGAGTCTCACCTTCCCCTCCTCACAGCCCGCGTCGCAGACAATCCGCTCTGAACGCGGCACACAAGTTGTCACGCTACAATTTAGAGGTTGGGCGCAACGGCAGCGCCCATGGAACAACCCCTGAAATGTAGCGTCGGAGCTTGCCTCCGACGCTCCAACGTCGCAGACGAGCTGCCACGCTACCTTTACGAAACAGTCCCTGTTCGGGGTTCCGCCTTGCTCGCACCGTTTTCCCCTCGTACCACCCTGAGGAACACTTCCTCCAGCCTTGGCTCCACCCGCGCGATTTCCTCTACCCCCACACCGCAAGTTCGCAAAACATCGATCAGCTGGTACAGGGTCTGCCCCACTTCTAGCTCCACTTCCAGGGACGGGGACTCCGAACCCTCGGACACCCTCACCCCCGGGAACTCCTCTTTCACTCGCCCCAGCGCTTGGTCATCCAACCCGCCGGACAGTGCCACCCGCAGGGCACGCGTGCGGAAGACGCTGAGCAAACTGGCCACCTGATCGTCTGTCACCACCTCGCCTTGGGAGATGATGATCACCCGCCGGCACACCGCCTCCACCACACCCATGTCGTGGGACGACAGAAGCACCGTACGGCCTTCCCGCTCAGCAAGTTCCCGAATGAGCCCCCGAACGTCGTATGAAGTCTCGACATCCAGTCCCAACGTGGGCTCATCAAGCAGAAGCACCGACGTGTTCCGCACCAAGGCACAGGCGATCGCCAGCTTCTGCTTCATCCCTTGGGACAGTTTGTTGGCCACAGTCCGGCGTTTTTCCGTCAGCCCCATAAGAGAGACCAATTCCTGAATGTGGGCCCGCGCCGCTCGGGGAGACTGCCCCACAAGGCCAGCGAAGAACCGCAAGTTCTCCTCCACCGACAGCCGCCAGTACACGTTCCGCGATCCTTCGAGGACCGCGGCCACATAGCGGGCCACCCGCTTGTCGGCCGCTGAGACACCGTATACCTCAGCCTCGCCCGAGGTCGGCAAGAGGAGGCCACAGATGATCTTGATGATCGTGGTCTTCCCCGCTCCGTTGGCCCCCAGGAGCCCTACCAGTTCCCCCGGAGCTACGGAGAACGACACGCCATCCACCGCCCGGACCGTCTTCTCCCCGCGCCCGTAGAGCTTCACCAACTCCTGTACCCTAAGCGCATTCATGACAGCCGTAAGTGTACGTTCGGCCGCGGCGGGTTCACATGGATCCGTTCCGCCCTCCGCCCAGTTGTAGCGAAACAACGGCTCCGGCAACGGCCATCACCGCCGCCCCTATTGCAAGCGGAGGTACCCCCACCAGAAGGGAAAGCGCGCCTGCCGCCAGCGGGCCGGTCAGGAACCCAAAAGAAAACCAAGCGTGATACAGGGCAAATCCCCGACCACGGTTGGCAGGAAACAAAACGGCCACCTGCGCGGCCGAAGAGGCAAACACCAGTCCAAACCCCACGCCAAATACAGCCAGCAGCGCCGCCATCCCCACGGCGCCCCGCACAACGTTGAGCCCAGCCACGGCCGCCGCCCCCACAAGCAGGCCCCCCACCATACGCCAGGTAGGGCTCCAATTGGCAATGCGCCGACCCAGGGCGAACGTCACCACTGCGGCACCGGCGAACACCGACAGCAAGCCCCCCACCTGCCCGCTGGAATAGCCGAGCGCCTCGGCTCGCAGCGGGAAGGCCATGGCCAACACGCCCTTGGCGAAGGTGAGCCCCGACACCGCGGTCAACGCGCCCCGGAAGCTTCCGCTCTCCAAAAGCTCCCAGTACCTGCCCAGGTCCCCCAGCCGCAGTCGGCTCGGAGCCGGCCCATATGAAGGAAGAAGGCTGGCCACGAACAGAGCGGTAAGGCTCATCAACACCGCCAGCAAGCGAAACACACCTTCATGGCCCAGCGGACCGGCCAACGCCCCTCCCGCGGCAGGTCCCAGCAAAGCAGCGACCCCGATCGCGATGCCCACCTTCGACATCGCCAGGCCACGATGCGTGGGGCCCGTCCGGTCGGCCGCGTAGGCGAATGCAGCGGGCACCAGCAGCCCCCCACCCAACCCGTGCAATCCACGTAACCCTACGAGAACCTGGATACTTCCTGCGTGCGGATAGAGGACGAGCGCAAGTGCCGCTATGCCCAACCCAACCGTCATGCTCGGTCGCCGACCCCACCTGTCTACCAACGGCCCCAGAACCACATTGGCCACCATATTGGCCAGTGAGTACATCCCGACCGCCGCGCCCACCCCCAACGGGGAACCACCCAGGCTTTCGGCGTAGGGGGCAATCAGCGGCAGCTGGGCCAGGGTATCCACGAACGCCATCCCAATGACCGCGAATACCAGCGCCCCCCTCACGGGTCCCCCTCTAACTCCGCCCGCGCTTACGCGCCGCCAACAACCCCTCCACTGACAGGGTGTTCAGCACATGTTTGGCCTGGGCCCACCCACGACGGGCCGTAACCACCCCCAGCTCCATGAAGTCAAGGTGCGGCTCCGCATGTGCATCTGTTCCGATGATGAGCCTCGCACCGGCCTCCACCGCTCGCCGGACCAGTCCGCTTCGCAGATCCAACCGCTGGGGATTCGCGTTGATCTCAAGCGCGGTCCCCGTCTTGGCCGCTCGTGAGAAGACCTCGTCCCAGTCGGCCTCATACGCCGCTCGTTCGCCGATCAACCGCCCTGTGGGGTGCCCAAGCACGTCCATCGCCTCGTCGTCCACCGCACGCAAGAGCCGCTCGGTCATCACCTTTTTCGCTGTGCGGAAGCGCGAGTGGACGGAGCCGATCACCAGATCCAGCCGGCGGAGGAGCTCGCGGGGGACGTCCAAACCGCCGTCGGCGAGGATATTCGCCTCCACCCCGCTTAGAATGTGAAATCCGTCCAGCTCCTCGTTCAGCCGCGCCACCTCGTCCAGCTGGCGGCGCAGATCGTCCGCAGTCACTCCGCCTACCGTCTCGGAAAACAGAAAATGATCGGTGATCGCTATGTAGCGAAAGCCCCGCTGCCGCGCCGCGCGGGCGATCTCCTCCATGGTGACCTCTCCATCGGACCAGTTTGTGTGGAGGTGGAGATCTCCTAGTATATCCCGGGTTTGCACCAGCTCAGGCAGATCACCCCGTTCGGCCGCCTGGATCTCGCCTTGGTCCTCGCGTAGTTCGGGGGGGACGTACAGAAGGCCTAGCTGACTGTAGATCCCCTCCTCGTCGCTTCCGGCAACCGCTGCTCCCGTTTCGTCGAACAGCCCGTACTCGTTTAGCTTCAGCCCCCGGCCCACCGCCCGTTCCCGCAGCCTGACATTGTGTTCCTTGGACCCGGTGAAATACTGCATGGCCGCCCCAAACGAGCTTTCGGGAACCAACCGCAGATCGACCTGCAAGCCTTCGGACAACCGCACCGACGCTCGCTTCCCTCCCCGAGCCAACACCTGGCCCACCTCGGGCAGCTCCACAAACGCACGCGCCGCTTGCTCAGGCTGGGAAGACACCCCTAGCAGATCGACATCACCTACCGTTGCCCGTCCCCGCCGCAACGAGCCCGCGTACGCCAACCGGGTGAACAGGCCGGTGTCCTCAAGCTTTCGGCACAGCGCCCGCGCAGTGTTCAGTGCGTACCAAAGCAGGATCCGATCCTCTGTACCCCGCACCTCCGCCAGGCCCCGCAGGATACGGGCCTCGCTCCGCTCACCCATCCCTGGCAGGCGGCGGATCTTTCCCTCGCGTGCGGCTCGCTCCAGGTCAGCCACATTGCGCACTCCCAGCCCCTCGTACAGCCGCTTGGCCGTGCGCACCCCGATCCCTTCTACCTGAGTAAGCGCGTACAGATCCACAGGCAGCTTCTTCCTAAGCTCGTCGTGGTAGGCAAGACGCCCCGTGTGGACGATCTCCTCGATCTTCTCGCTGATCGCCTTTCCCACACCGGGCAGCTCGCCCAGCCGCCCTTCGCGTACTAGCTCGTCCACATCGGTCGCACAACTCTCGACCGCCTCGGCGGCCCGCCGGTATGCTCGTGGTTTGAACGCAACGTCCTCAAGTTCCAGTAGCTCGGCCACCTCACGGAGAATGCGCGCCACGCGTCGGTTGCTCATTCAGCATGTAATTGGGCGAATCTTCTGAACGATCGGTCGTAGGTACGTTCAATCTCGGGCGGGAAGCAGCATGCAGGCAGTTGGTTCGCCGCCAGGTGGTAATGCAGGCACTCACAGCACTGGCCCCTCCGCGGGCAACCAGGGTATGTGCACGGACAGCGGTCACAATTCGTCTGCCGGACAGGGCATTCGCTCATACCCAATCCCCCTTCCTAGCATTGTGTAGGTTTCTCGTGCAGCTATAATGCCGAAGTCATGTCTCTCACACAAGCCATTTACTCGCGCATTCAGCAAGAAACCAACGCCCAGCGGCCCCACTACGAGCGGTATTCACTTCTTGCTGTGCCCCGCACGATGGAACAGCTGGCCGGCTTGGATGCCCCCGAGGGATTGGCCGATGAGCTAGGCCTTCCCCGTAAAGGGCGGGTGGTTCTGTTCATTGTGGACGGCCTAGGTTATCACAAACTGCAGTCACTGTTGGAAAACAAGGAGCTTTCATTTTGCTCACGCATCTCCAGCTCCACGCTCATTCCGCTTACATCGGTGTTCCCACCCACCACGACCACCGCGTTGACCTCGCTTGCCACCGGGGCCAGCCCCGCCACCCATGGCGTGCTCGGATACACGATGTTCCTTCAGGACCCCGGTTCAGTGGTGAACATGATTCACCTCGCTCCGCCCGGCGCCCAGAGCGGAGCCCTATCCAAGATAGGAGTCTCCCCAGCGAGCATGCTCCCGGTACAGACCGTATACCAACGAATGGCCGCAAGCGGGGTGCCCGCTACTTTGCTGCTCCCCAAGTATATCGCTAACTCCGGACTGTCCGAGCTTCTCTATCAAGGTGTGGAGGAAACTGTCCCTTTCCTCTCCCTGAGCGACCTTTTCATGCATCTGAGGGGACTCTTGCAAAGATCGGGCCGGCGCGTGCTCACCGTGTACTACCCCACCCCCGACAGCATCGCCCATCAGTACGGCCCCAACTGTTCGGCGTTCGCCGCCGAGACACGGCAGTTCTTCCATCTGCTTGAGAATGAGCTGCTCTGCAACGTGGATGATGTCACTGTGTTGATCACCGCCGACCACGGCTTCCAGCCCTTTTCCCCTGCGGAGGATGTTGTCTCGTGCGGAACTCATCCGGAGCTGCGAGATTCGCTCCTCGTTCCTCCAGTGGGGGAAGCGCGAGCGGCTTCGCTGTTCATCCGGCGCGGGAGCGAAGACCGACTCACGGAGTTTTTCCACCGGCAACTCCCAGGTGAGTTCGAGGTGTTGCCCGTGGATCAGGCGCTGAAGCGCAAGCTATGGGGAAAGGAACAGCCCCCGCCCCACATTCGGGCCCGCATGGGCGATCTGTTGGTGCTCTCGCGCGGCCGCAAGGCCCTCATGTGGCCCAAAGAACCCGTCACAATGCGCGGGATGCACGGCGGAGTAACCCAAGAGGAGATGCTGGTTCCTTTCATGAGCATCGATCTATAGGAGGAACGTATGGCAACGGTGCGCAAGACGGATGAAGTTTTACAGGTCGATATGTCGGACGGCCGGCAGGTCGTAGGGGCGACAAAGAAGCTGCTCATCGGTCCCCAAGACGGGGCTCCAACCTTCGCCGTACGACTGTTCACTTTGACCCCAGGCGGGCACACACCCCATCATCAACACCCTTTTGAGCACGGGGTGTTCGTTCTGGAAGGAAAGGGGGAACTGGCCGTCCAGGACGAATTGTATCCCTTGAGCCCCCACACCGTGGCCCACGTGGCCCCCAACGAAGTACATCAATTCCGGAACACGGGGCAAGAACCTTTGCGCTTCTTGTGCGTGGTCCCCCGCCACGTAGAAGAGTGAGCCTGGGTTGGCGCATGGGGGTGCCCCCCGACAGTGAACCCGTGAAAGACAACACAGTACTTGTCGGGATGTCGGGTGGTGTCGACTCCACGGTGTGCGCCCTGTTGCTGCTACAACGCGGCTACCGCGTTCACGGTCTCACCATGTGGCTGTGGGATCCGGAAGGCCCAATGGAAAACCCCTGTTGTTCGGTGAACACCGCCTCCCTGGCCGCCCACGAACTGGGAATCCCTCACGATGTGGTGCAAGCCCACGACGAGTTTCGCCGCCTGGTCATCGAGCCCACGTTAGAGGCGTACCGGGCGGGCACCACCCCCAACCCTTGTGCCCTGTGCAACAGCGACGTACGGTTCAGGATGCTGGCCGACGAAGCCTCCCGCCGCGGGATCCGGTACATCGCCACAGGCCACCACGTTCGCATAAGCCATCGACAAGGCAAGGCCGCCTTATTCAGGGGCCGTGACCCAAACAAAGACCAATCGTACTTCCTGTACAGCGTGGACCAAGAGAACCTCCGCCGCGCCCTGATGCCGGTAGGGGAACTCACCAAACAGGAGATCCGTTCATTGGCATGGGAACTGGGCTTGACTGCAGCGCGCCTGCCCGACAGCCAGGACCTATGCTTTGCCCCGTCGGGGGTGGCACAGCTTCTGCCCCGAACCTCACCCGGCCCGATCGTCCACGTATCCGGTCACCAACTGGGCACACACAACGGCCTCGCCCATTACACCGTCGGCCAGCGCAAAGGTCTCGGGCTCCGCTGGCCGGAGCCGTTGTACGTGGTGCGCCTGGATCCAGAGACCAACACTCTGGTAGTCGGGCCTGAATCCGAGCTCTACGGACGGAGGCTCAGAGCAGCAAACCTCCGCTGGCCAGAAGGAAGACCACCATCCCGGGCTTTTCGCGCCAGCGTGCAGGTGCGTTACCGCTCGCCCGCACGGCCGGCCTCGGTAGAACTATGGAATGACACCGCGCGCGTTCGTTTCGATGAGCCGATTCGTGCCATTGCCCCCGGCCAAGCCGCCGTCTTCTACCGCGGCGACCGCGTACTCGGCGGCGGCATCATAAGGGGACAGTCCCCAAGCACCTACATAGGGGGACAGTCCCCCGGCTGCAGGTAATGGGGACTGTCCCCTTATCTTTACGGCTGTCCGCCGATCCGCCACAAGGCTTCCTTCCACGCCATGCTCTCCTCGGCGGTGACCTCTTCGTCCACGTCGTAGCGGTGCTTGCGGCAGAACTCCGACAGTTTGCCAGCTAGTTCAGTCAGACGCCCAGTAGCATCACCCCGGAGCCATTCCCGTGCCTTCCCCCGCAGCTCGGCCAGACACAGATCGAGGTGGGGCAAACACAACCCATCTGAGGACTCGTAGGCATGCCGCCACTTTCCATCGCGCAGGGCACCGGCCAGCGTACCCGCCAGTCGCCGCTCGGTCTCCCCAACCCGTTCGCATAGCGGGCAGTCCGGCACCGGAGCCCGCCGGGCTCCCGCCTCCAGTTTGCGCCGGACCTCACTGACCACCGTCAGGTACAGACGGGCTGCCGCTCCGGCGGAAGCCAACCGGCGCTCGCCCACAACCTCCTCTAGCAACGCTCCATGCGTCCCGCACAGGCCAACCGCCGCGGCCAACGCCTCGTGCACGCTGAGATCACCGCTGTGTTCATAGAGAAGCGTCCACAACCATCGGCGCTCCATCGAATGGATGAGCGCACATATCGGGCAACCCGGCCCGGCCAGGGCCCTCTCCAGTTCAATCGTTGCTACCGAGGCATGCGGAAGGCCGTCAGAGCGCTCGAACGGTGATCGCATCACCCTCCCCGACCCTAGCCGCAGTTTCCAACGCAATCTCCATACCCGGAGCATACCAAACAAAAGGGGGACAGTCCCTGCCCAGCGCCATGGGGGGACTGTCCCCGGGGTCAACCCATGGGGGACAGTCCCCGAGTTCATCAGGTGGGGACTGTCCCCCTTACTCCTCTAACGGGTCAACGCGCGGTAAGCGTCGACGATCCCGTGCCCGAACTGGGGATCGAACCCCGGCTTTCCGACAGGATCGGCCGTCTGCATGAGGATCGATTCCACCTGTTGCGGATTGATGCCAGGATTCTGCGCGTAGACGAGCGCTGCCACGCCAGCGACCTTGGGCGCCGCCATGCTTGTCCCAGCCGACCACGCGTACATGGCGCCTGGCAACCCGATTGACAGCGGGCTGTACGCGCTCACGCAGTAGCTGAACGGGATGTCCGTGTCGCCCCCACCTGGTCCAACGACGCGAGTTTCGGAGGCCCCGTAGTTGCTGTAGAAGGCAAGTTCGTCCTCCATACCCGTAGAGTTCACCGACAGCGCCGCCGGGGTTCCCGAGGGCACATGGAAGACGGGCCTGATCCTCGTCAAGTCCGTAGCGGCATTACCGGAGGACGCGACCACCAAGGCGCCCTGTCGGCGCGCGTACTGCGTGGCCCGCAGATATGCCACGTATGCGGCAGCAGCATCGGCGTCCTGGATCAACCGGTACCCACCGAGGCTCATGTTGATCACGTCCACGCCGTCGTCCGCTGCGTCGACGATCCCCTGCATGATCCACGAGACGAAGCCGTAGCCGTACTTGGTCAGCACCTTGTAGTTGGCGATCCCCACCTCGGGGGCAACCCCGATGATCCTGCCCGCGGTGATCGGCGCTCCAATCGATCCGGCCACATGCGTGCCGTGCCCGTGGTAGTCGTTCTCGTCCTCACCCGGCACATCTCCCAGGTCTGGATGCCAGTGGTCGACGACGTAGGTCTTGCCGTACAGGTAGTTCGGCGCAATGTCCGGATGGGGGTAGTACACACCCGTATCGAGCACGGCCACGACGGCACCGGAGCCCTTCCCGATATCCCATGTGTCTGGCACACCGCCGACACGCTTTATGTCCCACTGCAGCCCGAGGTACAGGTCGTTGTCCCCCACCCCGGCCGCATCGGCCTCGAGTGGCTTAACCTCAACCGGCGCGGCCATCTCCCAGAGCACGTTCGGACCCACCTGGGAGACACCGGAGATCCCTTTGGCCCGGGCGGAGAACTCAGGGCCCGCCTCGACCACCACAACGCCGATCTGGGGGATCTCGTTTACGATCACTCCGCCTGCGGCCTCCACTTCGGCAGCCGCCTTGTCAGGAATCCCGGAGTTTCCGAATACCACAAGATACTGTCCCGAGCCCTCATCGAGGCCCGCCGGCGTCGCGTTGTCCACCCCGACCGTAGGACCCAGGAGCCCTCCGCATCCGGCCAGGAGCACCGCCACACCCAACAACGCAAGTACTGACAACCGCCTTACCATTTCACGCTCACCCCCGTAGATTTTTGCCAAGCAGGACGGGCCTTTGGCGTATGTCTATGCCCTTAGCTCACCTCCTTGGCGGGCAAGCTGTCCCCGCCAACAGCACACTACACCGCGGGGGGGATATATGACAACAGTTAGGCACTACAATTTGTGAGCCATATGATTAGTAGTATGTGCCGTAGGGGGACTGTCCCCCGGGGGCAAGGGGCGGGGACTGTCCCCTTAGTTGGCCCCCGCTCATGCGGCGGGCTAAACTGTCCCGCACGATGCGTGTTGAGCATGGGTGGGGCGGTCCGTCTACCCCTCATGTAGCCGGCCAGTGGAGTACGGAGTTCGATTTACCAACTCCCCAAAAGACATACAGTGTCCGACAGCGCCGGCACATGGTCTAACGAACCCAGCGAAAGCCAAAGGAGGAATACACCAATCATGGACAAGAAAACGGTGGTCGTGGCTCTGGGAGGAAACGCCATCCTCCAACGCGGCCAGAAGGGCACTCTGGAGGAGCAACAGGCCAACGTTCGTGGCACCTGCGAACAACTGGCTCGGATGGTCCTCTCCGGGCGGTGGAAGCTCGTCATCACCCACGGCAACGGACCGCAGATCGGCAGCATCCTGCTGCAACAAGAGGCGGCCAAACAGACCGTCCCCCCGATGCCGATGGATGCCTGCGGAGCCCAGACACAAGGCCTGATCGGTTACATGATCCAGCAGAGCCTGCACGAGATCCTGAGCGAAAACGGCCGGGGGGACATCCCGCTTGCCACAGTGGTCACACAAGTCATTGTGGACAAGGACGATCCGGCGTTCAGCGATCCCAGCAAGCCGGTCGGCCCATTCTACACCGCCGAGGAGGCTCAGGAGATGCACGACCAACTGGGCTGGGACGTGGTGGAGGATGCCGGCCGCGGTTGGCGGCGCATCGTTCCTTCCCCCGACCCGGTCAGGATCGCCGAGAAGGACTTTATCAGCATCCTAGTGAAGAACAGGGCCATCGTGGTCGCCTCGGGGGGCGGCGGAATCCCGGTAACCGAGGAGGACGGGCGTCTTGTCGGCGTGGAGGCCGTGATCGACAAGGACCTAGCTGGCGAGCAATTGGCTGAGGATGTCGGCGCACACGTGTTGCTCATTCTGACCGACGTGCCGCAGGTCAAGCTGAACTATGGCAAGGCGGACGAGCAGGATCTGGATTCCATGACGGCGGAGCAAGCCAAGCACTACATGGAAGAGGGGCAGTTTGCCAGGGGTTCCATGGAGCCCAAAGTCCGCGCCGCGGTTCGCTTCGTGGAGGCGGGCGGGGAGAGAGCGGTGATCAGCTCGCTTGCCCAGGCCAGCGATGCTCTCGAAGGCCGGGCGGGGACCCAAATCGTGGCTTCGTGAAGGCCGGGCGGTCAAGGATAAACTCTCCGCAACGTCGGAGCTGGGCTCCGCCGCGACAACCAGGTCGGACGCGGCTGAAGTGGGCCGACGCGACCGGTGGAAACAAGGAGTGTAACCCGGCAGCTAGTCTGCCACGTTCGATGGCGGAAGGAGGATAAGCAT
>PXEP01000129.1 GCA_003566155.1 Candidatus Acetothermia bacterium | reverse complement strand
CAGGTTCCCCTGGATGATCCGAAGCCGTTCGAATCTCGCCTCGGCCGTGATCCTCCCACTTGCGATGCTGCCCGGCCTCGCCCTCATCATCTTGATCAACGTACTTCCTGAGGTGAACAGCTTGGCCATGCTTGCGATGGCAACTGCAGCTGTGCTGGCAGGGATCGTCTTAGCCGGATTGGGATTCCGGCGCGCGTTCAGACCTGAGGCCCTGCTGGAAAGCTAAGTGCCCTGGGGATCCTGTGTGGTGAGGTGCAGCTCTGACTGGGGCGGGAGTTAGTCATCAGCCAATCTGGCTTGGCGCTCTGGCAAGCTGGCCAGCGAAGAACGCTTGTCCGGCGGGGAGAAATGCCGACTCGCAGACCCGCGTAGCTACCCCACACCGCCACCATTACCGCCGGCAGGGCCCCCACTCGCCCACACGCCCCGCAGAAGGCCCCGGAATCGCTTCGGCGGCGGGGGGTACGGGATGAAGCATGACTCGGGGGACGCGGAGGCGGTTTACAGGCACATGCAGCGAACAGCTGCCCGGAAGGAATGCTGAGCGGGCGCGGTGCGCGCAGGATCAGGGACCCCTGCTGTAGGCAGCACTTGAGCTACCTGGTAGCCTATGAGGGGAGGTGGTGGGGATGAAGTGCGAGCGTGGAATGTCCTGCCGGATGGACGTGCGCCGCTGGCTGGCGTGGGGCGCGGTGACGGTGCTGCTGGCGGTCTGGTCATTGCCCGCTGGGGCGGTGGGGGATCTGCTGGAAGAACTGCCGCCGGAGTTGGTGGAGCACATCCGGGCCAACCGGCCGCCGGAGCCTGATCAGGAGGGAGTAATGAACGCCTTCTATCAGTACCTCTATCCGTACGATCTGGAGGAGGAACCGGATACCTGGCGGGAGATAGAGCATGTGGGCCAGATTGAGCAACCCGGTGCCCCCCGATCACGGACGAGCGTGGAGGAAGCGTTGGCGGATGTGGACATATTGTTTGATCTCCTCAAGTACGGCTATGCAGGGTACCAGATGTTCGGGGGCGACGAGGCGTTCGGTGAGGCGAAGAAGGCCCTGAAAGAGGATCTCGCCCAGGAAAGCGAACCTATCTCTGCGCAGACCTTGGGCTCCTGCATCCGCGAGTACCTGGACTTCGTGCAGGACGGCCACTTCGCCGTGGACGGAAAGACCACGTTGGTGCGCTCCACCTACCTGACCACACGGGACTACGAGGTGCGCCCTGTCGAAGAGGAGCTTGTCCTGTACGAGGTGGCCGGGGAGGAGAAGCGGCTGGGCACGCTGCTGACCATCAACCATCAGGACCCGCAAGCGTATCTCAAGCCTTCGTTGAACGAGGAAGCGGAGTTCGTGTACCGGTTGGGCACGCAGAAGGAGGAGCCCCTCGAGCGGATCGAGCTTGTTGTGGAAAGCGTGGATGGGCAGACGGAGCTGGAGGTGCCGTTGCGGCCCGGTGACCCGGACTACACCCGCCAGCCTGGCCCCTTGTACACACTGGACGAGGAAACGGGGATCCCGGTGGCCGCCTGCCGAGCGCTTTTCGCCTTCGAAGATGCAGGGCCTTACAGCGCCTTCAGAGAGGAAGACATCGACACATTCCTGGACGATGCCGCTGCGCTCGGCGAGGAACCTTGCCTCATCCTTGACCTCAGATCCAACCGCGGGGGCATGACCGGCTACGCCTACCAGTGGTTGAGTCGTTTCGTCCGCGAGTATGTGGCGCCAGCCGGCGCTCCGTGGGGGGTCCTGTATTCTCCAGGTCCGAGAAGGGGCGATCTGGAGGATCGTTCGCCCTGGGCTCACCTAGTGACAACCACTGCCCGGCGACTGCACACGCGTGTTCGTTGGGGCTCCCAGTCGGGGGCCCCCATAGGTGCGGGAGGCTCTTCTCCGGCATCGCCGGGGGAGCGGAATCCAAGGCCTCGGGGCTGGGGGATATCCGACTACAAGCCGTTGGGGCGCATGGTGAACGACACCGTTCTGGTGGTCCTTATCGATCAGTACATCGGCTCAGCAGGCGAGCGCTTCGTCGCCGCACTGCGGGACATGGAGAATGTGGTAATCATGGGCTACCCGACAGCAGGGGTCTGCACGACCGGGAGCCCGGTGATCATTGCCCTACCGAATTCTGGCCTCCCGGTAACCCTGCCCACATCCGTCATCATGGAGCCCGATCTGGAACTGCGTGAGGGGAAAGGGTTTGCCCCCGATTTCTGGGTGGAGCCTTCGCGAGCCGTGGAAACCGCCGTCCAGTTCCTGCACAGGTACTTCGACTGCGGGGAGTGAGCCCGGCGTGTGGCGGTACCCACGCAACATTCACATATAGAAAATGGCGCCTCGGGCTACCGGGGCGCCGCTTTGGTTACAGGCGTCCGCCTGCGGGTGCCCGCGCAGCGCCCCGTAGCGGGCCATGCTTCGTGAAGCACACCCTTGCCGGAAGGGGCTGAGGGCCATAATGGAGCGGGCAGATGCACGGGATCACTCCCGCTGGTCGAGTTCGCCGCCCTCCTCGGTCATGAGGAAGTCAAGCTCATCGGGGCAGACCGCGCCTTCCTGGTTACCGTCTTCCTCGTCCGGGCCTGGGATGGTGT
>PXEP01000174.1 GCA_003566155.1 Candidatus Acetothermia bacterium | reverse complement strand
TTGCCTCCGTTAATTCCTGCCATGTTGCCGCCCTTTTCCCTGTTTTTTCCAGTCCCTGCCCTTGTTTTTTCCCGACCTTTTCCTGTGCCTGTTTTGCCATTTTTTGTAACCTCCTGTTAATTTTTAGGGAATATCCTTTTCCCTATTAATTATATTTTACCATTGATTAAGAGGTTTGTAAACCTTTAAATAATCCTGTTTAGACCTGTTTTAGACCGTTAAACCAGATTGACCAAAGTTATTATATTAATAAGTATTATTCCTCCTGATTCCTCCAGATTCCTACCATTTTTAAATTATTAAGGAAATTTAATAATTAAATAATTTTTTACCAGTTATTCCAGGATATGTAAAACCAGGTATTTATTATTTAATAATGATTATTATTCGAGGTAGTATGTTATTTAATAATAGTTATTATTCGATATATTTTATTAGTTAATAATGGTTATTATTCGATATATTTTACCTGTTGGGCTATGATACTAGGACTTTTCTAAACATAGATTCAAGTGGGGAGTGCTAAAACAGAGCGAAAATAATAGTAATAACTAATGATACTAGGACTTTTTTATTACTAAATTCAATACCCTAAAATCCGCCGCTTATTTGGGACGTATATAATAGATGCAAAATTCATGCCAACTTTTATAAAATCACTAATTTTTTAATAAAAAAAGAAAATGCCCCCGAAGGGGCAAATCCTTAAAGTTGATCCATAATATGCCATAACTCCACCCCTAGTATAATTCCCAGGTTGCGTGGTTCCTTGTAGTGCTTAAAATCCTCCTCCTCCATGCGTCCATCCACCAATTTTTCCATTAACACTTGTAGTTTTTCCGCCGTTAAATCGCAACCATTTGCCCTTTCCATGCCCATAAATTGCCATAACGCATCCACCAGTGTTTCCCGCCGAACACAACCTTTAACCTTGTTCCGATACTTTAAATATTCCTTTTCCATAATTTGGAACCTCCTTTAAATTGTCCTAATTATATAGTATACCTTGCGTATTAGCGAAAGAAGCCTTTAACCTATTTTACTTATATTTTTCTTTATATTTTTCTTTATTTATAGCAGAGATTTTTCTAAAACATCCGCCGGGTTTAGCTGTGTTGATTCTTTATTTTTACTTAACATATTCAACACTTATTCTATATATATATTCAATACTTATTGCTAAATAACTCCGCCAGTTTTAGATAGACTAAAACGAAATTTTAACTTCCTAATTTACCTTATTTTTAGTAACAAAATTGTTAATAATAACTATAATACTAAGGGTTAATTCTTACTAGATTCAATATGCCTTAAATCTAACTAAACTAATTCTAAACTGCCCGCCGTTTAAAAAAGAAAAGCCCCCGAAGGAGCTAAACTTAATCCACCAGTTTACTGATTAAAACCATTATTTTATCTAACGCTTCCGACCGTTCCCCTAATTCCATATACTCTGGTACTTTGTAGTAATCCTCTAAAATCCGCCGTGTTCCCGCCAAAAGTTCACTTTTAGAGGAAGAATAAATTAACTTACCAAGAGTTCCCCAGGGTGAACGATGGATATACCCTAATTGATTCTTTTTTTCCTCTTTCACAAATGCTTGATAAATGAAAACCCCGCCGCTAAAATCCATGTGAATTTCCAGAACAAATCCTAGATCATCTAAAAATAACCAATCCTTGCCCGTATCAACATCCTTGAACCTATGACCTGTCACTTCCCAACCTTCACGAATTTTCCAATCCTTATAAGATGCTTTTGTATTAAACCTTGTTTGAGTAATGTTCACTTTTATTCCTGCCTCCTTCCCAAGTCGTACCAGTAATCTGCCCGGGCCTGTTCCATTTCTTCCAAGGTTTCTAGGATATTTTCTAGTATATGTTCTACCCCTTCCTTGACCATTTCCACTAAATACTTATATTCATCTGCCTTTAAGTATTGACGCAAAGTTTCCACTTCCTCCGTTATTACCGTGTCCATTCCCTCTAATATATTAGGTGCTATTATATCCCCTAAAACCTCCTTAACTTCCATTCCATTTAGTGCTTTTTTAATGTCCTCCGAACCAAAAGGCTCCATCCTTTGCTTTTCCATGTTATTTAGCCTCCTTTTCTATTAGAATTTCCCTTTCCAAACCCTGGCGATACATTTCCCAGGCTTGGTTATCCCTGTTTTGCGAAAATAACCAATCCGCCGATAAAAAGCAAATACGCCGTAATTCCATTTCCCTTTCCATTAACTTTCCCTCCCTGAATTAATTTGGTATTTTACGAGCCGCCCATCCTTGTAAATACCGATGCAAAAAGGAGATTCCTCACACCCCATATTCCTTAGACCCCTTTCCTCACACTCCGGGGAGCCGTATGGACAAACCCAGTGGTTATCCTTTCCCTTTTTTCCGCCTAATTTCACTTTGAAAACCTCCTTCACTAGTGTTAGGGATAGTCCTTTATCCCTTGATTATAGTATATAAGGGGCGGATAGGCGATAAAAGGGTTATTTTAAAATAACTTATAGTAGTGGCCCTATTTGCAATACAAATACAATACAAAATTATAAGTAGGACTACACTAAAACTTAACTAAAACTTAAACAATGCCCG
>PXEP01000125.1 GCA_003566155.1 Candidatus Acetothermia bacterium | reverse complement strand
CTGGGTTGGCTGTGCTTCTTCCGGCTACGGCCGCGGCCCTTTACTGGGCCCGAGCAACAGCCGCGGGCGCGGTTGCGTCGATATTGGTCGGGCAGGGGCTTGTCGCCTGTTACCTGTTTGACCTTCTGCCCACATGGGGCACGCTGCCGGTGGTGCCGGTCGTTGTGGCGGCCAGCGTGGCGCTGGTCGGGGTCAGCCTGCTTACCTCCCGCGGGCGCCGGACGGTGCCGGTAGGACTCCCGGGTACCAAGAAACGTTGGTATCTTTGGGCCTTGGGCCTGACCGCGTTGTTTGCTCTGGGGACCGACTTCTGGGCTTGGGGGGATGGCCGGGTCTGGCTGGCCGGGCTACCGTGGTGGGTGTGGTACTTCATCGGGCTCAACGCCGTTACCACGGTCTCCTTCTGGCTACTGGCCCGCCAGCCCAAAGCACAGGTCAGTCCAGGTGTTCCACAGCGGGCTCCACAGCCTCCATCGGACGGTATACGCTCTCGAAATCGATCCGGTAGTTGAAGTCGTCGTGCTCGAGCAGACGCTGGCCATGTAGGTCAAGGTTGCGCACCAACAGCACTTCTTGTTTGACGTTGGATGCCTGCAGGAGCCGTAGTCCTGAAGGGGCCCAGATTCCGCTTCCTCCCCAGAACATAACCCCGCTCAGATCATGCGTCCCAACAGCGTTTACCCCTAGGCTCCAGACTTGGTTGTAGGCGGCCTTCGACGAGTTCATCAGGTCCCACAGGAAGCCATAATAATGGTCTGTCTTCACGTTCATGAGGGGGTACTCACGTGTGGCCTCCGAGCGCCATGAGGCCAGTGTCACGATGGCGTCCACGTGGTCGATGAACGCATAGCGACGCGACAGTTCAACAAAGCAGAGGTCGTAGCAGATCATGAACCCCAACCGGCCCCACTTGGTGTTGATGGTCAAGCGCTTGTCCGAGCCGCGGAGAAAGTAGGGACGTTCCACGTGGGGGATAAAGATTTTGTCGTAGATGAGCTCTTCGCTCGTGTAGTCGACATGGGGATGGAGAACAAATGCGGAGTTGTAAAGGTCATCGCCTTCCTCCCGGGTGGTTCCGAAGAACACGTACTCCAGGCCACGGCCGTCCGTGCGAAGGCTGTCGACGATGTTTCGAATCCAGTTTTGCAGTTGACCGATTGCGGCGGCGCGCAAGTGGTCCTTGACATCCTCCTTGCGTGGCGTGTCCCACACGTAGCCGCTGACGGCGAGTTCCGGGAACATGATCATGTTGGCCCCTTGCCTATGGCCCAACTCGATGATCTCCTCCAACGCGCTCAGGTTACGTGCCATGTCGATGGTGCCGTGCAGATTGGCCAGAATCACGCTGGGGCATTCTTCGCGCTCGGAGTATGCTCTCTCCACCAGCCGGAAATCCACTGTACCCTCCTTGGGCTTGGGCCGTTTACGCCTTTTGCTCGGCTATGATCTTCTGTTGCCAAGTACCCCGCACGAACCATAGGGCAATCGCCGATGCTCCGGCAAGCTTGGCCAGGAGGATGCCGTACCACACACCATCCACTCCTAGGCCCAATTCTGTCGACAGGACCCGGGATAGCGGAATCTGCAGTGCCCACAGGCTGAACAAGAGGAACAACATCTTCTTGAAGGTCTGCCCCGCCCCATCCAGCGCTCCGCCCAAGACCTGCTGTACCGCCAAGAACCCGTACGCCACCGCGCCCCAGCGCAGGTATTGGGCGCCTATCTCAATCACCTCAGGATCTTGCGAGAACAGGCGCATAACCAAGGTAGCGCCGAACTGAAAAGCCAGCACCACCACGGCCATGATCCCTAGGTTGACTGCGACGCCTGTCCATGCCGTACGATTGGCTGCAGCGGGCTGGTCCGCTCCCAAGTGTTGGCCGACCAACACGCCGGTTGCCCGGGCGAAGCCCATGGAGGGCATTCGGATGAGCGATAGCACGCGGTTTCCCACTCCCCAGGCGGCGAGGGCGTACGTGCCGAACGGGGCCACGATCGAGGTCATCACGGTCATCGCTATGGCCACTGCAGATGTGCCCAGCCCGGCCGGAGTGCCGATGCGGACAACTTGCTTGATCAGTGACGGACGTGGTATCAGATGGCTGGGCCGCACGGTGAGGCCCCGTCTGCCGCTTAGCAAGATATAGACGCCCACCGCGGCCGAAGCGAATCGGGAGAAAACTGTGGCAGCTGCAGCGCCTGCGATACCCAGCTCGGGGAAGAAACCCCATCCGAAGATAAGCAGTGGATCCAAGAGGATGTTCAAGAGCACGCTCGCCGTCTTGAGCTTCATGGGCGTGATCGTGTCGCCCGTCCCCTCGAGTACCGCAGAGAACACGAAGAACACGAAGATCAACGGGATGCCGGCGGTGAGGATGCTGAAGTAGGTCCAGGCCAGCGGGAGGACCTCCGGGCCTGCTCCCACCCACGTCAGGAGGTGCCTCCCAAACAGCAATCCCAAAGCAGCCAGGACCAGCGCCAGGGCCAGGGAAAACCCGATGACCTGTCCGGCGGCCAGGCTGGCCTTCTCACGCTGGGCGGCGCCGCTGTGCTGAGAAACCAATGCGACGCCGGCGATGGAGTAACCGGCAGCCAGCGAGAACACGATGAAGATTATGGGAAAAGCTACAGAAATGGCGGCAAGGGGTTCGGCGCCCAGGCGGCCCACCCAGAACGTGTCTACAAGCTGGTAGGTGAGATGTAGTAAGTGCCCTACCACGATCGGCCAAGAGAGCCGCACCAGTGTCGGCAGTATAGGCCTGTCCACTAGCGGTGTTCCGCGCCGCTCCGGCGGTGCCTGAGGGGTCAATCCCGTGCTCTCCGTGAATTCCTCGTTTTGTAGCTGTTCACTCATTGGTCATATCTCCGGGGCGCAGAGGTCACCATATCCGATTTGTGAGACTGTTTCCACATTTAGGGAGCCTATCTAATTGCAGGCGTTCCCGAAGTGTTACAGGTCCCCCTCGGGACGGGTTCCCTCGGCCACCCACCATGCGCTGGGGTGTTTCTCCGTGCCTTGTTGCATATGAAAGAGCCGTAACACGGAGAACCCGGACAACAAGTCTTGGACCTCGGATCGGTCGCTGTAATGATGCGGTGTGCCCGCATCGTACCCCTCATCGGGAATGAAGGTGTTCGGCTCGATCTGTCGCCCGCGGCCGTAACGGTAGCTCTCCTGGGATTTGAACATGATCAGTGCCGCACCTCCGGGGCGCAGTACCCTGCGTATTTCCGACACGGCCTTGCGCATTTCCTCAAGAGTTCCGTGGTAGATGGCAAACACACACACCACGCCATCGAAGAAACCGTCGCGGTAGGGGAGGAACGTCATCTCGGCCCGGCGGAACTCGGCTTCCAAGCCTTCCTCCTCCACCCAGGCCCGAGCATGGGCGAGCCCGGTCGGGGAGTTGTCCACCCCATACATGTGGAAGCCTTGCCGGGCCAAGAACACGATGTGTCTTCCAGCGCCGCATCCGACATCCAGCACGCGACCGGCGCCGCACCTGCGCAGCACCCCGGCGAAGTTCACCACGAGCTCGCACGGCTTGCGCCACCGGTGCCGTTCGTCTTTGAACAGCTCATCCCACGTAGCCATGTGCCTCCTCTTCCGCCCTGGCGGTCAACGATCCTCGTCGGGAAACTCGTACCGCAGAATGCTCATGGTATGCGCATCATGGTAGCATCCATCCCGATACAAAGCCTCCCTGCGTATACCCTCGGGCTTAAAGCCCAGTTTCTCATAACAGCGCATGGCCCGCGGGTTGAAACTGAACGTTTCCAGTTCAACCCGATGCAGGTTCAACTCGCAGAAGGCAAACCGGAGCATTACGCGTGCGGCGTCGGTGCCGTAACCTTTTCCCCAATAGGTCTTTTCCCCCAGGACAATTCCCAAGGTCGCGCGGCGGTTCTTCCAGTCAACTTGCTCGAGCCCCACGTTCCCGATGTGGTGCCAGCCGTCTTCGACGCGGGCCTCGATGGCATACAGGAAGCCATCGTTGCGTTGGAGCATCTCTTCGAACCAGCGTTCTTCCTGGGCATGCGACATAGGTGCGTACATCATGAGGTAGCGTCGCACCTCGGGATCGTTGAACCAGCGGACGAAGGTGGGGATATCCTCACGCTCGATGGCTCGGAGCCGGGTACTTTCTCCGTACAGCATCTTGGGTTCCTCCATTCAACCGGGCCGGGTTACCTGCACCGTTTGCTGCCAAAGCATGTGGTATTGTCATCCGGAGGTCCGCCAAGTTTTCAAATCGGCCACGACATGCTCCGGATGTCCACCGAGAAGCTCCTGCAGTTCTTTTCCAATTCGCGCGACCTGCGGATACGAACACTCCAATACGGTTCTGTACTGAGGGTACCTGCCCAGCAAATGGTGCCAGCGCTGATCCAGTCCCACGAGTTTGTCTTCCTCGACGAGTTTATCCGCATAGTGCACCACCTTGGCCTCCCAGGACAAGGCCTCCAGAGGCTGGTCCACCAACGCCGAGGCCACGTGGTGTTCGGCAATCTGGGCCAGCTCTTTCTGTCCCGCGCGGCGTAGCCACAACCCGGCCAGCCGGCCATGTTCGTACCCCGTCCCGGCTGTGGATAGTTTGTCCAGGTCGTGCAGCAATGCTCCCCGATGAACGAGCAGGGGGTCGATGGCGATTCCGTGGCGTCGGAGTTCTGTGGCCAATCGGTGCGCCACTGCCGCCACGGCCAGCGAATGCCGCACCAACCGCCCGGCGCCGTCCTCCCGGGATACAAGACGTAGGCAGCCGGAGATGTCGGGCAGAGGCCTGTGGGTGAGTATGTCCGGGATGTCTCCCAGCGTATTCACCTCGTGATCGTAAGCAGGGTGGTCAGCGGGGCAGGTCCCACGAGAAGGGTTATACCATAGCGCTCTCAGCCCACAGCTCTTGGCACCGACCACGTCTGCCAGGTAATCGTCTCCGACCATGGCTGCGTTCCGGGCACGCGTTCCTGTGAGGGTTAGAAGCTTGCGATAGTAGCTTGCTGAGGGTTTGGTTGCGCCCAACTCGCCCGCTGTCGCCACGTGGGCGAACATGCCGTTCACCCCTGACACCTCCAGTACGGCGTGGATTGCTCTGCAATCCGGCGCGTTGCTTGCTACCACCAGGTGTACGTCATCTTGAAGGGCATCCAGCATGCCTTGCGCGCCAGCGGAGAGTTGGCCTCTCTCGTCTGCCAGTGTCCCTTCCCAATCGCAGAACAGGAAGTGCAAATGCGTCGAGCGGCGCGGCATCGGCGGGCAATGATTTCCCTCTCTCATGCTTACATGATACCGTACCTGTAGACGTTCCGGGACCAGTTGTCTGCAGGATTCGATGATGGATGGGTTTGCAGGAGGTGAACTATGTATATGGAAGAGTTCGCACCGGGAATCATGTGGGTCGGGGTGAACGATCGTATTACGGACCTATTTGAAGGCATGTGGCCACTTCCTCAGGGGGTGAGCTACAACGCCTATTTGGTCAGGGGAGAAAAGACAGCATTGGTGGATGCTGTGAAGACTCCGTTTGTGGATGAGCTCCTGGCAAATGTGGCTCAGCTGGTTGAACCCCAGGGGCTTGACTACCTGATCGCCAACCATTTGGAACCGGACCATGCGGGAGGTTTGGCTGCAGTGCACCGGCTGGCGCCGGACGCCGAGCTCTTGGTTACTCCGCGGGGGAGGTCCATCCTCAAAGAGCTGCACGGAATCGATGAGCGCGTGCGGGAGGTGGGAGACGGGGAGTTGCTCGACTTAGGTGGGAAGAGCCTTACGTTTCACCACATCCCGTTCGTGCATTGGCCGGAGACCATGGCCACCTACGAGGGCACGGAGCGAGTACTGTTTTCAGCAGATGCATTTGGGGGTTTTGGAGCACTGGACGGCGTGTTGGGCGATGACCAGGTGGATGTGGCTGCGTATGAAGATGAGATATTGCGTTACTTTTCCAACATCGTGGGTATGCACTCTCGCCCGGTGTTGAAGGCCATAGAGAAGTTGTCGGGACTCGATGTGGAGCAGGTCGCCCCCGCGCATGGACTGGTCTGGCGGCGTGATCCCCAGCGGATCATCGAGCTGTACGCCCGCTGGGCCCGCATGGAAGGCGAGCCGGCGGTGACGCTGCTCTATGGCTCAATGTACGGAAACACGCGAACAGCGGTGGAGGCAGCTGCCAAGGGAGTCACCAGTGAAGGGGTGCCTGTCACAATCGTGGACGCCTCCCGGACTCATGTGAGCTATATGATCCAGGAACTGTGGAAACGGCGGGGGGTGTTGATCGCTTGCCCTACCTACGATACGGGGGTGTTCCCCCCGGTGGATCACGCGCTCAGCCTTCTGGAGAGAAAGCGTCTACGGAACAGGGTTGCGGGTGTGTTGGGCTCGTACGGCTGGCAAGGCGGAGCGGTGGCTAAACTCGAGCAGCGGCTTGGTAACCTTAAGTGGGAACTGGTAGGTACATTGGGATTTCCTGGACGTCCTACTGCCCAAGACCTGGAGGCGGCGCACCGGCTGGGGGCGGAAGTGGCGCGGAAAGTGGCCACAGCTTGATTGTGAAACCCTTCGTCCGAGCGCTAGGATGGGACGTCGGACCTTGTCCTTCGAGGGGACCGCGAGGTCCGGCGGGGAGTTGAGGATATGTCTGAGTGGAAGCGCCGTGTGGAGCGGGAATACCTGGAGACGGATCGGCGGTTTGTGGAGGAGGTTTTGCCTGTCGGGACGGTGGACAGTGGATCATTCGGGCTGGTTGCCGACGCAACGCGTTATGTCCTCCGAGAGGGCGATGGAGACGTGCACATTAGGGGGGAAGTGGCAGCGCTGAAGGAGATCATGAACTCGCTGTCGCGGAGTGGGTCTTCGGCTAAACGGGAGGATGTAATCCAGGCTGTACAGCGTTTCGCCGAGGAGTGGGAGAACCTGATCCGTAGTCGGGGCAAGTGGGATGACGTAGTGGCTTTGGCCCGAGAGCGCGGAGAGGTGGAGAAAGCATCGGCGGACGAACCCGCGGGGCGACGGCGGTGGTGGCAGCGCCGGGGGTGAGCGGCTGAACCAGGGAACATGATGGCTTGACCGCTCGCAGCTCAGGACTCCAGTCTGCGGCTAACTCATGCGCCATTCAGTATCATTGTAGGGAATGGCTAGCACAGACCTACGCGACAAATTGAACTCCCTTCCCGCCGAGCCTGGCGTGTATATGTTCCACGGTGGGCAAGGGGAAGTGTTGTATGTGGGCAAGGCAGGCTGCCTGCGGGACCGGGTGGCAAGCTACTTCCGCTCACCACGGCACTTGCCCGACAGGACGCGTCGCCTGGCGCGGGAAGTGCGTGATGTGCAGGTAATCACGGCTAGCAGCGGAAGCGAAGCGCTGATCTTGGAAGATGCCCTGGTGAAGAAACACCGCCCCCGGTACAACGTTCGGCTAAGGGACGACAAGCGGTATCCATATGTCAAGCTCACCGCGGAACCTTTCCCCAAGGTGGAAGTGGTCCGCAGACCGGCCGAGGACGGAGCGCGCTATTTCGGCCCGTTCACCTCTAGCAGGGCCATGCGCCGCACGCTCAAGCTCGCCCACAAGTTGTTTCCTCTTCGGACTTGCAGCCTGGACATCGGTGCGGACAAGCCCGAAAGGCCGTGCCTGATGTATGACTTGGGACGATGCTGCGCACCGTGCGTGGGCCTGGCGAGCGAGGACCAATATGAGGCTTACGTGCGGGAGGCAGAGCTTCTGTTCGAAGGGCGTGTGGACCAGGTGATCGTGTCGCTGGAACAGAGCATGCGCCAAGCGGCGGCCGAGGAACGATTCGAGCACGCGGCGTTGCTCCGGGATCACATCAGTTCTCTGGAACGAATTCGGCAGCGGCAGAGTGTAGCGCTAACCGAACAGGTAGACCTGGACGCCGTGGGCGTGGCGGCCCAAGGAGAACGAGGATACGGCGTAATTATGGTGGTACGAGGAGGTCGTCTGATTGGCAGAGAAGGCTTCCCGCTGTCCGTCCCTGAGGGGGTTGAGAAGGCGAGCCTGCTGAGTTCGTTCTTGGATCAGTACTACGCCCGGGCCACGGCGATGCCTCAGGAGGTGCTGCTTCCTGAGGAATTTCCCGAGGCGGCGCTGTTGGGGGACTATCTTGGCCGCCGGCGAGGTTCCCGGGTACGTGTGCGTCGTCCCGTGCGTGGTGAGCGAGCTTCGCTGGTTCAGATGGCCGAGCGCAACGCTGTGCTGGCGGCAAAACGTGCCGCGGTGGAACCGTCCACCGAGGAGGAAGACGCTCTGAGCGAGCTGACCTCCGCTTTGGGCCTCCAGGCACGCCCGTGGCGGATCGAAGCCTACGACGTATCCAACCTGCACGGAGGACTGGCCACCGGATCGATGGTGGTCTTTGTGGGCGGGAAGCCGCGGCCCGATGCCTACCGCAGGTTTCGGGTACGCACCACGGAAACTCCTGATGACTACGCGAGCCTAGCTGAAGTGTTGCGCCGCCGGCTGAACCACGGGCTGGCCGAACTCAAGGACCCCGCCGTGTCCCGCGGACGGTTCTCCGAGCTCCCCGACTTGGTCCTCATCGATGGGGGGGTGGGACAGCTGAACGCGGCACTGGAGGCATTGCGGGAGTTTCCCTCCGTGGAGGTGGAACCGGTGGCACTGGCCAAGCGCGAAGAACTTGTGTACAGACCGGGAAACAACAAACCCCTGCGTCTGCCGGCGCACTCTCCCGCCCTGCGTCTGCTGCAGCGGGTGCGCGATGAAGCGCACAGATTCGCGGTCGACTATCATCGTTCTCTCCGCGGGCGGCGGGCGTTGGAAAGCCTGTTGGACGGAGTTTCGGGTGTGGGCCCACGTCGCAAAGAGGCCCTGCTGAGACGGTTCGGCTCGGTGGAAGGACTGCGCCAGGCCAAACTGGAGGAACTGCTTTCCCTGCCTGAGCTGCCTAAGGCGACGGCAGAGCAGCTGTACAAGGCCCTCCACAGCGGGTAGATTGGGTCGCACATAAGGGGTGAACGACGATGGAGCCATGGGCAACGCAGAAGGGTTCCCTGCGGCTGACCGGGTGCAGACTAGGATGAAGAGGACTGTGCGAGCGGTGCTCCTCGATCTGGGGGGGCCGGTCCTGAACGAAGATGCAGAGTACGAGGCTTGGGATTCTCACCTCTTGGAGCTACTGTCCGCCGATGGTATGCAGGTAGGCTCAGAGGACTACTTTGATGCGCTTGCGCGAGCGACAAGCGACTGCCATCCCCAACCCCGTCTAAGTGCGTTGTGGAGCTTGGTGCGACCGGACGTAGGGCGTTTCCGGCGTTTGAGAGATGCTTTTCGCAAGTACACATCCCGCCCTGAGCGGCACCTCCCCGCCAGCAAGGTGAGGCTGGGTGCACATGAAGCCATTGCCTTGTTAGCGAAGAACCACATGCTTGCCTTGGCCGCAAACCAGCCCTCCTGTGTCCGCAGGATCCTAGAGCGGGAGGGCATATTGGCTCCATTTGCCTGGAAGAACGTGTCCGAGGACATGGGCGTGGCCAAACCGGACCTTCTTTTCTTCCAGATGATCGTCGATGAGCTGGAGATCGATCCGCAGAGCGCGGTGATGGTGGGCGATCGGGTCGACGCCGATGTACTCCCGGCGAACGTGCTCGGCCTGTCCACCATTCGCGTGTTGCAGGGACCGTATGCAAGGCAGGTGCCGCCTACCACGCTACACGAGCCCGATATCACTGTGGAGTCAATCGCCCACGTCCCGCAGGCTGTAGAAGCGCTCGGGGGCTGACCGCCATCAATCAGCGAGGCCGATTCTGACCATAGCCCCGTGGTAGCGGGAATCCCTGCGTACCGGATCCGGAAGCGGCAGCAACCCCAGAAGACGTAGAGAAGCCTCCTTGCGTTGCAACGACCGCTCCAAGGCGGCGAATCCCTCCTCCAGTTCCCCCAAGAGGAAGTGAATGACCGCGGTGATGAACATCCGATTAGGCCCTTCTTCCTCGCTGGCCACGCGTTCAAGTACGCTGCGGGCTTCCTCCGGCCGGCCCATCCAGGTGAACACGAACGCCTGGCCCAGCGCAGTGTCCTCATCGAGCAACCGGTAGCCCCTTTCCACGAGCTCATTGGCCTTTCTTATCTCCCGCAGCGCTTCATCGAACCGTCCGCGGGCAGCGTAGCATAGGGAAAGAGAGAACTGCCCCGGCTCGAAGGTGGGATTGTTATCCACGGTGTGCTGTGCCTGTTCCAGAGCTTCATCCGTGGCACCGGTGAACAGCAACGCTAGGGACAGGGTGTGGCTAACGGCCGGATTGTCCGGGGCCAACCGGACGGCCTCGCGCAGCTCGGAGATGCCTTGCTCCTCACGTCCGGTGATCACCAAGAGCATCCCCAAATCGGCATGGGCACGAGCGAATTCCGGGTCCAGCTCTATTGCCCGGCGGAGCACGCCTTCCGCCCGCTCCCAGCGCCACGTCTGCTGGAGGACTTTGGCCAGCGAACAGCGGGCGCCGGTAAAAGCAGGATTCAGTTCCAACGTGCGCTGAAACTGCTGCTCCGCCTCGTCGAACCGTCCGGCCATGGCCAGCATCTCGCCATATTCGGTGGCTATACCCGGGGCCAGGGGGTCGAGCTCCACCGCCTTACTGCCTTCTTCCACCGCCCGCTGTAGCTCGCCCATGCGCATGAGCAGCAGGGCATACCAGTGCCGACCGGTGGCGTAGTTAGGGTTCAGTTCCAGCGCTACTTCCATCTCTGCCCTAGCTTTCACGTAGTCGCCGTCCATCCCGGCGATGGTGATAGCCAGCGAAGCATGCGGTTCGGCAAGCGTGTCATCGAGCTGGAGGGCCTTGAGCGCGGCTTCCCTGGCTTTGTTGAAGCCATCGGACTGCGAAATATAGCCCCAGTCGGCCATCACGACGTAGCAATCGGCGATGCCAGAATAGGCAAGCGCGAATCCTGGGTCCATCTGAATTGCTTCCTCGAAGCATTCGATTGCCTTGCGCACTGCCCTTTCGGTACGCATGTTCCAGAAGGCGCGTCCTTGGAGATAGCGCATGTAGGCCTGCACGTTCCCTGGGGCTTGTCTGCTTATTTGCTGTCGCTCCGCTGCTTGCAAACGCAGTTGCAAGGCCTCGGCGACACGTCGGGCGATGTCGCTTTGCACGGCGAACACGTCTTCCACCTCGCGTTCGTAGGCCTCCGACCACAGCAATCCTTCGGTTGCCACGTCGATGAGCTGTAGGTTGATGCGCACCCGGTTTCCCGCCTTGCGCACGGTTCCTTCGAGTACTGTACCCACACGCAGTTCGCGTGCGATTTCCGCCACCGAGGCCCGAGCTCCCTTGTACTTCATGACGGAGGTCTGCGCGATAACCTTCAGGCCGGGGATCCGGGAGAGGGTGTATATGAGTTCTCCGGTCATTCCGTCGGCGAAGAAGTCGTCGTCGGTCGAGGAGAGGTTCACCAACGGAAGCACGGCGACCCGGCTTACATCGTATGGGTGCAACTCCTCTTTCTCAGGAGCCCTTCCTTCTGCGGGCTCCACCCGATACACCTCGATCGGAGCAGGAATGTTGCGTAGCTCCTGGGTTCCCAAGCTGATGAAATACGCGGGGACCCGCCCGCGGACTTGGTCGTACACCTGTCGCGATATGCAGATCCCTCCGCGTCCGGCCAGCCGCTCGATGCGCGAGGCGACGTTCACACCGTCGCCGTAGATATCTCCGTTTTGGTATACGACATCTCCGAGGTGAACACCTATCCGCAGGTGAATGTGCTTGT
>PXEP01000217.1 GCA_003566155.1 Candidatus Acetothermia bacterium | reverse complement strand
TGCGTGGCTTCCCGGGCTAGGTGCGTTCTGCTCTGAGAAGCAAGCTCGGACAACGTGTTCGCCCCGCGCTCGGTCATGTCCTGGGCCAGGTTATCCACCCACTGCCGGAGCCGCCCGTATCCACCGGGCTTTAGGAAGTCCGTCGCCGCGGTTACCGTCCGCGCACCGCAGGCCAGTAGAGTGGAAGCGTTCTCCGAATCCGCACCGGCCGCATAGGAGATTTCCAACCGCCCGTCGAACTGCTCAACCAACCGGTGGAATAGGTTCACTGTGATCGGGTACAGCGCCCGCCCTGACATATACAGCTCGTCTCCAGGGAGTACATGTCTGTGATTTGCTGTGGGAAGCGTGTTGGAGAGCTTAACCCCGAAATACAACCCCTCGCGGTCGGCCAGCTCCTTCAGGTTGGTTATGACCTCCAGAGCTTGGTCGTACTGGAGATCCTGCGTGAAGGTCTGCTCCGGCACCTCGATCTCCGTATAACCGAGTTCGTCGTGCAGAATGCGCAGCACCTCCTCCTGCCCCAGGAGGGTAGGATTCAGTTTGACCAGCGTGTGCAGGCCGCGTTCCTCCAGCAGGTACCTTCCGATGGACTCAATTTGATCAGGCGGGCAACCGTGCATGGTGGAGATGGTGACGTTGTTGGTGATCTGGGAGGGGATTTTCGTGTCGGCCAGTTGCGGAGTCACCCTACGCAGCATCGCTCTGACCCGTTCGAGGTCCGTGGTCGCATTCTGCAACCGATCCATAAACCTGGTCATCCGGGGGTGGCGAATTCCTTCCAGATCGTACCCCACGCTCATGTTGAATACGGTCCCCGGCCGGGGCAGGGGGAACCCGAGGAGGTGGGGAAGCACATGGACCAGCGCCCAGGCGTTGATGTATTCCTCGGCAGACTGTTCGAGCTTGAGCTCTTGGGACCACTCGACGTTATATCCCTCGTCTTCCACATCTATGCACGGTCGAGCGATCTCCAGTTCGTCCAGTATCTGTACCGTCTTCAGTTCCATGAACCGCCCCCCGCACAGCCAAGCACTGACGATGTTCTGTGCTAGCTGTGTGTGTGGGCCGGCAGCCGGCCCGTAGGGCGTATCCAAATGCGAACCAAACATGGTCTGTGTGTAGGGCTCGTCACCTTGCGGAACAAAGAACAACTTGCGGTGAATTCCAAACAGCTCATCCCTGGTGCGCAGCTCGACCAGCATCCGCTCCAGCAATGTGTCGAGCGGCTGGGGGATCATCTCGCTTTGCATATCTCCTCCTTAACACGCATGCTGTCCACAAGGCGCTGCCTCGTGCCGCCTATATTCGGGCCCAAAGGTCCTGTGCCACTTGTTGCCCACGGGCCAGGGCTGCCTGTTCGTCCAATCGTTGCACCTTCCCCTCCCACAGGGCAAGGTTCCCCTGGGCTAGAACCGTGAATGGGTGTAGCCCTTCGGAGATATCGGCGAACATGAGGTGCGTTAGAAGGTTCTCTGTGTCCAGTGGTGTGGGCGGGACGTAATCCCATATCACCAGGTCTGCCGCGTTTCCCGGGCCGATCCGGCCCAAAGGCATCCCAAACAGTTCCTCCGCAAGCGTGTAGTTGTGCCGAAGCAGCGAAAGGAGCGCCTCGTCCCCTAGGACCACAGGGTTGCTTTCGGCGTGATGGGCCAGCAGACGGGCGCAGAATACCTCGGTGAAGATTCCGCAACCCAGTCCGTCCGTACCTATCGCCATTGGGATCCCCCGAGCCAGCATCCGGTCTACCTTCGGCGCTCCCACGGCGTTGTTCATGTTGGAGCGGGGATTGTGTACTACAGTAGGCCCCTTCTCGGCCAGCAACTCCGTTTCCTCCACGGAGAGATGTACACCGTGGGCCAGCAGCGAACCCGGGCGCAGGATCCCGAACCGGTCCAGCCGCTGCGTTGTGCGAACTGCGTGGTTCTGGAGAGCGTGCACAGGATCATCCTTCCCTTCGGCCAGGTGCATATGGAACCCAAGTCCCAGGGGTTCGGCGGCGGATGCCGCCTGCTCCAGCGAGGCGTCTTCCAGAGTGAACGACGCATGCAATCCCATGTGAGCTGCGAACTGCCCGCTTTCGGCGACTTCCTGCGCGAAGCGAACGTTTTCGGCAATCCCTGCATCCCGTTGTTCGGTTGTTCCGCGATCGGTGACCTCGTAGCTTAGTGCTGCGCGGAGGCCCACTTCCTCCACTCCTTGGCGGATAAACGAAAGCGAGCCCTCGACTGTGTTGGGAGAAGCGTGATGGTCAAACACGGTGGTCACGCCCCGCCTGAGATGGGCCAGACTACCCAGCATGGCCGACGTGTGGATGCTCTCTTTGTCGTGTGCCTTGTCCAGTCTCCACCACAGGCCCTCCAAGATGCTGCGGAAGTCGCTGGGGTTGAAGTCGCTCAGGGGCATACCGCGGGCCAGCGTGGAATAAAGATGACTGTGTGCGTTGATCAGCCCTGGGGTGACCAGCCGACCCCCCGCATCCAGGATCCTTGCCTCAGGAACCTCGGGAGCGGCGCCGCTTGCCACTGACTTGATCAGCCCGTTTTGGATCACTATGTGGCCTTGTTGGAAGTACGTCCCGTACAAATCTGCGATCCGCGCTTTCTCGATGATCAGGTGCATAGGCC
>PXEP01000132.1 GCA_003566155.1 Candidatus Acetothermia bacterium | reverse complement strand
GTACTCGGAAGCGCTGTTCCGCACCTGCAAGTACGTGCCCACCTACCCGGTGGACGGCTTCGCCGCCCTGCCAGTCGATCGGAACTGGGTGCAGACCTTCGTCCGCTGGTCCAACCACGAGCATCGACACAGCGGGCTCGGGAGGGCTAAATCCACAACGACGGCACCGTAACGGTCGGAACGATCCGCGAACGGACGTAGATGCGGTGCAGCATTGGGAGCCTGATCTTGAAAACCCGAATGTTGGGACGTGTTCGGCAGGCGTCACAGCGGGCGCGGGCAAAGCCATGGGCCAAGATGCCGCATTCGAGAAAACGCATCAGTTCGCGCTTCGCATGCGGTGGGACCCGCGCCTCCCACCACTCGTCCCGACCCCGCGAGAGAAAGGTCTCCAGGTGGTTTTGCACCACCCGATACAGCGATGTAATATATCCGCTTTGACTGATAATGGGTCTTTATTTTTTTAATATGATTTTGAAAATAAAACAGTTTCTGAAAATTAGAATAGCATTTTTAATTTTAAACTTCAAAGAGTTTAAAATAGAAGATAGTGTGATTATTTGTAGTGCAGCAAGGGGAGGCAGTACATGGTTAATGGAAATTTTATCTAATATTCCCGGAACAGCAATTAATTGGGAACCATTACACGCTGTTAATGGTGTTGTGCCTAACAGACTAAAATGGGGATGGAACCCTTTTGTTCCAAAAAATACAAAAAATGAAGTGTATTATAATTTGATCTACAATATTCTAATATTTAGATTATTTTCTAAATGGTCATGTAAATTGTTTTTTCAAATGGACATAGGCCAAATGTTAAAAACAAAGTATGTCTTAACGAAGTTTGTAAGGGCTAACCTATTATTAGGCTATATAGTAGAAAACTTTAAAATAAACAATAAACCAATACTTCTAATACGTCATCCTATTGATGTTTGTATTTCCCAACTAAAAGCATTTAAGGATAGGGATAATCAAAACTTTAAACTTGAAAAGGTTCCTGATGTCATTAACAACCACAGATTTGTAGAGCACAACGAGTATCTTCAAAGCTTAAAATCAGAACTTCAAATAAAAATTGCTAAATGGTGTCTTAATAATTGCGGTTTGCTAGACGACAGCGATACTTTAAGTAAAGTGACAATAGTTTACTATTCAGACTTGATATTAAACCCAAAAGATGAGATCACAAGAATTTTAGGTTCTTTAAATTTTGTATCTGAAAAAGACGTTAATGCTATTGTAGAAACAACCGACTTTAGAAAAGCAAGCCAAACTGATTTTAAAAAAGATTTAAATCCCAACCCTAGAAAGCAGTTGTATAAAAATTTTGAAAAATTAACTTACGAGGAAAAAGAGTCAATTCAAAAAATATTTGATCATTTTAATTTTAAGCTTTTTGATGCTTACCAACCTTTCCCAAATAAAATTACATAGAAAGTCCTGATTAGCACGAATCGTCCGCAGGATCACTCTGTGAGCCACCACCGGGCGGAGGCTGGGACCGACACCCTGATCGGAGCACAGCAGAATGGCCCAGAATCGGATCCAGTTTCAGCCGGGAATGTCGATGCCGGAGTTCATCGCCCAGTATGGCACCGAGGAAAAATGCGCAGCGGCGCTGGAGCGGGAGCAGACCCGCTGGCCAGACGGCTTCCGCTGCCCACGCTGGGCCCCGAATCAGTGAAAGAAAGAACTTATAATCTCGACCAAGCGCCTTTTGAAGAACATGTCGTTCTGTTCGTAGGAATCCCTCGCGCGCTCACGTTTTTCGTCAATCTCGCCACGGGACATCTCAACCGAATTCAAAATCGCACGTAAAAACGCATTTTCCTCAATATCATAAAGCGTCGCGCGTTGCATCGTCCCCTTGAAACGAGCTCTTATCAAGTAGCCAAAATCGGGGCTGATTAATTCGTTCATCGGTGCCGCGTCGGTCGTAAACACCACTGAGCCTGCGCTTTTTGCCTCATTAAGTTGATGGCCAAAACCTTCGTATTCAGAGGGGCAGATATGGAATAGAGCTTCGTTTTGCAGCCGCCTGACATCGTGATCTTCTAGCTTCTCATGCCGATAAAGAATATTCGGCGAATTTATAGTTGCTTTGAAATCTTTCTCGTAACTAAAGAGGTGCAGTGGAGGTAGGTCCGGTCGCGCATTCCATAACTCTATCACGGAACTGGTGCCCTTGAGCGGGCTCTTTCCGCCGAAATGAATATACTTTCTCTGTTTCTTCGCCAGATCACGTATATCATTGCTCGTAAAAGACGTGTATTCCACTTGGTCCAGTTCTTGGCGGTAAATCCTTTCGCAATCTCTCGTTTTGGCGAGAACCAAGTCGAAGTTGTTTCTTATAAATGCCGCCTCGTGGTCGCCCCATTCGGGATTCGGTATGAATACGTTGTGCTTGGCATAGGGAAGGAACTCTGGGTATACGTATTGCATGAAGATGTTTACTTTGGATTTCAATAGCGGCAGGGCGGTCTGGGGTCCGACAAGCCGCGCGCCAACTTGCCGGACCTTGAATCCTGCGTCGGATAGAGTCTTTTCGACGATGGATCCGCTATTCAGCATGCCCTTGCTTCCCCTCCACAGGATTACGTTGATACGGTCGGCGTGAGTTGGATATAG
>PXEP01000089.1 GCA_003566155.1 Candidatus Acetothermia bacterium | reverse complement strand
TGGGCCCGTTACGGGCTGTGGTTAGGTCCCTCCGCAGGCGAAAGGGCAGACGGATCGTGGTCGGCCTGGTTACCGACGGAGATGGGGATCGTGCGGCGGCTATGGACGAAAACGGTGCGTATTTGGATACCCATCGCTGCGCTGCACTCATCCTGTGGCACTTGATCCGCCATCGAGGGCTCAAGGGTACGGTAACCAAGAGTTTTGCCCTTACGGATATGATTGGGACGCTGGCCGATTCAGCGGGTGTGGCGTGTAACGAGGTGAAGATCGGATTCAAATGGACCGTCGAAGGGCTGGTACGGGGGGGCGTGGAGTTTGCCGGTGAGGAGTCCGGAGGATACGGATACAGCTGGCACTTGCCCGAACGCGACGGCATCCTTTCTGGGCTACTCCTGTTGGAGTTGGTGGCCGCTACGGGCAAGAGCCTGAGCACCTTGGTCGAGGAGCTGTTTGCACAGGTGGGTCCGCATCATTACCGACGGATGGACTTGGAATTGCCCAATCGCTTGGAGATCGCTGATCAACTCGCTGAGCAACCCCCCGAGGAGCTTGGCGGCCGGAGGGTGACGTCGGTGGAGACCCTGGATGGTGTGAAGCTGCGTATGGATGGAGGATGGCTGCTGTTCCGCGCGTCGGGGACTGAGCCGATCCTGCGTGTGTATTGCGAGATGAACTCTATCGCGGCGGTGAACGCATGTCTGGAGGAAGCCAAGGCGTTGGTAACCGGAGGATTGGCCCTATGAGAGAACCCTACAAGCCGCAGGAGATAGAGGAGCGCTGGCGTGATCTGTGGCGAAAGCGTGGACTGTTCGCCGCTGATATAGATTCAGCTGAGCGGAAGTACTACTACTTGAACATGTTTCCTTATCCTTCAGGAAGGCTACACGCCGGGCATGGAAGGAATTACATACTCGGCGACGCCATAGTACGGTTCCTGATTATGCGTGGGTACAACGTGCTGAACCCTATGGGGTGGGATGCGTTTGGATTGCCCGCCGAGAACGCGGCTATAGAACAGGGAAGACACCCTCGGGAGTGGACTTGGGAGAACATCGCCGAGTTCAAGCGCCAGTTCCGCGCCTGGGGTGTGGAATACGACTGGGATCGGGAGATCGCCACCTGCGAGCCGGACTACTATAAGTGGACGCAGTGGTTGTTCCTCAAGCTATACGAAGCGGGATTGGCCTATCGAGAGCGAGCAAAGACCAACTACTGCCCCCGGTGCGCCACGGTGCTGGCCAACGAGCAAGTGGTGGACGGGGAGTGTGAACGCTGCGGAACCGAGGTGGAGCGGCGCGAACTCACGCAGTGGTTTTTCAAGATCACTGACTACGCACACCGCCTGTTGGACGATTTGGCCCAGTTAGAGTGGCCGGAGCATGTCAAAAGGATGCAAGAGAATTGGATCGGCCGCTCTGAGGGGGCTGAGGTAAGCTTTCCCGGCCCCGGGGACCGCCAGATCGAGGTGTTCACTACCCGGCCCGATACCCTGTGGGGGGCGACGTTCATGGTCCTGGCCCCCGAACACCCGTTGGTGGAGGAGATTACGCTGCCCGAGCGGCGGGCGGAGGTTGAGGACTATCGGCGGGCCGCTGCTGGCAAGACGGAGATGGAGCGCACCGTTGCCGACCGGCGGAAGACGGGTGTATGGACCGGTGCCTATGCTGTGAATCCAGCTAACAATGAACAAATCCCTGTTTGGGTTGCCGATTACGTGATGATGGGGTACGGAAGCGGGGCGATCATGGCTGTTCCCGCCCATGATGAGCGGGATTTTGCCTTCGCCTTGGAGTACGGGTTGCCCGTGGTACCGGTGATCGCTCGGGGCAACTCCAAGGCGCGGAGCGTGGTGGTTCCGGGAGCCGCGGATGATGACCTTGAACAGAAGCTGCACGAGGAAGGAATCCCGTTTGAGGTCGAGCGGACCGACGACGGCCGACAAATGCTGCTTGTGACACTGAGTAACGATGATGAGCGCCGAAGCTACATGGAAGTGGTGCGAGAACGCGTCCGCCCGGGACGCTGCGTGGCAGTGGTGGGAGATCAGTGGCACTTCGTGTGCTCCGATGGGGTGCACACATTGGAGAATTTCAAGGATGACAAACACATCTTGGAGCGGTGCCAACATGAACCCCAGGCGCGGGACGCGCGCACGGTGGCGGAGATGCTCTATCGGATTCCCTCTTATCGGGATGCAATCCTTCATTCGGAGAAGGGAGCGATGATCAACTCTGGCCCGTTGTCCGGTACAGCGGGCGAGGAGGCGGTGGATAAGGTGTGCCGGTGGCTGGAGGACAGGGGTCTGGGACGGGCCGCGGTAAGCTATCGGTTGCGCGACTGGCTCATCTCTCGCCAGCGGTACTGGGGGGCGCCCATCCCTATGGTGCACTGCCGCGCATGTGGCGTGGTTCCGGTTCCAGAGGAGGACCTCCCTGTATTGCTTCCCGATGTCGATGTTCCCGGCAGGCATGGCCTGGCCGATGTGCCCGAATTTGTGTCCACCACCTGTCCACGTTGCGGGGGGGAAGCTAAGCGGGACACGGACACTATGGACACGTTTGTCGATTCTTCTTGGTATTACCTGCGGTATGTTTCGGCAGGGGACGACAGCCAGGCGTTCGATCCGAAGGTGGCGAACAGATGGC
>PXEP01000078.1 GCA_003566155.1 Candidatus Acetothermia bacterium | reverse complement strand
TCCTGTTGACTTTATGGCGTTGCATCCTACCCTTTTTGGCAAGTTCATTCAAAACACCTACGTTAGCCAGCTGGTACGAGCGGGCATGGCAAATTTGGCAAGCACAGGGGGCTCATTTACTTTGCCAGGGTATCCAACGGTGCGTATAATTACTGATTATGCGTTAACTGAAACCCCGACAGGTTCGGTGGGTCCTATAGTTGGCAGTTCAGTTGCGCCAGGAGCTGTTTTAGGTGCAGGTCCCTACTATGCCAGTGAATACCGCGATGATGTGCGGGATTTTGATGGCTACAAGATCAGGCAGTTCTTAGAGCCCAAAGTTGTTTTAGACGATGCTTTAGATATTATCTGCACTTAACTGTGTTAGTGCAGACCCCCAATTTTTTTGTTAAAAATTAGTTGTTTACAGTATGTTTATGGAGAGTATAATTGTGGGTATTGGTGCAGTTGAAAAAGTCAAGGACCTTCTCAGGATAAGTCAAGAAGAAGGCGACAAATGGGACGAGGAAATCACAAGTGAAGTTGCCACAGCTGATGCTATAGTGGAGACTGTTTTGGCTGCCTACAGTTTAACTCTCCCAGAAGAAACTCCAGATGTTATTTTGGAGGCAAGAAACAATTATGCGGCGTGGCTTTTTAGGCGCAAACGAGACGTTGAAGGGGCACAGCACTTTTTGGGTGATGCGGATTTGCTGCTTAAAAAATATGTTGAGTCCCGCAGGTTTGAAGTTCAACAACGCCGCTGCAAAGTTTTCTCAACAAACAGTGAGAAGGCGGGTAAGTTTTGGGTTTAGTTAAAACTGTTGTGTATCATATTTCTGAGCAGCCCACCTGGATTCACATGCCAGACCCCGCAGGGGTGTATCAGCAGATTTTTGAGGCAAACAAAGGTTGGGCAGACCAAGTTTTGGTTTATGCTGATTATGCAGGCCACGAAAACTGGCAGGCAGAAGCAGAGTGGATAGCGCAAAACCTTCAGGGCATACCGTTGATGGTTGATGTTGCAGGCGCCTGGCCCCACCATACCACCCCACAAGAGCTTGAAGAGTTAATGAATCAGCCCGGCATGGATGTTCGTTGGATACGCATAACTGAATTAGTTAGTTATTACATGCATTTGGGCTTGCCGTTTCCAACCGATTATGTTTTGGGTATGCTGGAGTTTTGTTTGCAGAAAGGGTTGAAGGTGTATTGGTGTGAATGGAAAGTTGACTATGCTTTAGGCATGCCTTGGGAAGTGCGTGTTTTTGACTTCATCAAGGAAGTTATTGAGGGCTACGAAGACATAGTTACGGTTGGTTTCAAAACGAATAGTGGAGATTTGGAGCCAGCAGCAGGCTTTGAGCACATAAAAAAATTCGGGTTTGTAAATGTTGGGGCTACTGTTGAGGCGTGGTATTGGGAAACAAGACATCGCCCACAAGATTGGACGCCCGAAATGGATTTTGCAAATCCCGAAGACATGCCGGTGTCATGGATGATTGTGCATGTGCATGAGGCTCTTGATGCAGGCATGGAGCTTATACAGTTTGAACCTTACTGGTACTTTTTTGAACACACCACGGGCAAGCAGAATCCTTACTTGAAAATTTTAACAGATTACGTTAAAACAGGTGTGGCAGGCATGGAGCCTGCATCAGTTATCTTGCAGACCCTAAAAGCAGAATGGACCCATGGGCCAGACAGAGACGAAGTTGCTTGGTTGGATGGAAGGGCATCAACTGTTGTGGGTTATGATGTGCAGCCTTCAGTGTATGATTTTAACAAGTTGCCCGGAAAATATGCAGTTTGCGCCTATGGTTTAGGCGGGTCAAGCTTGAATCGTAATGTTTGGTTGCGAACAGAAACCGTTGTATTTGAGGTTTTAGTGAAAACTTTAGGCTCCACCTTAGATCGGGCAGTTCTGGTTCGTGAGCAAATGAGAAGCGAGGTGGAACGCATAATTAACATGTATAGTAAAATCGGAGGACTTTGGGATCCAACCCCGGGACCGACTGGAGCGCGCAAGTACCGCAGAATCCCAGGCATTTACGATGTGGTGGTTAGCCAGGAAACAGGTAAAGGTGAGGATTCTAAAGTTGCCAAGGTAGGTTTGCATGTAAGATGCAAAATCATACCTCGAAAAGTAAGAATATAAAAAGTTTGGAGTAAAAAAATATGGGAATTTTTGGAGGTTGGGATGCCAAATTCTATTATGTGTTAGAAGCCGAGGCGTATGGGGTTACTCCTAGTAATCCTGCGTTTTTAGGAGTAGAAAACGTTGAGAACATTGAGCCCTTCGCAGAAGCAGGAACCATAAAAGTTAGGGGTTTAGGCAGCCGCGATGTCACAAGAATAGCTAAGGGGTTAAAGCAGGTTGGAGTTTCTGTGGATTATGCTGTGCCGGCAACCGACATTTTTAGTTTAATGCAGACAGCTATAACTGTTTTTCCTCACACCTGCGAGGTGGTGTATGAGCGGCCTGACAACTCTTTGATTTTAAGGTTTTTAGGCTGCAAAATGAATCGGCTGGAGGTTTCCTGCAGCATCGAGGATGTTTTAAAGGCTTCAGCAGAGTTTTTTGGACAAAAACTTGTAACTGACCAGCCTAAAATTGAAGGGGCAACTTACACGGATTTTCTTGATGTAGTTGCCTGGCATGAATGCAAG
>PXEP01000083.1 GCA_003566155.1 Candidatus Acetothermia bacterium | reverse complement strand
GGGCTGGCTTCCTTGGAACTCCCCGTCGGCGCCTACATGGATGATACCCTTGTCGACCAGGGTCCTGATCGCTTGGTACGCAGGATGGTCGGAGGTCACGTCCACGAACGCACCCCCGTTCTTTCCCCAAACGGCTCCTGCTGTCATCATCAACGCAAGCAGCGCGACCAGCGCGCCTACCATTAGCTTCCTTCCCCTCATCCCAAGATCCCCCCTTGAAATTACGGTTTGCGCTAGCCTAGGGAGTCCGTCCGGTTCTGTCAAGGACGTGGGCACCGCGGGAGCAGACATGTGTCCCCGGGGTGCGCGGGGAGGTCCTAAGGAGAGGAAGGAACGCGGGAGGTGGGCAAGGGGACAGTCCCCGTGCGGGGACTGTCCCCATCTACCTACCTAAAACGTATCCTCGACGCGCTGGTGGGGCTCCACCACGGCAACGACGTCGGGGTAGTCGATCCCCAGTTCGCGCAGCTTCTCGATGGTGGGGATGCCCCGGCGGTTCCAGCCACGCCGCTTGTACACAGCGTCGACCAGCTTGTCCCAAGTGGCCAGGCGGTGCTCTTTTAGGGTGGCGATCTTCTCTTTGGTGCTCATGCCGGACGGATCCACGCCCGCTTCGCGGAGCTTGTCGTCGTAGTAGCCCTCCCTGGCTTCCCACTCGTCTTCGTACACCGGGCCCAGGCCCCGCAAGGGAATGGTGTGGTGCTCGCGGGTCCCTTTGCCCATCCTGAGCTGGAACACACGCTGGAAATTGTACACCCGCTCACTTTGGCGGATGAGCTCGTCGCGGGTGAGCTTCTTGCCCGTGACGGCTTCGAAGAGTCGTAGGTAGTTATGCACGTGCTCAGGAATCTTGGCCGCTTCGTTCGGGGGGTACTTTTCCTTGTTGTCCGCCGGCTGGATATCGTTCCACGGGAGCTTACAGCCGCCCACCAGGGAGAACCACAGGCGGAAGTTGGGGAAGTAGTGGAGCGCCTCGGCCTTGTCCTCGAACGTGGGAAGCTGCTGGGCGACCATGTCGATGAAGATAAGCCAGGCTTCGTCGTGCTGGGGGCCCTTCAAGGTGAGGAAGTAGCCGCCCCACTGGGCGATCGATTCCTTGGACACGTACTCGGAGACTTCGATCCCCTGGGCTTCCATCCCAAACGCCTCCATCTCCTCCCGCGGGGCGCCGTAGTCGCGGGCAAAGCTCTCTTTCATGCGGCGGATGCCCTGACCTACGCGCTTGGCGAACTCGTCCCCTTGGGCCAAACGGTGGATAAAGGTCATAAGGTCGTCTTTTTCCCCAAAGCGCAAGGAAAGGCCACCGGTGTGTTCCTCGGACAGATATCCTCTCTCGGAACACTCGCAGACAAACGCCAGGCCAGTGCCCAAGGAAATCGTGTCGATCCCGTAGTGGTCGGCGTAGTAGTTGGCCTCCACGATCCATTCCGGGTCGAAGACGCCGATGTTCGAGCCCAAGCCCGCCGTGGTCTCGTACTCGGGGCCGTCCACAGTCACCCTGCGCCCCTTGTGCGGGCCGGTCTTGAGCTCGTAGCCGTCCACGGCGTGCGAGCAAGCCAAGCTGCAGCCGTACCAGCATCCGTCGGGGAGCCCTTGGGTGAACATCTTCTCGAACACCGTAGAGGCGATCTTCTCCCCTTCGGGGTGCTGGCCGAACTTGTAGTTGTGGACAGGGAGGAGATGCGCCTCGTTCATGAGCTCGGTGAGGTGGTTGGTGCCCACGCGGCGCATCCGGTTTTGCTGGTCGTCGAGCTGCTGGATTTCCTTGTGGATCTTGGCCCCGACTTCACGCAGCGTCTCCGGATCGGCCGGGTCGTTTGCGTTGCCGCTGACGCCGGTTTTCTTCACCACCACCGCGGCCAGGCCCTTGTCGCGAAACACGGTGCCCCCGCCTCCCCGGCCGGCCTGCTTGAGGCGCGCCACGTTGCGCCGCGGGTCGTAGAAGCTCATGTTGAGGCATCCCCAGTAGCTGTGCTCCGCGCCGACCCCGGTGGCCACGACCGAAACGTGCCGCTTCTGTCCCTCGTCGTCGGCGAAGTGATCGGTGAGCTTCTCGGTGATGTCGGTGGCGCCGATCTCTGCAAACGGCGACGCATAGACCTGCACTACGCCGCGGTCGCCGTCGATGAACACGACCACATCACGGTCGGCCTTGCCCTGGAGTTCGAGCGCGTCCCAGCCAGCAAACTTAAGGAGCGGTCCGAAATACCCTCCGGAGTTTGAATCATAAGTCTGCCCGGTAAGGGGGGAGAGAAACACCGTGTAGCACTTTCCGAACCCCGGGTACTGGCTGACCCCGCACAGCGGCCCGCCAGCAATGACCAGCTCGTTCTCCGGGTCGTCCCACTTGGTCTCGGGGCGGACCGCGTCCCACAAAAGCTTGAGGCCAAAGCCCCGGCCGCCGACGAATTTCTCCTTCATGTCCTCGCTGACCGGCTTGGCCGCGCAAGCGTTGGTCCCCAGGTCAACATGCAGCGTTTGACCGGCGTACCCGCGCTTTATCCGCGCCGGCTCGTACTTCCACTCGGCTAGGAGCTTCATGTTCTCCATCTTGGGTTGTCCCCTCCCTTTCTATCCCTAAGTACCTTGCCCGAAGGCACCCTTACTTCAGCGCTTCCTCGGCGGCAAACTCCCGGCTCGGGGAAAGCTC
>PXEP01000214.1 GCA_003566155.1 Candidatus Acetothermia bacterium | reverse complement strand
GATACCGTTTCCCCCCGGGAGAGTTCAAATTGATTCATCTCTACCCCTGGGGCGAACTCCAAGAAGCCGCTTCCGGTGGTGTCGGTCCAGCTGCCGCCCCAGTGGGCCCGGGCGTGATTTCCCGCCGCGTTCACCCACAGGACACCCCGGGCGGTGGCGTCGCGCACGATATCACCGATGACCCCTGTTCCGTCGTAGAAGTTGGTGTTGAACCAACCCACGGAGTGGCTGATCACTGTGGCACCCCAGGCAATGGCGTCTTCCACCGCTCGGGCGAGCTGCACTTCGGTGGCGATCTTCATCAGGATGAGTTCGGCCTCGGGAGCCATGTCCTGAACGATTTCCGCGCAGGCGGTGCCGTGGACGGTCACCGTCTCCAGGCCCACCCCGGTGTAGTCGACCGTGCGCACCACGTGCCGCAGCCGGCCCAGATTTCGCGCCCGGGTCAACCCGGAGAACCCAAGGTCGATCACCGCCACCCGCACGCCCTGCCCGGTAATGCCCTCCGTGTGCCAGGCGGGTGTGCCCGTGAGCGGAACCCCCTCGCTCAAGGAGAGCGCGCGGGCCTCGTACGGCCGCCGGACGAACGCCACGCCGGGGAGCTTGGCCAAGGGGACGAGCCGCCCAGGGGCGATGCTTACCTCGACAAGGCCGTCCGTCTCGTAGATCACCCGGCCGCCAATGCCTGCCACGTCCGCAGAATGGAACCTTTCGGTCGTTTCGGCGACCACGGTGACCCTTCCTTGCACAAGCTCCAGGCCTTGTTCTTCGGCCAACGGCGTAAGCTCGGCAGGCTCGGCCTGGGCCAAAAGCTGTAACCCCTCCTGGAGTGTCGGAACGAGCTGCTCGGCGGGGATGCGCTTTTCCTCTTCCCAATCCCCTGCACCGGCCGCCACGCACAGGGCCAGGACCAGGAGCACCGGCGCCAGCCAGCGCCTTATCATCCTGCACACCGTACTCACTGCGTCCTCATGCTAGCGCCGCACCACTTCCCACGTGTTGAAGGTAACCTCCCCGTAAGACCAGGTCCCGGACAGCGCATCCCGATGGGGATTGTAGTCGCCGGTGAGCACGATGTTGAATGGGTCGGCCGGAAGCCGGAAGGTCAACCTAAGGCGGTTTCCGACAAACGTCCCGCTGCCGTCAACCCGTATCCCTAGGAAATGCACATCCCCGGTCACCGTCTCCCCGGTGTGCGACAAGTGCAGCCTGAGGTCGAGGTTTACGCCCCCGTCACGCAGATGCCCGTCCCAGGTGCCGCTGATCCCCGCGGCGACGTTGACCGTTTTCGTGGCCGTGCCCACTTTGCCACAGCCGTCCGTCACCGTGAGGCGCACCTGATAGGTTCCGGTGTTCATGTAGGTATGCCTTGGGTTTCGGCTGCTCGAGGAGTTCCCGTCGCCGAAGTCCCAGCTCCAGGCGTTGATGTCGCTTCCGGTCGACCGATCCGAGAAAGTGATCTCTGCGCGGGAAATCGCCTCCGCGGGGGACCACGAAAAATCGGCGTTGGGCGCCGAGCTGAAAAGACAACAGCCTGTCAGCAAGATGACCGCGCCCGCCATCCCTACCAAAGAAAACTTGCGTGCCCCGCCCATACACTCCTCCTCCACATGCTTCGTTTGAACATGCTGAGCGCCGGGCGTGAACACGCTCCCGTCGCCGCCCTCGCACCCTACCCATTATAGTGTGCGGGCTCAGCACATACATACTGCCATCCTTCTAACCTTCAACATGGGACCCAAGATGCACCTGAGTTTCTGCTGAACAGCGCCGCACATTCCCCGAAAACGCTACAGACGGCACTTTGGAGCAATCTGCCGGAGCACAGCATGCCCCCCCCATAGAAGGCTTACGGAGGCTGTGGTGGGGCTCGGGGTCGGTTGCTGCGTATGAGCAAAACTCGGGGCGGGTCAGCCGAGGATTCTGACCCCTTGGACTTGGTCACATGTCCCCTGGCTGGCGGTCGTGGGCCATTGTTCGGCGTGCTGTTACCCGTGACAGTGGATTGAAAGTCTGTGCGTAGATGGGGGGGCGTTGTGCGAGAGCAAGCGGACGAGACGCGGTTTCCGAAAGATGATTCCGAAGAAGGCCCGCAGGACCGGCTCAGTTTCGAAGACAGTCCCGAGCCGATTCCGACGGAGGACGAGCCCGGCGAAGCCTGCGATGATGAGGCTTCGGCTTGGGAGGAGGAAGAGGCGCTTGCCGAGAACAGGGGGGATCCGGTACGCACATATCTCCGCGATATCGGGCACGTGCCGCTGCTTTCCCCAGAGCGGGAAGTTGAACTGGCGCAAATCTTCGAGGCAGGGGAGCATGCTCGTGCGATGCTCAAACGCGGTGGGCACGCTTCGGATGAAGCGCAGCACCTCAAGCTCCTTGTGCGCGAGGGGGAGAAGGCACGGGAACGGCTGACTTTGGCCAACCTGCGGTTGGTTGTGTCCATCGCCAAGCGGTATACGTACCGCGGCGTACCTCTCCTCGATCTCATCCAGGAAGGAAACATGGGCCTCATGAGGGCTGTGGAGAAGTTCGATTGGCGTAAGGGGTATCGGTTCTCCACCTACGCCACCTGGTGGATCAGGCAGGCGATCACGCGGGCCATAGGGGATCAAGCTCGCACCATCCGGGTTCCCTTGCATGCCGTGGAAACG
>PXEP01000075.1 GCA_003566155.1 Candidatus Acetothermia bacterium | reverse complement strand
CGAGCTGGTTGGAGACCAGTGGGGGTCGGTCATCTGCTACGGGACCGCCACACTAAGCGACTCCGTTGACTCGAAACGCCAGTTCTTCAAGATGGCCACGGGACACGATCCATCCGATGACGAGCTGCAGCAGATGAACATGTTCGTCTGCACTCTCTCGATCCAGGAGATGACCGGAAGAAGGACTCCCGGGTACCACATATAGGTGATTGTAACCGTCGAGTCACTGCGGCCGGTGCAATTCCTCCCGCTTGTGTCCTCCATCTCCCCCACTCGTGTCTACCGATGCGCATGCTCGACTATGACCCTGAACCATGGCTGAGGTCCTGCTATCCAGATCGCCCGACTGAAGCTTCAGGTTGAGCCAACAGAGTTCACTGCGCTATTGTAGCGCTTCCTAAATATCGTTAGTTATGGTATGCTGGAGGCATGAGAACCAGCAGACGGATAGAGGCGAGTGACAGGGAGCGGGGACAGTTGCAGCAGGTAGTGCGGAACGGGAACACGCGGCAGAAGGTGGCGCTCAGGGCGCATATCGTGCTGCTGAGCGTGGACGAGGTCTCCACGGGGGATATAATGCGCCGGCTGGGCACGAGCGCCCCGACCATCACCAGGTGGCGTAATCGCTACGAGGCGGAAGGGATTGCCGGCCTGCTCAGGGACCGGAGTCGGCCGGGGCGTAGACGGCGAATCGATGGAGCGAAGATAGGCGAGGTGGTAGAGCGGACGCTGCGAGAGAAGCCGGCGGACGCGACGCACTGGAGCACGCGGCGCCTGGCGGCGGTCACTGGTCTGAGTCGGGCCAGTATTCAGCGCATCTGGAAAGCGCACGGGCTGAAGCCGCACCAGATACGCAGCTTCAAGCTGAGTCGCGATCCTCGTTTCGTTGAGAAGCTCAGGGACATAGTGGGGCTCTATCTCAATCCTCCGGAACACGCCCTCGTGTTGAGCGTGGATGAGAAGAGCCAGATCCAGGCGCTTGATCGCACCCAGCCCGGCTTGCCGCTGAAACCCGGCCGAACGGGAACGATGACCCACGACTACAAACGGAACGGGACGACGACGTTGTTCGCGGCACTGAACATCCTGGACGGGAAGGTGATTGGCCAGTGCCTGTCACGCCACCGCCATCAGGAGTTCCTGAGGTTCCTGCGCACCATCGACCGCCACACTGATAAGGGACTGGACCTCCACCTCATCGTGGATAACTACGGCACCCATACTCACCCCAAGGTTGCCGCCTGGCTGGCGAGGAAGCCGCGTTTTCACCTGCACTTCACGCCAACCTCGGCTTCGTGGCTGAATCTGGTGGAACGCTGGTTCCGAGACATCACCCAGAAGAGGATTCGCCGCGGCGCCTTCAGGAGCGTCGATGCACTCGTCGCCGCCATCATGGATTACGTGGAGGTACACAATGCCGCCCCCAAACCATTCGTCTGGACCGCACCTGCAGACACCATCCTCTCCAAGGTCGGTCGAGCTAACGAAGTGTTGGAGACGCTACACTAGGAGGTGACACTTTGGCTTCATGTGCCTTAGAAGACCATCTGGAGCACCATTCTTTCCCTAAGACCTGTAACTATCTGAGTGTAACCAGCTAGCATCTTGTCAAGCTGGGCATCACCTGTATCTACCGAGAGAGTGTGGCTCCCTAGGGACAACAGCTTGTTCTTAGTCGCGACGACTATAATGTTTTCCTTTCCGATGTCTCTGATTACTTCCGGGCCTATTTGTTGATTACCTCTACCAAAGACATAGCCCTGCCTCCCGATAACACCGACAACTATCTTTGCTCTTCCCAGCTTCAATATTCTCAAGAGATCCGATTCGTTCAGATCTAAACCGACCAATTCTCGATTCCGTATCGCGTCCACACCCAATAAAGTACTACGCAAGCCCAGTCTGTTCATAATTGCCTTAGTCGTGGTTCCCGGTCCGATAATATACAGGCAATCAGCTTCCATGTTCGCAATGACATCATCAGCAATGGCGTCTATAGCCTCATCTTCCCCGGTCGCACTGGCGCCTTTGGCGTCCTGTACCAGACTCCTCTCATAAGGGACTCTCAGGTGACCGAATAACTTAACCGATAGTCTATTCTGGCGAAAGGCTTGTTCATCGATATCCATGACTTCAGCTGCACGAAAGCGAATCTCAGAGGTGGGTCCCGCCAGGTATCTGGCGGCTAACCGCCCGGCATTCTGGGAACTGCTGCCGAATACGCTGGAATGAATCTTGACACCGGCAGGTACACCGAGAGCGGGTATCTCTTCACCAATGATGCTGCAGATGTCCCGAGCAGTCCCGTCGCCACCAGCAAATAACAGCAGGTCCACTTTCGCTTTCAGCATTTCCACTGCCGCATCTCTGGTATCCAGTGAGGTGGTATTTCCTTTCTCAATGACACCAATCACTACAGGGGCAAGACCACATTCTCTGGCCTCATCCTCACCCATCTCGCAGGGATACGTTATCAGCTCAAAATCATCTTTGACCTCAGTGAGCATCCTTAACGCCGCGACGGCTCGCCCCGGCGATTCCGGTCTTGCCCCCAGTTCCTTCGCCTTATCAAGTATCTCCGGCCCGTCGGTCCCCTTAAGCCCGACTCTGCCACCCATGCCGGCGATCGGGTTGACAACAAGCCCTAACTTCTTCTTCAT
>PXEP01000122.1 GCA_003566155.1 Candidatus Acetothermia bacterium | reverse complement strand
CTCTGTGCACGTGCCCGGACTGCGAGCGAGCACTATGGCGCGGGTTTCCCGGATCTTGTCGGCAGGGAGCCCGTCTGGGATCCGACGCCGGAAACCATCGGCGAGGCGGATGACATGATCCCGCAGATTCTTTCGTTCAACGAACGTCTCGCAAAACACCTCCGACAGCGACTCGCTGGCGGGCATGTGACGTTCTTTTGAAATTCCCTCTTGGAGAAACAATGGACAGTCAATCGACCGAGCGTGGTACTCAACCTGTGGAACCGAAAACCCCTTTGCACCGTACCAATGAAGGAAGTAGCGAGTTCTTGCCGATTGAACGAGCTGAGGTGAACCAGACGGTTGCTCCGCTATGGGAATGCATGAAGGAGGCCCAGATTGAGTTCGAACAAGGCAAAAGAGCATTTGAAGAAATGGTCCACGGTGCCGCGCTCGTATGGGGGCCGCTTGTTCGATTACCTGAAGAGGTTCGGGAGGATTACCCGCACGCCCCCGCTCAACGGGTTAAAATAATTGAACACCTATCGCGATGGGCGACGAAAACCGGTGTTGCGGAAACGAAGACTGAAGCTCTCCGGCGGGTGCATGAACATATCCAGAAACTCGAAGCAGTAGATCTGACCAGGCCACGTTGGGGGCTGGGCCAGATCGCGTTTACGAAAGACGGTGCGTTCAACGAGGCAAAAGAATGGGCGTTTAATGGGGTTTTCTATGGCGCCATTCCGATCGCATTGGTAACTTTATTCCTCAAGTCTTCGCTGGGGTTGCCCTTTTGGGGGGCCTTTATTTTTTTTCTTGGAGTTGCGGGGGTTTGGCCGTTTTTGTACTACGAGCACTATTCGAGTCAACTGTCAGCGCATGAAAAGCGCGAGCAGAGGCATAACAAGGATCTGATTGCAGCTTGGGAACAATTTCGGAGTGAAGCGGAGAGTCTTTCACTAGAAATACCTGCGCATGCGCGCTCGAAAGTAGAAGATTTGGGTCGTCGACGAAGAGAACAGAACTCCACGTGCCTAGATAATAATTTCAAGGATCTTCTGAGGTTGCAAAATCGATCGAATCAGAAGGTTTCGCAGTGGCCCTTCGCGCTAGGTGACTGGTCTAACGAACAATGGGGGCAGTGGTCTACAGCAAGTCACGCAATGCGCCTGAACGAAAGCGGTGTTTATGTCCGGATAGGCCGGATTGGATTTCGTCGAAAGGACGGAACTATTCGGGGCAGTTTGTTTGAAGAATTGTTCGATGAGGGGTTGAGGGCTGGCGGTATTCACGATATTCCGCAGGTCGTGCGCTTTCCAACAGGAAAGCCAGTGTTAATACGAGCGGAAGGGGATGATCTCAAAAAGGCCATCGATGCGGCACAGTCCCTGGTTGCAAGAATATTAGCGATCCATCCGCCGGGTACCGTCCGATTCGCTTTTATTGATCCCGTGGGTCTGGGGCAAAACGCTGCGCCGTTCCTTCCCTTGAGCGATTACTCGGAGGAATGGGTGGGAGGTCGCGTCTTGTCCGAGCCAGATCGGATTGATGCGCGACTGAAGGACCTTTCGGAGCATGTGGAAAACGTGATTCAGAAGTACCTGCGGCATGATTTCAAGTCAATTGAAGAGTATAACCGAAGCGCGGGTGAGATTGCCGAGGCCTATCGGGTTCTTGTGGTGTTCGACTTTCCTGTGAACTTCACGGAGGGCTCGGCGCGGCGGCTGGTCAGTCTGATGCAGAATGGTCCACGTTGCGGGGTGTATCCGATCGTCGTGTCGGATGTGGGGAAACCCTTGCCGTATGGTTTTGCGATAAAAGACCTGCAACAGTCAGCGTCGGAAATTCGATGCGAATACGGGGCATTTTACCCCTTAGGCGAAAGGTCTCTGGTTCGAAAGGAACGAAAAAAGGCCGATTACCTTCGTGAAGTGAAAGAGGGTGTACGTGTTGGGCAGGTCTATCTAGGTCGAGTTACGCGCTTGGGCGAATCTGACGCGGCTGTGCACATCAGTCCAGGCTGCGAGGGCGTCGTGGATATCTCTGAAATTAGCGATGGGCGGGTTGAGGATGGGAGCGATGTGCTAGCTGAGGGCGATATCGTGAGGGTGAAAGTCCTTGAGGTTGATGGTCGGGGTCGTCCCCGGCTCAGTATGAAAGATATCAGTCAAGGGAGTGATGTTGAAATCCCGATTGAAGAGCCTGTGTTCGACGGAGTCGAAGAGTTCTCAGTGGAGCTCGACCCGCCGTGCCCTGCTGAGCTGCTGAGCCGCATCATCAAGAAGGTGGGGGAGGCAGCGAAAGAGGCGCCGACGGTCGAGGTCCCGTACGCCAAGGTGCTGGGTGCGGCGGGGCTGGACCCGGACGAGCCGGAGGGCTGGTGGCGGGTCGATGGTGCGGCGGACGCGGGGGAATGCTCATCTGCCGGATCGGTGGAGATCCCGGTCGGTCTGTCCGGTGCGCGCAAGACGCAGTCTCTTACGCTGGGTGAGGGCACGGCACATCATGTGCTGATTGCGGGGCGGACCGGTTCGGGCAAGAGCAACCTGCTGCATGTGATCATCACCACACTAGCGGTGAAGTACAGCCCGCGGGAGGTCGAGCTCTACCTGATCGATTTCAAGAAGGGGGTGGAATTCAAGCCCTACGCGAACCATGCGCTGCCGCACGCGCGGGTGGTCGCGATCGAGAGCG
>PXEP01000045.1 GCA_003566155.1 Candidatus Acetothermia bacterium | reverse complement strand
GTGGTGCGTGGGCCGTGCTGGGTGTGCGGGGACGCGTTCGCTCGCGTATCGGACTGGGCAGAGCGGGCGGCCAAGCTAGTCGAACACCGCGAATTGCGGACCTTCCTGTTTGGGGTGTGGCAGACCCCCCGGCTGGAGGCCACGCAGGAGTTCCTCGCCGAGCGGTACCCCTCACCGTGGGCCGAACCCATCCGGCGAGAAATCAACCGATGTCTGGGGAGAGAATTCGAGCGGGTGCTGGCGCGGAGCAACCGCTCGGCCACAGTGGACTTCAAGCTTCCCGACGTCAGATTCACCGTCGACCTGGAGAGAGATAAGGTGCACATTGAGATTGCTTCGGCTTACTTCGCCGGCAGGTACCGCAAGCTCGTGCGGGGAATCCCTCAGACCCGTTGGCCGTGCCGAACGTGCGGAGGACGCGGCTGTCACGCCTGCAACGGGACCGGAAAACAGTACGCCGAATCAGTAGAAGAGCTTATCGTCCCCCACTTTGTGCAGGCTTGTGGCGGAACGGACGGCAAACTACACGGCGCAGGTCGCGAGGACGTGGACGCACGTATGCTCGGTCGAGGACGTCCTTTCGTGGTCGAGGTCGTCAACCCTCACCGCCGAACGGTTGCTCTCGACGACGTCTCCGCACGAATCGCGGACGAGGCAGCGGGAAAGGTGGAGGTATTGGAACTGGCGCCTGCCCAGCATTCAGCGGTGGAAAGGACAAAAGAAGAAGGGGCGGACAAGAGATACCGTATGAAGGTCGAGTTCGACTGCCCCGTCACCCCCGGCCAGTTGGAGGATGGCCTACAGGGATTGGTAGGCAGAATCGAGCAACGTACCCCGGTACGCGTCCGTCATCGCCGTGCTGATCGGATCCGACCCCGCACGGTACACAGCGCGACCGGGGAACTCCTTTCCCCCACATCCGCGCGGGTGGAGTTCCTGTGTGAAGGCGGCCTATACGTGAAGGAACTCGTGTCCGGGGATCAAGGCGCGACCCAGCCCAACCTGAGTGCGCTGCTAGGGGTAGGGGCGCAGGTCAGGGAATTGGATGTGCTCGACGTGCTCGACGGACGGGGCACGAGCCGACCCCGGTAGGCCCGCGAAGACGGCACCGCCAGAGACAAGCGCCGGCCACCGTCGCAGACAGGCTGCGACGCTACGCCTCAGGATGTAGGCCGTCTACACTTCAGGGTTCGCGGGACTGCGTGGTAGCCGCGTACCTTGTGTACGCCGACCACCGTCGCAGACAAGCTGCGACGCTACACCTCAGGATGTGGGCCGTCTACACTTCAGGGTTCGCGGGACTGCGTGGTAGCCGCGTACCTTGTGTACGCTGACCACTGTCGCAGACAAGCTGTAGACGCTGGAAACAGCGCCTGCTAGCGAGTCTACGATCCTCCTTTGTCGATGTTCATCTTCATCGCCACCATCCCTGTGAGTAGCTTGGGGTAGAAATCGGTCGATTTCTGAGGCATGCGTTCGCCCCGATCGGCCACGGCCATCACCTGCTCGGGCGGTGTGGGGTTGAGGAGGAACGCGACTTGCCCCTTACCGCTGTCTACGGCCTCGATCGCGCCGACCGTTTCTTCTGTATAGTCGACGTTCGATTGGCGGGCCAGCTTGTCCTCGTCGATTCCCAGAAGCCTTTCCAGAATCGCCCCATGAAGGATGGCCACGTCCAGGCGTTTCCACTCCGGGGAGTGTCTGCCGGGGACCAGCTTGTCCACCGACTGCTCGTCCTTCAGCACCAACCCAGTGTATTTCCCGTCGGTGTAGGCGACAAACGCATGTTCAGGGGCTCGCTCGCCAAGAAAGGCCTTCGCCTCCTCCAGGGATGCCAGCGCCACGACGTGGAAGTCCCGCTCGGCTTGGGCAAACAGCATCTCCGAGCTGAAGTTGGGCAGAGAATGCACCACCCGCGGGGTGGGGCGGACCACACAGCCCGGCTCGGCCACGTTGACCAACGTCACCATACGCGATGTGAAGCTCTCCGGTCCCAGGGGTCGCCAGCCACGCCCCTTGCATTCCTCCATGAACGTGCACGCCGTCTCGAAGCGGTGATGTCCGTCGGCGATGTACGGGGTCATCTCGGCCAGCATATGTTGCACTTGAGCCACAGTATGCTCGTCTGTGACCTGCCACAGAAGGTGCCGGTTTCCGTAGTCGTCGTGCGCTTGGGCATCGGGAGATCGTTCGGCGATCTGCCCGTCCAGCGCTTCGGTTGCCGCCTGTGATGGGTCGCGGTACAGCATGAAGATGTGGCCGAAATTGGCTTCGGTAGCCCGGAGGAGTTTCAGGCGATCCTCTTTGGGGCCCTTGAGCGTCCGCTCATGCGCCTTGGCCCCGCGCCCTTGCTCTTCAAGGTCGAGCAACGCCACCAGCCCTTTGCGGGTATAGGACGTGCCTTCAACGGAGTACATTTGGTGATAGGCGTAGACACCCGGCTCTGGATCCTGGGCCAGGACACCGTCGGAGATCCATCGACGGAAGAGTTCTCCTCGGCGCTGGTACTCCCCCGTGTCCGCCGGGGGCTTTTTGCTGCCCGTGATGCGGACGATGTTGTGCGGGGAGCGTTCCTGATAGGCCCGCACAAGCTCAGGGCCGATCCGATCGTAGGGTTGCGTGACCACCTGGGAGAGCTCGCCCACCACCTCGGGGTTGAACCTCAGTCCGCGGAATGGATATAGCTTGGCCATCTAGGCGC
>PXEP01000107.1 GCA_003566155.1 Candidatus Acetothermia bacterium | reverse complement strand
GTGGCCCAGGCGAGAAGCTGGGCAGGAGTCGCTCCTCCGCGCAATCGGCCATTCATTTCCGTGACCAGTTTGTGAGCCGATATTCCCTCCCTTTGTGCCTGGATCGCGAGTTGCAGAGCGTTAGGTTCCGACGGATCGCGCCACCGGGCCTCGTCAAGGTACTCCTCGATTTCGCGGGCATGCTTCTCGGGGCCCCATGCAGACCGAAGGAAGATGAGGTGCGATAGCTCGTTGGTGTCCAAACTCCGATGCTTGCGGGCTTCCGCTTGGGGCAGGGTGCGCTCCTGTTCGGCCCGCACGCGATCCGGCGACCGCTCCGATGGTCCTTCGTTCATGGTGGTGGGCGCCTGAGGTTTGGATGGCCCAGCTCCGTCTGTAAGCGAGGTGAACCGTGGCTGCGTGCGAGGAGGTGTCATTATTTGTCTCTCCGGGTTCCCGGACTTGGCGTAGCTTGGTGCTTCAGAGCTATTACGGGCAACAGCGCCGACAGCTTCGGCTGGTTAAGTTGGTCTTTGGCGGCAAGTATTCCGGCAGATGCGGGTAAGAGCACTTCTGGGGGGTGGCACACCCAGCAGCTAGGATGGGCGAACGCTGAGATCAGACTGACTGGGGGTCGATTCGCGTGATCTTCCAGACCTTGCCGCCGATGATCGTCACCTCGATGTCACCCCTGAGTTTCCCTCTCTTAAGCCGACGCTCATTATCGTCGCCCAGTTGTGCCCGGAGCTTGGTCGCTTCATTTCCACTCGAGAAGGCCCGGTTTCCCTCGGGGCCCTGCACATAGATTTCGTTCTTGCCTGGATCCAGATTAAGGGCGACGTTCTTCCAAACGGTCGGTCCTTCGCCGCGCTGCTGTTTACTTGGACCAGTGGCACGGCTCCACGCCAGCCCAGGGTAGGGCGCGAGGACACGGTGGTTCTTTCTTGCGTTCTGGAACTCGTTGGAACCGCGCGTGCCATCCCCCAGAGACATGTGTCTCAAAGCGCCGGGGAAGCGCTTGGCCTGCTCGGGTTTCGCCATGCCGCACAGGGCCTTGATCTGCGCACTGCTCGCCCATGACTGTACATGTTTTTCCATGTAGGACACGAATTTTTCCTGATACTTGGAGCTTGTATCAGCTTGTGACCCGTCGTTGGTGATCAAATGGATATCGTCGAACTGGATGCGGACCTGTCCCAGCCCGAGCGACTTTCCGGTCCCGACGTTGTGGCGCAGGTCGGTGCGGCCACCCCACGTCATCGTCCAGATCAGCGCGCCCAGTTCGACCGGTTTCAGGTTATGGAATACGACCCGTCCGTCGAACGTAACACCGGCTGCCAGTGGTTGAAGCGTCTGGGTGACGTTATCCGTACCTGGCGTGGGATCGCCTTGCGTGGGTCGTGCCGGGTAGCGCTTCCAACCGCGAATCTCTGGCTGCGCGTCCATGAAGGTTCGGTAGGCGACTTGGCGGTTACCATCCTTGTTATGAGCCTGCTTGATGTAGTTCGGGTAGTAACTCGGCTTCGGGCCGTTGAGCACGGTCACGAGTGCCGGTGCCTCGTGGGCCGTGCCGCTCCTGACCTGCGCCATCTCGAACCATACCCGGCCCTTCAGGGACTTGTTGGCGGAATCGTCTCCCGCGTATCCGAACATCAGGGTTGCGAGATCCGGTTTGGCATCCTGTTGATGTGCGCCCGGCATCGCTTGCCGCACGGTATGCGTGTACGGCAGTTTGTACATCAAGGCCAGACCGAGTGATTCGATCCCGCCAACGGAGTCCGTGAGATAGAACACTGGGATTCTGGCTTTCGAGCGCCAGTAGGCCCACTCCTCACCAGCGTATCCGAATTGCGGGCGCGGTTGATGAATTGCGAGGAAGCCGCGCATGACTGATTCCGGAACCACGGTCGAGGCGCCCAAAGGTCCGAAGAACACGAATTCCAGGTGTTTCTTCCCACTTTGCCTGGCCGGGTCCTTGGGGCGCGGCGCGGGTTGGCCGGTCAGGACGAGGGTACCCTGTGTGGCCCCGCCGCCGAGGTTGCCTGCCAATCGGTACTCGAGTTGTCTTCCCTGGCTGTGTCGGTGCCAGGTCAAGGGACCGGGGTCGAACCAGATATCGAGACTCTGCGGTGCCCAGCGGTTGTATTTTTCTCTTGCACTGCAATGTGGTACTCCCCGCCACCAGTTGTTACCGCTGAATGCTGCCAAATCGTCATGTTGGACTCTGGCGTAGTCACATGGGGTGAGCTTCCATTCGCCGCTGCTGGCGTCGAACTGCAGCCACCCGGCCTTCGCTTTCGCACGATACTGATTTGGCCCTGTGCCCCGCTCCGTCATCTTGTTCCCGTAGAACGGGCGAGCGCCGGCAGTGAGGTCGCGCACGGAATAGCGTGCGTCGTCGGTGTGGCTCATGCGCGAAAAGCTGGCAATCTCCAGGACCGCCCGAACCATACCCTTGAGCGTTGCGCCATGGATGGCGTAGCCATTGGAGCCCGGCGACACCTGGAAGAAGCGCTTCACGTTGTTGGTTGTCTGCGGACCCGACACCAGTAGGGGGCTGTGTGCAATTAGGGAGTAGCGAATCTCGCCGCTGATCCCGTCCTCGAACGGAAGGTCATGCGACGTACGGTCGGCCCAATCCGGTTCAACGACCGTATCCGAGAGCGGGACGAAGTTGTAGGGAGCGGAGATCGGAGGCGTATTTTGTGCGAGGCCCATCGGGGTATCCCTCAAACGAATCCAGTGAAACAGGCGACGGTTTGGACGTAACCGAGCTCTGGATCAAGACGCCAATAGCGGCGGTAACGGAGCTTGCTTGGGTCCGGTCGGCCACGGTTATGAGCCAGTTGGTCGGGCTCGTCGTAGAGGTGGTCACCCTCCTGCGCGTGGGTGTAACGGGTGAGCACCCAGCCGCCGCGACCATCCTGCTCCAGGGCGATCGAGGTGGAGGTCCCGGCGGTTTCGCCGTACGCCTCTGCCGCAAGCAACACCCCCCACTCCGGCTTGGGTTCCACCAACCCGTTGGTGAACGGAATCTGTTGGGACTGGAAGAGAAGCCAGCCTTGACTGGGCCGCAGCTCGGAAAGCCTGTTCCAGACCTGGTCAGGGTCTTCGAAAGCCTCGCTGTTGGCGACGTAGCCGCCTGACCGCATCGGAGGCAGCTGGTGCCGTTCGGCGAGGATTTGGTACTCACTCAGGACGTTCATCGGGATGTCTCGGTGTCTTGGGGGGGCTGTCCAGCCAGGACTTCAGTGGGCCTGTGAGCTCACCATCGAAAAAGCCGTTGCCGGTTGCGGTACGCGAGCCTAGCGGCAGGCGCGCCTGACAGAGGTCGTCCAGCGCAGCCTTGAGGGCGCGGCTTACGCTCGTTGTGTCCGCTGTGTTCCGTTTCAGCCGGCTTTCGTCGAGTGCGATCGGGATCACGATCGGTTGGTGGGTCTTGTAGACGCTCAGTTCTTCGAAAAATACACCGTTGCGGACACCGCCCGTGAAGCGGTCTATAGCGATGTGGGGCACTTCCCGCAAATCGACATTGGCGAGCGGGATGTGAACATCGTCCAGGTACATGGCTCCGGCCTGTCCTGGAGCAGAAGTGGTCTTGTCCTTGACGCTCCCCAGCAAGGCGTCTACCCAGGCGGGCCGACTTGGTTCTCCCTGGTACGGCTGCGCCCAGGTGCGAGCGATTCGGTGGGCATGAAAGCTCATGCGGTGGGCCAGCGCTCCTTTCAGGGAACTGGCGGGGAACAGGAGGTGGTGGGAATGAATCTGCGCAGGACCGTTGTGGGGCCAGTGCACAGTCTCCTCGATTACGGGCAGGAGATCGGCCTCTCGGATGTTCGGCTGGCCTTGGTAATGGCGCAGATCCTCGGTACCTTGGCCGATACGCCAGAACCCCCGCGGCGCCAGCGTGAGCATCCCGGTGACGATTCCATTGCCCTTCCAGTCCGGAGTGTGTTGGGACAGGCCGGTTACGGCATGGAGTTCGGGATCCAGCGCCGCGAGTGCCGCGGCGCCTTTCGTTCCACCCGCGGCATCCAGACGGAAGCTCGCCTGATGGCACCGGATGCATCGCATCTTGCCAAGGCCTGCTCGGGTTGCGCCCCCGAGGCGAAATGCCGGGTGGTCGAGCAGGTCGAGCAGGCGAGTCCAATCCGGGTCGTCGATGGATCGGCTCCACAGCCGCAACTCGATCGCGAAACGATAACCACGCGGTATCAGGGCGCGGTCGAACTTGCCGGTGTCGGCCGCCGTTCCTCGGTGTGAGATTCGCACACGGTTACGGAACCGGGGCTCGTCGATGCCGGACCGGGCGCGTTGGAGCAGCGAGTCGTCTTCGAGTCGCGACGGGTCGGTAACCGCGAGGAGGCCCTCAGCGGCACGGCCTTGGCTATCCAGCATTGTCCCCCAGGACACGATCACCCTGGACGCATCGCCGGATGCGCGCTGCTGGAAACCGAAGAGCGCGTCATCGGAAGTGGCGCCCGGGTAACTCTCCCGCCAGAGTTGCCGGAGCACGCCAGCCAGGCTGCTACCGGGGATCGCCGGAAGGTCGTTGGCATCGGTCACCAGTGCCGTGTCAAACACCCCGTCGGGGGTGCCCGTGCTGATGGACAGCGGTGTATCGGCCTCCAAAATGGCTCGGGCAAGGTGAAGGACCGGGTAATCCCGGCGACGGTCGGCCCTGTTCTCAGTCATGAGTCCGGACTCCTTGGCGCCGGGTATCCTGGCGCAGTCGGTGGGCAAGATGACGCACGAGATAGGCATAGTGCTCGGCAGGCATGGCTCCATCCCAGGCGAGCCGATCTCGCAGCCAATCACGGAGACGATAAGGCGCGCCTTCTTCCGTGTACCGTATGGTTTCGCTCCAGCCCTCACCCTGTTGCTTGATCACGGCCTGATCACCCTCGAATAGCGCCTCGAAAAGGGTCTGCCCCGAGCGGCTACGTGCGGTTTCGTAAACACGGCCCCATTGGCTCTTGGAGGGGCCGAAATCTTCCTGCTGACTCACGCCACCCAGCCTTCGCGCGACCCGAAGTTGCTCGCCAAACTCGCGGGAATACTCGCCGGCCGTCTGGTCCAGGTCGGTCTTCCAGTCCTCGGACTGCATGCGCAGCCAGGAGAGCAATCTGTGATCCGCGACAGCATCTGATACCCGGGGTGAGGGGCTCAAGCCGTTGGGAGGGGACAGTGTTTCCTGCTGCAAAAACGGTGGATTCATCCAGACCCGGCCAAGGCCGGCCTCCCGGTACAGGCCGATTCCGGTCGCGAGGCGGTCGTGCTGCTCCTGTGTGAGCGGCGTCTCCAGTTGCAGGGTGATGACGCCGCCAGCGGCCAGCAACAGCCGCTCGCGGTCGTACCCGTGGCGAGCTTGATTCCACGGCGAGTAACGCCTGTGTCGTAGGAACGTCTTGCTCCAGAGGATCTTTGCGCCGGGGAGCCCCAGGGCTCGGGCTGAAGGTTCCAGTGTTGGGCGCCCTGTGTCGTCGGTCAGGGCGAGATCGGAAAGCAGCCAGAGGGTTAGATGGGTTGAGGAACCCGTGGAACCTTGCTTGATGGGGGTGGCCGCGGGTGCGAATTCGACGTGCACACGCCCGTACTCCGCAGAGCGGGATCGTCCCAGAAGGATTTCACCATGCAAAACGGCTGCGACCTCTTTGAGCAGATCATCGCAGTCGGCATCCGCCTCTACCCATGCGATGAGGCTGCGCCCCTGGACCAGGGATTCGTACCCGAACAGTTTTCCTTCGTCGGCGCGCCCCGTTCTGGGATCAATCGCGGTTTTCATGCGCAGATTCCGCATCGGGAGCAAGCGGCGACCGTCCGCGAATACGTATCCCTCGCGAATCTGCTTGGGCTGTTTGCCCCCTGGGATTTCACCATTGGACCCCGGTGCTGCAAAATTGTAGACGGTGCTGTCGCCTGAAGCCGGTGTCTTGGCCTCGTGCCATGCCAGCGGAACTGGGTGCGCGATCTCGTCATCTGCGCAGGGGAGGCCATCCAGAAAGCGCAGCCGGCCCGAGTGGAATGCGGTATAAGCACGTGTCCCGCCCGCATCGAGAAAACGGCGATATAGGCGTGAGGCTGCAGCTCCCAGCAGGGTCTGTCCGGGTATCCGATCAACACTGCGGTGGCCCCCAACAGTGGCATTTCCTGCGCTGAACACGCAGTCTTCCAGCAAGGTGATACGGAGGGCATGACGGATCACGGGCATCGCGTTCATGATGGTTACTCCTTCTCCATACGCAGTACGGCGCGGCCCAGCCCGCGGGTCCGGTGAGCGCCGACAGCATGGATCAGGGGCAGGACACCGCTGAGTTGCTGTGGCCAATCAGCTGGGGGAACTTGACCTGGAACCGGGCTGATCATGGCCTCGATCTGGAGGGGGATGACGACTTCGATGCCACGCAGGGACTTGTCTTTTGCCGTACCAGTGGTGGGTTCAACGGCCGTGGCGTGTAATGGCCGGAAGAGTCCCTTGCAGAGGGACTTGTCGGCGCTGAGGCTGTGGGCGATGCGTGTCGGCAGCCGCCCATCGCCAACGCGCAGGCAGCCCGGTCTCGGCGTGCCGCCAGTGCGTTCGATTTCCTCGGTTCGGTCCCCGAACAGGACTGAAGCCAGCCCGTCATAGCCCGTCCAGCCCCAAAGCTCGGCACGTTCCAGGGCGTCGCGCAAAAGGCCCTTGATGTGACGGCCTGGCAATACCGGCAGGCCCCCGCTGTCGCGGTGAGCAACGGCATCGAGCACCAGGCCATGGCCGCGTCCGCCACCCGGATGCCAGAAGGTGCGTAGATCGATCTTGAGGACGTGAGTGCTCATGAGGGTTCTTTCTCGGTAGCTGTGCTCTCGGGCATGGCGCTGCCTACTGACGTCAGGGTGAGTGCGTCGGCGAGCGGGGAGACATATCCGTCTTGACGCGTGAAGTAGGGGAGGTCCGGGTGTTCTGTGTAAGCGCCAAATACGCGAGGCGACTGCGCTTGACCCAGTCGCTCAAGCGTAGCCTTGAAGGATTCGAGTGTGGGGTTCTGGTTCTCCCGCATCAGCATCTGCCAACGTCGATAACGACTTCTGGCTTGGGTTAGGTCGAGGCCGATCAGGCTATGCAATTGCCGGGTCGGGCCGCGGCTCATTAGCGGTCCGGCCAGTAGCTCCTGCAGTTCTAGAAGGTCGGACAATGCTGGCAGCCCCTGCCCCTGGTGGAGGGCATAGGCACCGAGGGTATCGACGAAACGGGTGTCATGGTGCACATAGGTCTTCTCGCGCAGCACGATCTCCTCGTAGCGTTCAACCATCGAATTGGTGACTCGGTGAAAGGCCACGGCCGAAGGCGGGGCTACGGTATCGATGGCCTTTGCCTGTCTCTTGGCAAGACGCGCCAGGTCCTCGGCCAGTGCGGTTGCGAGGTAGAAAGGTTGGCTGGCTCGCATGAAGACCACACCTGCGCCAGCCGTCAGGCCATCCGTGCCGATCTGCAACTCGGGCAACCGGCGGCGGCTCTCCTCCTCGAAGGCTCCAAGGAACTCCTGCAGATAGCGAATGGCGAGGTCCCCGCGCACGAGGAGCGTTAGGTCGTCACCACCCAGAACGATGGGGCGCGCGGCAAGGGGCTGATCTTGCATTCCCCCATTGTCTTTGATCCGTTGTTCACGCTCGGGCAGCAGTACTGCCTGTGTTGCTCGCTGCGCGGCTCTCTCGGTCGTCTGGGCAATCGCGAGCGAAAGCTCGCGAAAAAGGTGAACATACTGGGTCGGATCCTTGCTCGCCCGTTCCTTGGCCTTGCGGAGGAGTTCGCCAAGGCCGTTCCCGTCCGCGTGGATGAGAGCCACAGTGTGGTCATCCCCCCGAAACGGGAAGCCGCCGTCTACCCCCGGCGTCAGGTCTCGCGGCCAGTCACGCCAACGCAGGTCGGTTTTGGGTGGAGAAAAACGCGTAAATAGACCAATCCGGGCCGGATTCGAAAATCGGGATTTCTTTCGCTTTGTCGGGAGGTCGATCACCCCCTGGTCGGAGGCATCGATCTCGACACCCGGTTGCCCTGTCCGTGAACTTCGCTGTGTGATTGGTGCGGTGATTGGCAACACCGGACGGAACCGCGAGGCGTCAGCAAGCAATGCGGCACGGGCAGCTTCGAATGCGGCGGCCTCATCCGACCCAGTGCCGCGCGCTGCATCGAAGCTGAGCCCGGGCGAAAATTGCTGCACCAGCAGTGACCAGAGCGTCGCGAAGCGTTCCAATGGCTCGATGTCGTTGGCGAAAGCATAGAGCGCACCCCCAGCACGGCGGGAGAAGCGGACGGGGCCGTCGTCCTGGAAGCCCAGGGTGTGGAGCGCATCGGGCAGCAGATCGCTGGTGAGTGCATCCACCATCTCGCTGGCCCCGATCAGGTCCCGCATTCGACCGGACTCCAGGATATAGGTCTGGATGGACTTCGCCTCGAATAAATAGGCATGAATCGACATGGGGCAGCTACTCCTTGGCCGCTGTCAAAAATCCGGGATCAGTGCCGCCGCCACGCCCATCCGATTGGAAGGTGAGATCGGCCGGTGATGAACCGGAAGTTCGGCTTGGTGGCGTTAGTTTAACAATCGTAATGATCGCTTGCCCTGTGGCTTTGCTCTCTTTTTTGGCAACGTTTTCTGGACATGAAGCCAGTCCGTTCAACTCCGCACCTACCAGCTGAGGAAGCGGATGCGGCTGGACTCGACGGGGAGACCGTAACCGGCCGGCCGGCTGGGAGTGATGGCCCGGATATCGTAGGCCTCTGCCAAGGGGCCGAGTGCGCTGACGAGTTCCTGCCGCAGGTGCGCCTTGCGGTCGTCCCAGTAGGCTCTGGTCATCCCTCCATGCACGCTTTCTTCGACCCTGGCGGTCTGCGATCGCGCGTCCGTTTTGCCCACCTCTTCCAGAAACGTTTTCAGGTGGTCACGGTTGGGTTTCTGCTTGCTCGGGGCGAAGACGGGGCGGCCCTGCTGCGTGTGGCGGGCAATCCAGCCATAAAAGGCGATGGAAGCGGGGCTCAGGGTGATGCGGTGGCCGTCATCCAGTTCCAGGCAGCCGTTTCGGTAGTCGATGAGAACCCCCGCGGGGTCAAGGGCGCGCTGGGCGGCACGGACGATCCCGCTGAAGCTGGACATGCCGCTCTCCAGGGTCTTGAGCGAGGCGGGGAGTTGGTCACGCAGGCGAACGAACGGGATCTCCGCCAGTTGGATGTCGGCACGCTCGTCGTCGTTCTGGCCCGGGCGGGGATAGAAGAAATCCCAACGTGATTCGAACCCAGGGGACACGAGCACGTGCGACAGACGGTCTTGTGGCCGCCCGAACAGTGACAGGGCATAACCGAGGTAGTACCCCATGGTCTTGCGGCCGCCAGCGAGCGATGCGTGGATCGCGCACGAATCATCTTCTGCCAGTTGGCGCACCGTGTCGGTAATGAAGTTGGCCGCGTACTCGTTACCCTCTGGCGTGCGGATGTCGTCGAGCGGGTTCCCATGCGCATCGGGCATCACGCGGATTTGTTCCTTGCTGAACGTGATGGATGGCAGGTCGCATTCGTCGCGCAGGCGGTGAAACCAGCCGCTGGTCGTATCGAGCAAGGTTCGATGGAGCTTTTCCTCGCCGATTTGCGTTGTGATTACCTGAATTTCGGTCGGGACGAAGGCTGGCCGCGCCTTCTGGGTGAGGTAGTACAGTGTTTCCGTGAGTATCTGCGGGGTCGCCCCCGTGACCAGGAGAAGTGTGCGGCGAGGATAGCTTTCGGGCTGGTGGGGCGACATGGCGGGTTCCTGTTGGTCCATCACTGCGGCAATATAGAACGGCTTTCGTCCGCGTGGCGGATTCGACAAGCTTGTCGAACTCGTCGGGACGGGTGGCTTGGGGCAGGCTGGTTCAGGCAGAACAAACATTGATCGCAACCTAGCGCGTGCCACGCATCAAGAACTCCACCGATCAGAGCCAGGATTATTGTTATCCGGCCTTTGATCGTGGTCCAGGTCCCTGCGGCAGTGAACTCTTGGATGATGCCCTGCGGCCCAGTATTGTCCGACGACAGGCTTTCATCGCTCTTCGCAAATGCTGACCATGATCCCGGAACGACCGCGCCTTCCGCTTGCCCGCTACCGCCTTCATTTCACCGCGCTCGAAGCTGCGCGGCTGCCGGAATTCGCTGGTTCCACCTGGCGGGGTGCACTAGGGCATGCTCTCAAGCGCTCGGTTTGCGTCACGCAGTTGCCGAAGTGTGCCCCCTGCCCGTTGGTACACGTCTGTGCGTACGCCTGGGTCTTCGAGACCCCGCCCCCACCAACTGCGGAAAAGATGCGCAAGTACCCCGCCGTACCGCATCCGTTTGTGCTCAATCCTCGGGTGGGTCCGGTGCACCTCAACGCTGGTGCCCCTTATACCCTCGAACTGACCTTGGTGGGGCATGGCAACAGGCATCTCCCTTATCTGCTGCATGCGTTTGAACGGGCAGGTCAGCACGGACTGGGCAAGGGGCTGGGTCGCATGCAACTGGACTCTGCCGAACGCGAGACCCCGATCGGATCGGGTCAGTGGCAGCGCGTCTATCAGCCCGGGTGGGGCGTCGACATCACTCCACCCAGCGAACCGGCAGTACCGCTCGTGCCGGCCGCAGGGGTACGGATCGATGTGTTGACCCCGCTGCGTCTGCGGCGCGATGGGCGCCCGGTTCGGGCGGATACATTCCAGTTCGTGGATCTGTTTGCCAACCTGCTGCGCCGCGTCTCCATGCTGTCCTATTTTCACACGGACCGCCCGCTGGAAACCGATTTCGCCGGTTTAACCCGAAAGGCCCGCGAAGTTGAGTTGGCCGATGTGCTGCTGGAATGGCGTTCATGGAATCGGTACTCGTCGCGCCAAAAGCGCGAAGTCACGATGGACGGGCTGATGGGAGACCTGTTACTGCCTCCCCAGGACATCGCACCATTCTGGCCGTATTTGTGGCTCGGGCAGTTCATCCACGCCGGGGCTGGTACCACCATGGGGCAAGGCCGACTGCGGGTGAAGCCCGTGGCTGATGGTGGGCATTAGTGACGGCCCATGTTCGGCCATGATTTCCTTCGCCCTGACCCAGTCTCTCTGGGTCAACGCGTAGACCAGAACGGAAGGCCAGGTGCTTTGGTCAAGCCGTAGCGAACACATTTCTTAGCGGCAACCCCTTGAACCCAAGTTGGCTGCCCTGATCCGTGTTGAACATCTCAGGTGCCGTGACGCCACAGGACCTACTCCAGGGCCTCGACACAGAAGTCCGCGCTGAGGGTGTCCGACAGACTCCAGTCCAGCACCTTGCGCGAACGCTAGTCCAGGATCGCCACCAGGCACAGGGAGCCCCGGGCCATCGGAAAATAGGTCACATCGGCAGCCCAGACTTGGTTGGACCGGTCGCTGCGAGGGCCTCGCAGCCGGCACGGGGAGATCCGGTGGGTCTGGTCCGGGATTGTGGTCCGGGGGCGGCCGTACACCGCATGCAGCCCCATGCGCTGCATCAGCCGGCGTACCCGATTCCGGCCCACGGGATGCCCATCCCGCTGCAACTGGTCGCGCAGGCTGCGCGAGCCCGTCCAGGGATGCTCGAGTTGCAATTCATCGAGCCGGCGCATGATCACCAGGTCCTCCGCAGGAGCCGGCACCGGCCGGTAGTAGACGCTCGACCGCGACAGCCCCAGCAGCGCGCACTGGCGCGTGATGCTGAGCGGGTGTTCCGGCTCGAAAATCGCTTTGCACACGGCCATCGAGCCGTGCGGGGGCCCGCCAAAAAATCCGCTTTCAAGATCGAATGCGAGATCTTGGCGTGCAACTCCTTGAGGGGCTCCTTCGACGCCGTTCTTAGAACCGGCCAGGCACAGGCTGCTGCGCCGTGGTGGGACCCCGTTGTCGGCAGTCATGAACTTCAGTGGTGGTTGTGGCACCGTCGCGGGTAGTCACTGTCTGCCTGACATCGCAGCGCCCAGCGTTCGCCGCCGCTGCTTCACCCAGGGCGCCACCGGTTCGCGTCCCCGCGACCGCGCCGGCGGCTGGGCCGACGTACCGCTCTACCCCTCTCAACTCACGCTGACCGGAAAGGCTGTTTTGAACCGCAGTGCCAGCAATTCCACCGGTAATGCCGCC
>PXEP01000117.1 GCA_003566155.1 Candidatus Acetothermia bacterium | reverse complement strand
CGGATCGGCGACTCGTGGTTGAACAGGATGCCGTTGCAGGCGTAGATGCCGTACGCCTCGCGGTAGTTGACGGTGATCCAGTAGGCGTAGAGCTTGGCCACCGCATACGGACTGCGCGGATAGAACGGCGTAGTCTCCGTCTGCGGGGTCTCCTGTACCTGGCCGAACAGCTCCGAGGTAGACGCCTGGTAGAAGCGGGTCTTCTCCTCGAGGCCCAGGATGCGGATCGCCTCGAGCACACGCAGCGCGCCGAGGGCATCGGAGTTCGCGGTGTATTCGGGTTCCTCGAAGCTCACCGCCACGTGACTCTGGGCGGCGAGGTTGTAGATCTCGTCGGGCTGGGTCTTCTGGATGATGTGGATCAGGGAGGTCGCGTCGGTCATGTCGCCGTGGTGCAGCACGAAGCGCCGGTCGGGATCGTGCGGATCCTGGTACAGGTGGTCGATGCGGTCGGTGTTGAACAGGCTGGTGCGGCGCTTGATACCGTGGACCAGGTAGCCCTTGTTCAGCAGGAATTCGGCGAGGTAGGCGCCGTCCTGGCCGGTGACGCCGGTAATCAATGCGACTTTCATGCGGTTCTCCGATCGGCTTCACGTTCCACGAACCAGCGATAGGCATCCCGAAGCCCCTCTTCGAGCGGGATGCGTGGCGACCAGCCGAGGGATTCAATGAGGGCGGTGTCGAGCAGCTTGCGCGGCATGCCGTCCGGCTGGCTGGTATCGAAGGTCAGTCGGCCTTCGTATCCGGTGACGCGCGCGATGGTCTCGGCCAGTTCGCGGATGCTGCAGTCCTGCCCGGTGCCGATGTTGATGTGGCTCTGCATCGGCGGCACCGCGCCCCAGTAGACATCCTCGGGCAGGTCCATCACGTGCACGCAGGCCTCGGCCATGTCGTCGACGTGCAGGAATTCGCGCTTCGGCGTGCCGGTGCCCCAGACCACCACTTCGGGGGCGTTCTGCTCACGGGCCTCGTGGAAGCGGCGTAAGAGCGCGGGCACCACGTGGCTGTTCTCGGGGTGGTAGTTGTCGTTCGGGCCGAAGAGATTCGTGGGCATCACGCTGCGGTAGTCGCGACCGTACTGGCGTCGGTAGCTCTCGCAGAGCTTGATGCCGGCGATCTTGGCAATCGCGTAGGGCTCGTTGGTCGGTTCAAGCGGGCCGGTCAACAGCGCGTCCTCGCGCATCGGCTGCGCGGCATCACGCGGATAAATGCAGGAGGAGCCCAGGAACAGAAGTTGCGGCACGTCGGCTTCGTGCGCCGCGTGGATCACGTTGGTCGCGATGACCAGGTTGTCGCGGATGAACTCGGCCGGATAGGTGTTGTTCGCATGAATGCCGCCGACCTTGGCCGCCGCCAGATACACCTGGGTTGGATGGTAGTGATTGATGATCTCCATCGTGCTTCTCTGGGAGGACAGGTCCGTATCCTGGCGATCCAGCAGAAAGATCGATCGGGGATCGTGTCGCTTGGCGATCAGTGCGCGCACGATGGCAGAACCCACCATGCCATTGGCGCCCAACACGAGAATCTTTTCCATGACGTGCATTCCTCGTTGAAGGTGGCGGGGCTTTCGGCACGCTACCGCCAGCGTCGTGCACGACACGGCGTGACGACGGTGACCGGATACGCTTCTCCCGAACAACACGACCGCCGAAAGACGGCGGTCCTGCAAAACCCTGCGATTCGGTATAACCGTACTTGGGTTTTCGCCCTGGAACAAGTTTGGAACACCCAAAACTCATAACGACGATCAGGCTACGATTCCGGAACTTCCTGATTTCCGGGCTTTTCCCGGAAAATGGCAAAAACCCACTTTTTGCCGTTCGTTCTCAGTCCCGGTCCGGGTCGCCCTCGCTGCCGGCCAGGCGCCGTCGCTGCCGCCTTCGGGGCGGCTGCAGGAGGACGCCGATGAACAGTGCCAGCACCGCCTGGGTTGCCGGATTGTGCCAACTGAAATCGCCCAACCCGATGAAGGCCAGCGCGGCCAGCCCCGCGTAGAGCGCGATGCGCTCCGGGGTCAGCCAGACCCGGCGGATCAGCGTGACAATGACCGTGGCCAGCAGGATCAGCCCGACCAGGCCCATCTCGACCCACCACTGCAACAGGTCGGTGTGGGCGTAGTCGAACCAGCGATTCCAGTAGGACGACGGCTTGAACTGCAGGTACATCGACTCGAACCCGGCGAGCCCAATGCCGTGCAGGTACCCAGTCCACGGCACTTCGTGAAGCAGCACGCCCCCGACCTGAAAGCGGGCATCGTGCAGGCCGGTGCCCAGCAGGCGTTCCGCCAACGGCGTGAGTCCGTACCACGCCGCCGCCATCAACCCGGCCGCCAGCACGAGGTACGGCAGCCATGCCGCATGGCGTTCGTGCCGTGACTGCCTGTGCAGGCGCTGCCACAGCAACAGGCCGACCAGCACGCCGACCAGCGCTCCGGTGCTGCCCAGGCGCGAAGTGCTGGCAAAGATGGCCGCGGCGATTACCGCGCCCGAAATCAGGCTGCCGGTCAGCTTCATCTCCCACGGCAGGCGTCCGAGCAGCGGCATGCCACGAATCCACCAGACGGCCACCGTGAGTGGCCACAGCAGCGCCAGGTAGGCCGCGAACAGGTTGTAGTTGCTGAGCGTGCCGTGCCCCGCACGCGGCGTGTTGCGTGGCCACAGACCGAGAATGTCGGTGACGCCAGTGGCATGCGCCACCACGCCGTAGGTGGCCTGAAACAGCGCCATCAGT
>PXEP01000001.1 GCA_003566155.1 Candidatus Acetothermia bacterium | reverse complement strand
TTTCTTGTGGAGGTTACTTCAGGCCCCGGGGCATTCCGGACCATCTGCATGACTCTGGGCGGTAACAGCAAAGTGATTCGAGGAGATGTGAAATGCGACTGAATCTGAGGGCTCGCCGCGTCGGACGCCCGATTCATGCATCGGGATTCACGCTGATCGAGATCCTCATCGCGTTGCTCGTGCTATCGGTCGGGCTGCTCGGGTTGGCCGCGGTCCAGTTCCAATCACTTCAGAACAGTCATGCCAGCTACGAGCGCTCGATGGCGACCATGCAGGCGAGAGACCTCGTTGAACGCCTTTGGGGCGGCATCTGCGACCTGTACGATAATGGAGGAAATATTGTCCCGGGAGCGGAAGACGAAATCTTTGAAGCCTGGAAAGACGACCACACCATCGTTGGAACCTTTGCTGAGCAGGACTGGGATGCCGGCCTAAACCCAGACTCAAACACAGGTGTATGGACTATCATCATTGAATGGACCGGTCGGGCTCAAGGACAAGAAGAGCGAATCGAGCACTTTTTCCGGCTGCCGCCCCCCCCAAAACACACCGAAATTTGCCTGCAGGAGGAAGAGTAGTGGTACTCCAATTTACAGGGCGGGAAACGCGCACGTCACGGGGCTTCACCCTGATCGAATTGATGATCGCCCTTGTTTTGGGGCTTTTGATGATCGGCGCGACTGTCACGGTGTTTCTCTCCAACCAACAAACGTCCCGCACCAAGACTGAGCTAGGCAATACGCAGGAAACGTTCCGCTTCGCCTCCCAAACTATTATGCGGGTTGTACAACAAGGGAGCATAATTAGAGACCCTGGAAACAATTTGCTGCGCGTCGAGACCGACCTTGAAGACGGGAAGGTAGACTGCCTCGGCAGGCCAGTCGTTGGCGTCTACAGCGTAGTCAGTACATTCTTTATTAATGATGATGGCGAATTTCTCTGTCACGTGGTCGCGGTGTTGGACAGCGACGGCACCAAGGACGAACCGGGAACCACGGTGGTACTCGGTGTAGGGCTGGATGCTGAAAACTCCAAGTTCACGTTCGGAGTCGCTGATGTCGCCGAAGGCTATTGGAAGAAAAACACGGCCTGGGGAGAAGCAGGCGACGTCGATGCCGATGCATGGCGTAACGTGCGCAGCGTCCGGGTTCAGTTGGCGAAGCAGGCGGGAGGAGAAGCCATCGGGGCAATTGGAATGTTCAGCGCCACCATGCGCTGCGCTGCGCTCGGTTGCTGACATTCGCATCCGGAGCGTGGAGGAGCGATAGAACTTGTTGGGATCGCCAACGTAAAAAGGATGCAACCGGCTAGAGGAGCATCACCATGAAACCTAACACCGGAAACCTAAAGACCCAGCGGGGCGCCGTGCTCGCCGTTGGGCTTATCTTGCTGGCCGTGGCAACCTTGGTCACCCTGACCGCCATGAACACAGGCATCATGCAGGAGAGGATGACTGCTAACCAGGATAACAACGCACGTTCCTTCATGGCGGCCGAGGCCGGCGGAGCCGACCTGGTGGCATGGCTGAATGATAATCCCTGGCCCACCTCCAACACAGCACCGCCGCTTCCAGGCACTGTGGGTGGCGATCCGTCGATCACATATGTGTTAAACCTGTATGACCCTGATTCGTCTTGGACAGACAGCAAGCTCAAGGTGCTGATCGAAGGCCGCGCGCTAGCGGCCGACAACGAGACTACTCTGGCAAGAACCGAACTGCTAGTTGAAGTGTGGGATCTTTCTACAATAGATTCGCAGGAGCCGGGGGAGCCGCCGCCGGGTGGGCCACCGCCGGTCAATCCACCGGCCGCGATAGCTTGTTTTGGCGGTTCTTGTAGTATTCATGCCGGCGCCGGTCAAGGTGCAGATGTGGATTATGGGACTGTTTCGGGCTTTAATCACCCGCTTCCACCCTTGGACTGCAGCGGTGGCAACTGCCGCATGCAGCCCCAAGGGGAGGATCGGCTGATGCCCGCCGTCCCTGCTGTTTTCCTAACGCACGAGGCTGGCAGCAGCGTAAGCCAGCAGGGTGGTGGGAACTTCCATGCTTACCAAGGTCTCGATCGGGCAGGGACTGGACTAGTCACAGGCAGAGACATGACCGTCGCACGGAGGGCGACCGATTATGACACTCCGCCCACTTGGGAATCTGTTTTCCCAGAAGATGATTTTCCCGACCACAATCCCGAAACTCAATTGGAAAGCGGGAGGACCAGTCTCACCGACATCGGCGGATCAGACTTCGAACAAGGTATTTTGGTGGTTGATGGAGAGGATCTGACAATGCGAGGCAACAGCCTCATTGTCGGGCTGATTGTTATTCGGAACTGTGGTTCGATCAGCATGGGGGGGAATCCCAATGTATATGGTGCGATCATCATCGATGCGACCGACTGTGGACCAGGCTACGACCCCTTTGCTGGAAACGGTACCCCAGCAGTACGATTCAGCCGAGCGCCTCTTTCTGGCCCCCCAGGTGAAGGTTCAGGCACAGGGCCAGGAGCAGGCGACCCAAACCCAGACCCAGATGGCAGAACAGGTGTGAAAATTTGGAGCGAATATCTTCGTGAGCAGTAGCAGTGATACATAGGATTGGGTTGCCGCAGGAGGCCGCCTCGCCCCGCGGCACCCGCGGAACGTGTCAACCTGATTCGGACAGATCTTTAAAAATTAATGTCGATTTCGTCGCGGTGTCGCTTGCTGCCGATAGCGTCGGGAAGTTCACCAAACCTAACCTTATTCCTGATTAGCA
>PXEP01000148.1 GCA_003566155.1 Candidatus Acetothermia bacterium | reverse complement strand
CCGGCACATCTGCGCGGCGCTCCGGTGGCGGCCACCGACATCCGGGCAGGGGCGGCACTGTTGGTGGCGGCTCTGGCTGCGGAGGGCCGTACGGAACTGACAGGGGAGGAACTACTCCGCCGCGGATATGATAATTATGTGAGCAAGCTTCAAAGCATCGGCGCTCTTATATGGGAAAGCAAAGCGAAGGCCGCCGACTAATCGAGGATTACCTGGGACGCAGGGCGCGGGTCTACTCCCAGGAGAAGGCCGTGCTGGCCGATGTCCTTCCCCCAGGCCGCCTGGCCTGGGAGGACGAGGAGGCGCTCGATGAATTGGCCTCTTTGGCCCGCACCGCCGGGGTAGACGTGGTAGCCCGTTTGGTCCAAAGACGTGAGCATCCTCACCCCTCGACGTTTGTGGGCAAGGGAAAAGCGGAACAACTCGCACAATTGGCTAGAGAGCACGGGGCCCAGGTGGCGGTAATGGGAAGCGAGCTCTCGCCGGCCCAAGAGAGAAACCTGGAGCAGGCCACCGGGCTCAAAATAGTGGACCGCAGTCAGGTAATCCTGGACATCTTCGCCCAGCGGGCCGGGACCAGAGAAGCAGAGTTGTCGGTGGAATTGGCACAACTGGAATACCTGCTACCTCGCCTCCGGGGCTGGGGAGAGGCACTGACCGACCCCGGCGGCGGAATCGGAACGCGTGGTCCGGGGGAGACCCGACTGGAATCGGACCGCCGTCACGCTCAACGCCGCATTCAATCGATAAAACGCCAACTGCAAGAGCTGGATAAGGTACGCAGCGTGCGCCGTAAGAAGCGGCGCGGAAGCGGGACACCAGAGATAGCTATCATTGGGTACACCAACTCAGGCAAATCTACGTTGTTTAGACGCCTCACCGGAGCGGACAGCCTAATAGAGGACAAACTGTTTGCCACTCTCGACACCCGTGTTCGCAGTCTGGAGCTTCCCGGCGGCGGGCGGCCGGTAGCAGCGGATACCGTGGGTTTCATTCGCAAGCTTCCGCACCAGCTAATCCCAGCCTTCCGCGCGACCACGGAGTCCACGCAGGAAGCGTCGCTGCTTCTGAATGTACTGGATGCCTCATCACCCCATGTCCTGGAGCACTACGCTACGGTACATGAGGTCCTCGCCGAGCAAATGCTGGGAGACGACCAGCCCTGGCCGCCTGTGTTGCACGTACTGAACAAGATCGATGCCGTGCAAAGCCCAGAGCAACAATCGTTGCTGGACCGTGCGCGGGCGGAGATCCATCCCCGAGTCTGCGTGTCGGCAAAAACCGGTCGCGGGTTGAAGGAACTCCGCCACAGCATCGCCGCGATGCTAGATTCGCAGTTTGCCCACCTGGTCGTCCGCATACCCTGGGATAGGCAGGAACTGATCTCTTGGCTGGCCGAACTGGGCAAATTGGAGCTACTGCCGGACACGGAGTCCCTGCGCGCGCGGGTCACCGTGCCCAGCGCTCAGGTTCCCCGCATTCGGGGCGTCTCGGGCATAACCGTGCTCGAACCGTCCTCCTGACAACAGGCAAGGCGGATCCCACGGTACACGTTTGGTCTGCTTCAACCCGCAGCGTCACCCTTTTCCGTCGCTTCGCCTACTGCAGCCTCGGGGCTTGTCTCCCACGAGGGTTCGGGGGCGCGTCGCGCAAGGTGCGTCACTACAGACCGCCACCCACTGTGGCGGCGGGGCCCGTCCTTGACAGCAACGCGGCAGACAAGCTGACACGCCACAATTCGGGGACGGTGTAGAAGCCAAATATCGCGCTACCCCTCACGAATGTGGGATGCGGACCAGCGTTGCTGGTGCGTGGGGGTCACGGCAGGCGCGAGGAACTAGTGCTCTTGGCTGTTGAACTCATCCCACGAGAGGTCTTCGCGGTCGCCGTCGTCCCATTGAACACTCAGTGTCCGGTGAAAGATGTTCACATCGACTACCTTTCCCTCACGGCCTTCCCTTGCTATGCGACTCCCCATTCGGGGAAGATCAGCAAGGGCTTCCAAGTACTGCTGATGTTCGTACCTCAAGCAGCACATCAGCCGTCCACAGACGCCGGTCATCCTCCCGGGGGAAAAGTGCAGCTGCTGATCGAAGGCCATCTCCAAAGGGATAGGCTTAAGCTCCTGCAGGAACGTGCGGCAGCAGACACCCAACCCACACGGGCCAAGCCCTCCCAATACCCGCGCCTCGTCCCGCGGCCCCACCTGGCGGAGTTCGATCTTAAGCTTCAGCTTCTGTCCCAATTTCCGTACCAACTCCCGGAAATCAACGCGGCCCGGGGCCGTGAAAAGGAGACGCAGGTAGCGTCTCCGGAGATCCATCTCGGCGGCGATGAAGCGCATCGTCATCTCCAGTTCCCGCGCCAGAGCCTGAGCCGTCTGGCGATGGGCATCTGCCTGTTGTTGCAGTTGATCAAAGGTCTGCAGTTCTTCCGCGGACAGAGGACGGATGAGCGCCCCGTGCGCCTCCTCTTCACTGTTCTCCGGGGAGCGCAGCACCTTAACCGCCCACAGCCCGCGTCCATCGTCTTCCGCCCACCATCCTCCCCGCTTGCCCACCTCTTCAGCCCATTCGGCCACATGAACATCCGGAATGCATCCGCGCCGTGACACAAGCGCCTTCACGCTCTCCTCGGCCACAGGAGCACCACCTCCATGAGCAGCTGGGCGTTGGCATTGGCTTCCAACTCTCCCCAGGCCAGAGAAACCTTGCGGGCCCACGCTGCGTCCCACCGCCCTGTTTCCTCTGCGCGCAGGTAGTG
>PXEP01000087.1 GCA_003566155.1 Candidatus Acetothermia bacterium | reverse complement strand
ACCGCGGAGATCATCCGATGGACAGGGACGTCCCGCTTGCGTGCCTCGTCGATCACCGCCTCCAGTACACCGGGGCGCTCCACACCGGATATCTCCATCCGATAGTGCGCTCCATCGGGGAACCGAGCGCTGCTTGAGGGTAGTTCGTAGGCATCCCTGCCGGGCACCCCAATTCCCTGCATGATCTTGGCTACCTTTTCCTGGTTCATTCAGCCTCCTTTAGGACTTCCTGCAATCGGTTCCATTCCTCGTCGGGGATGCGATAAGTATGCTCTGCGGCGGGGAAATCACCGCTTCGTACATCCCGCACGTAGTTCTCAAAGGCCGTGGTCATGGTCTGGGCCACGTCGGCGTACTTTTTGACGAACTTGGGGGTGAACGCCTCGAACAGCCCCAGGATGTCATGCACGATCAGGAGCTGCCCATGGCACCCAGGACCCGAGCCGATCGACAGTACGGGGACCTCGGCTCGTTTGACGATCTCCTCCGCCACACGGGCGGGGACGGCTTCCAACAAGATGGAGAATACCCCGGCATCTTCCAGAAACTCCGTGTCCTCCATAAGTCCCAGGGCGGTTTCGGCATCCCTCCCCTGGGATTTGAGCCCCCCGATCATGCTCGCCGCCTGAGGGGTGAGGCCAATGTGCCCCATAACGGGGATCCCCGCATCGACGATCGCTTCCACGCGGGGGGCCATGCGCGCCCCTCCTTCCAGTTTGACGGCATCGGCTCCACCCTCGGCAATGAACCGCCCCGCATTCCTAACCGCGATCTCATCCGAGGGCTGGTAGGACATATAAGGCATATCGCCCACAACAAACGACCGCTCAGCGGCGCGGGAAACAGCCGCCGTGATCTCCACCATGAAGTCCATTGTCGCCTGCAGGGTGGTGGGGTGCCCCAGCATGCACATCGCTCCCGAATCCCCCACCAAGATCATGTCCACCCCTGCTCTGTCCTCCAGGCGTGCCATTGGGTAGTCGTAGGCGGTAAGAAAGGAAATCCGCTCCCCACGATCCACCATGCCGTACAACTCAGGAATTGTGACCTTCTTTCGTTTGTCTGACATGTCTCCCTCCTCTCGGCGCCCATGGTACCCGGCAAGCCCTCCCTGCGGCCACAGGGACTTGTTCGTCGTGCTTGGTTCACGTCCGCCACCAGCGATCGCAGCGGGGCGGCACATAAGACGACCGCACTCCCGCTGGTGTATGGAGCCATTGGACACAATAGAGACGGCACACGGTCCTTCGATTCAAAGCGTGCCAGAGATCAAAGGGACGAACGGGAATGTAGGTGGTGGGTGAGTGGTTCGTGGTGAGTGGGGGGTAAGCGGTGGGCGGATAGGACTACCTTTCGCTTCGGTGGTTGTAGCCCGCCGTAGCCCCGGCGGCGGCCGCCGGTGGTCCCAGCCACAGGAGTTCAGGGATCTGAATAGCAAGCGCCAGCCCCACCGAAGCCCCTGTTCCTCCCACCGCTCCGAGGAAGCACAGCCCCAGGTTCCCTTCGACCCCCAGGACAGCACTGGCCGCCCACACTCCCCCGGTAGCCCCGAGGACGGTCCCTCCTGTGTAGCCCACAAACGCACCGACAAGCGCCCGTCCCAGACAATCCCAACCCGTGCAATCCGCTGTGAGAAGTGCGGACAAGCCATACGCCCCCCCTATGCCAAGGGCATAACCGCCCAATGTGCCAGCGGTGAACTGCCATATGGTTGGGTCGCGGTACTCCATGGCCCAGCCTGCCATCCCCAAAACCACGACCAGGACAGCCGTCATCGCCGCAACAAGCACGCTTCTGTTCACCGGACCATCAACCCCCTTGATTCAGACACGGGCTTTGCCCGTCCGGACGCCACCCCAGCCCACGCAGAAGATCATACACCGTGGCCAGCGGCAAACCCATCACGTTGAAGAAATCCCCTTCGATGCGCAGGACGAACACCGCTGCCCGCCCCTGAACGGCATAGCCACCAGCCTTGTCCAGCACCTGCTCTTCCCTCAGGTACCAGTCAAGCTCCCCCTCACTCAGCCGGCGAAACAACACCCTGGTCTCCACCAACTCCTCCCGCTCACAGCTCGGGGCGGAGACGCTCAATCCAGTAGAGACAGTATGCCAGCGCCCAGACAGGGCACGGAGGTACTCCCGCGCCTGGGTCACATCGGAGGGCTTCCCCAAATGCCGACCGTCGCAGAACACCCCTGTGTCCGCCGCTATGATGAGTGCATCCGGCACCTGTGAGCGAACCTGCCGCATCTTCGCGCTAGCGGCTGCCAGCAGGTCCTCCTTCCGGTGAATATCGCCCTCATCCGTTCCCGGCACCAACACGCGAAATGAGGGAACGATCTTCCCAAGCAGCTCCCGCCTGCGCGGCGAACTCGAAGCCAGTACCAACTGTTGCACCCCATCAACCACCGGCCCATAATCATTTCCCATGGACATTATCTTCAGCCAACGGTGCTTGGAATACCAAGCCGCAGGCCACCCGGAGAGACCGGGCCGAGTACGCATGGCGCAGAACTACCTGGAGCGCGCCGGGTTCCAGTTCATCAGCCCGGAACCGGCATCACGCGAGGATCTCCTCCGGGTTCACACGGAAGCGCACGTCCAGAAGGTCGAACAAGGCGACTTCCACGATCCTGACTGCCCCCGCTGCCCTGACATCCACATGTATGCGGCGCTGTCGGCCGGAGGAGCGATCGCGGCCCAGGAGCGCTGCGGGTTTTCCATAATGCGCCCGCCCGGTCATCACGCCGGTCCCGACTTCTT
>PXEP01000070.1 GCA_003566155.1 Candidatus Acetothermia bacterium | reverse complement strand
GGCCTGTACGCGAGGCTAAACGAGTATCAGCAGGTGCTAGAGGAATGAGCGCTTACTTCGACGAACACGAAGATCTGGCAATAGGCAAAGCGATGGATACGGCGCTTCTCCGGCGCCTGCTTCGCTATGTCCGGCCGTACAAGAAGTTCTTCATCATAGCGTTCGTGTGCACTGTGTTCGCCACGGGGATCGAAATCGCGCTTCCGTTCATCACCAAAACAGCTGTCGACTCGGTGCTCGTTCTGCCGTGGGTGGAGGTGGAAAGCGAGCAGGCGCCGCACCCGGACGCTTTCAGGCTGGAGAATGATCTGTTCTTGGCCGATTCGCGGAGGATCCCCGACCGGCAGATGGAGGAGCTGGAGGCCGAAGGACTTGTGCTCTCGCGTGTGCTCCTCCTGCGAGAAGGCGATGCCGGCATGGACGTGGCCCGGCGGCACCCCGATGTGTTCGAGGAGATCGAACTGGGACTGTTCGCCCGCGAGGCCGATCTGGATGCGCTCTCGACGACGGAGCGACTACAGGTGCAAGGGGAGGCGCTTATGCTCCTTGGGTACCTGGCGCTGGGGTTCGTGGTGCTCCTAGTGTTGCGGTTTGCGTTCACCTACGGGCAGGTGTACCTCCTGCAGGCCAGCGGGCAGCGGGTGATGTACGACATGCGCCGGCACATCTTCGGTCACCTGCTTAGGCTTCCGGTGCCGTTTTTGGACAAACAGCCTGTGGGACGGCTGGTCACCCGGGCGACCAACGACATAAAGGCGATCAACGAGATGTACGCCGAGGTGCTGGTGTATGCGCTCAGGGACTTTTTGATGATGGGGGGCGTTCTGGCGGTGATGTTCAGCCTGAACGTACGGCTGGGACTGTTGATGCTGGCGTTCGCCCCGCCGCTTGCCATTGCCACGTTCTGGTTCCGGATCAAAGCGCGCGACGCGTACCGCAACGCCCGGCGCCATCTGGCCCGGTTGAACGCGTACCTCGCCGAGTCCATCTCCGGCATGCCCATCATCCAGCTGTTCTTGCAGGAGATGCGGGCGTTCAAGCGCTTTGCTTCGATCAACGAGCAGTACTTCAGTGCCCAGATGCGCACCGTGATGGTGTATGGGGTGTTCGGACCCACTGTATGGCTGGTCACAAACGTTGCGTTGGCTGTGCTCATCTGGTACGGGGGCCGGGGGGTGTTGAGCGGAGTGTTCACCCTGGGCTCGCTGGTTGCGTTCATAAGCTACATCCGCATGCTGTTCCAGCCGCTTACCGAGCTTTCGGAGAAGTACAATCTCCTCCAAGGGGCGATGGCCGCCGGGGAGCGCATATTCCACCTGGTGGACGAGCCCACCGAAGCGTCCGGCGACGTGTCGCCGCCAGATATCCAAGGCGAGGTCGTGTTTGAGGATGTGTGGTTTTCCTACAACGACCGCGATTGGGTGTTGAAGGGCGTCTCCTTCCGAGTGGCGCCCGGTGAGCGGATCGCTGTGGTCGGCCCCACTGGCTCGGGCAAATCCACTGTGGTGAACTTGCTGCTTGGCTTCTATCGCCCGCAGCGGGGCCGTATCCTGGTCGACGGTCAGGACATTAACGGACTCGACCTGACTGCCCTGCGCCGGAGGCTGGCTTTGGTTCCTCAGGACGTGTTCTTGTTCTCCGGGGATGTGACCGACAACGTGGCCATGTGGGATCCGCAGATCAGGCCCGACGACGTACGGGCGGCGGCCGAAGAGGTGGGCGTCCACCCGACCATCGAGAAGCTTCCCAAGGGTTACGAAACCCAGGTTCGCGAGCGGGGGACCCGCCTTTCTGTCGGCGAGCGGCAGCTTCTTTCCATGGCCCGCGCGGTGGCTGCCGATCCGCGGATCCTTGTGCTCGACGAGGCCACGGCCAATGTGGACTCCCAGACCGAGGCCCTGATGCAGGATGCGCTTGACAAAGTGATGGAGGGCCGCACGTCGATCGCCATCGCCCACCGGCTGAGCACCATCCGCAAAGCCGACCGGGTGTTCGTGTTCCGCGAGGGCCACCTCGTGGAGGAAGGCTCGGTCAGCGAGCTCCTGGACAAGAAGGGCCTGTTCTGGGCTCTGTGGCAGCTTCAGTTCTCTTCCGACGTCCCGGCCAGCCAGCGAACCGGCCCCGAACCCCCGCCAACGGGCTCAGATCTTGATATAGGGAGCGAATAATTCCCTAACGGTGACCTCCGCCTATGCGTTGCGTGACAGCCCTGTTCGAGATGTGTCCCCCCTACAGAAGTCCCAGGCGGACGGCGGCGATCATGCCCGAGCCGAGGATGAACATGACCAGGCCGGTTACGAAGTGGAGTTTGCCCGCTTTGGCCGACCGCCAGCGTTCGGCGCGGGCTGTAGTGGTGAACCCAAAGTGCACAGCTACGGCGAGGATGATCAAGGGAATGACGAACACGAAGTTGTAGAGTAGAAGTAGCAGCGCGCCTTCCAGCCGCTCGGTGGTCTGGGAAAGGAGCGTCAAGATGGCCAGGTAGGGCCCCGAGGTGCAGGGGGCCAAAAACAGCGACTCCAACGAGCCGATGAAAAAGGCCCCGGGGATGCTGGCGACCGAGGCGGCCAGCTTGGTTGCCCGCGGCTTCCAGCGCTCGGGGACCTCGATCGAGAACCACTTTCCGTACCACAGGAGATCCTTCATCTGCCACAGGCCGATCACGATCGCTAGCGACGATACGGCGTACAGGAAAGGCACGCGGAACCCACGCGCTCCCACAGTCAGCCCAAGGAGCGAGTACACCAGGAACCCCATGGTGAAGTAGGT
>PXEP01000034.1 GCA_003566155.1 Candidatus Acetothermia bacterium | reverse complement strand
TACTACAACGCGCTCGCCGTGGCCGTGCGGCGCAGCGAGCTGAACACGCTCATCGTCGATATCGATGGGCATCACGGGAACGGCACCGAAGCCATTTTTTCCGGTGAACCGGGGACCGCCTACGTCTCCCTGCACCGCATGTACAACTACCCGGGCACCGGCCAGGAATCCCGCGGCAACTGCCTAAACTTCCCCCTACCACCCCGGTGCGGAAAAGAACTGTACATCGATACCCTGGAAGACGCCCTCGCCCAAGCCGGGGAAGGGTTCCAGCAGTTGGCCATCTCGGCGGGGTTTGACGCACACAAAGACGATCCCCTGGCCTCGCTGGGCTTGGAGATCCAACACTTCTACGATATAGGGTTCGTACTCGGGGACCTTGCGCTTCCCACGTTCTGCGTGCTGGAAGGGGGCTATATCCCCGAGATCATGGGGCCCTCGATCGAGATGCTTATCAGGGGCCTAGAAGAAGCAGCAAGATCAAAGGAAGGATAGAGCCAAGCGCACCCCGGGAAGAGCATGGATCCATACACTCGGTCAAACAGCCAAACAACGGCGGACACCGCCGGCATTCATCGTTGGTCGGCTGCACGCACTCGCCTACAGCCTCTTCACCGCCGTCTGTGCCAGGTTCTTCTGTGCCCGAGGTGTCCATCGTCCCATCATCATCCTCGGCGACCACCTGCTCGAACTGGACCTCCATTACAGCCGACGCCCCATCAGAATAGCTCACAGTGAACGACCGTGCGGGATCGATATCATCGCCCAATAGCAGCATCCCCGCTATCGGCTTGTCCGCACCCAGTCGCGAGGCAGTAAAGCCTTCGGTGATGGGGACTACCCGGTCCCCTTCAGCACGCACGAGGGCATCGTCCTGAGCAACGGTCACTTTCGTGTGGTCCCAGTCGACTGTGCGGCCCGAATAGGCGGTGACAAGCAAAGCGTTCTTGTCAACGTATTCGGGCAACACCTCCCGCACAGCGGGGTTGTGGCGCCCCTCCAGCGTGCGCTCGTTGACGTAGACCACGGCAAGGATCACCTGCCTACCGGGCTCATCCACAAGCAACAATACGATCAGATCCTCGTCCAGCTGTGTCTGGGCGATAAACCTGTCGGGATCGAGTGTGGCAGCGCCCGCGGCCATACTTACCCCGAGGAGAAGCGCCACCAGGAGCACCGCTTTTCTCATGCTAGCAGCACCACCACGCAGCAAACGCGCCCAGCCAAACAAACCAAAACAGGGCCAACAGGAGCCATCCGGCCATCTCACTCACCTCCTAGGGTGACTATAGCACGGGGACGAACACTGGGACAAGTGGCAGATGTTACAATTGCGTCCCATCCTGCCGAACCGTATAATGTCGTGCAATGCGCCTATCCGTTTGGGCAGCGGTTTTCTTGGCGATCGTAACCCCGATCACGGCACTGGCAACCCCCCTCCGGGTGTCAGTTCCGCCTCTGTTTGGTTCTGTACCCGTCATTCTAGCTTCGCGGGACGGCTGGGGGCTGTTCGCCGAAGAGGGCCTGGATGTAACGCTGATTCCCCTTTCCAGCCAGTCGGACAGGATGCAAGCTTTCCAGGCCCGGCAAGTTGACGTACTTATTACGGACCTCACCCAAGCGCTGATGATCCTCTCCCAGCGTGACGCCGACGCGGTCATAGCGGGGACCACATATTCCACAGAAGCCCTTGAGGAGGACTCTCCGCGCCCCGTGTCGCTAGTTACCCCGCAACGATTCGCCAACATATCAACACTGGAGGAACTCGCCCTGCAAAACCGGCGTCTGAGGATCAGCGTCCCCGGGCAGTCGGACTTGGAGTTCATGTTGGACCAACTGTTCATGAGCTGCGAACTAACCCCCCCGCGTAGAGCATATGCGCTGGAAGACGATCTTCTGAAGAACGCACAGCTGCTTGGCGTGGGCGCGTATCAAGCGGGCGTGTTTCCCCAACCATACGCGGATTATCTGATGGCCATCGACTTGGATAGCAACCCCGATTTCACAGTCCTGTCGAACTTCGCCGGAATCACCGTCCCGCCCACAGTGGTGCTGTTCCGCAGGAGCATCCTTGAGCACAGGACCGCCGAGGTAGCCGCATTTTTCCGGGCATTGGAACGAGCAGTGGTGGAGGTCAACCAGCTCCCCCGAGAAGAACTGCAGGACCTAGGATGGCAGCTGGCCACTCAGTTGTTCCTGCCCGGGCAGGAGCCCGAGGCCCTGTCCCCGGAGGACCGACAGATCATAGAACAAGCGATCGAGGCCTTGTTCATCCCCGACTTCCCCAAGCCGGCTCCGCTGGAGAAGGGAGTGTTCTACGAGGTGCTGTCCTGGGCCGAGGGAAGGGGCTACGTACGATCCCGACTTGATTTCGACGAAGTCGTGGTTCCCCCTGTTAGATGATCGAAGTAGAGAACCTAAGCCTCGCCTACGGTCGCGGCCGGAGGAAGATCATGACCTTGGACGACATCTCTTTCTCGGTGGAGGAAGGAGAACTCGTATCGCTGGTCGGCCCGTCCGGTTGTGGAAAGAGTACGCTCCTGTTCGCCCTTGACGGGCTCATCAAACCCACAACCGGCCACATCCGTATCGACGGGGAGGAAGTCCATGGGATCAGGCGCGACGTAGCGCTCATCCTGCAGGATGCCGGTCTTCTGCCCTGGAAGACCGTGCGGGACAATGCTGAACTAGGATTGCGGATCCAGGGCCTTAAGGATGATGCAACCCAAACCCTGGCAACGCTGGGGCTTGAGGGCTTCGAGTCCCGCTATCCTGGG
>PXEP01000234.1 GCA_003566155.1 Candidatus Acetothermia bacterium | reverse complement strand
CAGGCTGTTGGAGGGCTGACCGCCGAGGAGCGGCCGAGCGTCCTGTTCGTGGGCATGTCGCCCTTCCATGTAGCCAGCGGTGCTATGCTGCAGACCGAGCTCATCTCCCGAGCCGGAGGCCGCTCGGTATCCGCCGGGCTAAGCGGGGGGTGGCGCGAGATCTCCCTCGAACAACTGACCACTTGGGATCCTGAGGTGATCGTCATCGCACCCTACGGAAACGTCCAGCCGGCCGACCTGATCGACGATCCCCACTGGGCGTGGATCGAGGCCGTCCGCACAGGCCGCGTGTACAAGATGCCCCGAGTCGCCGCCCCGTGGGACGCACCGGTGCCCGACGCCGTGCTGGGCGCCCTGTGGCTGGCACAGGTCATCCGCCCGGAGAAGGCACCGTTCGATGCGGCAGTCGAGGCTCTGGCGCTGTATGAGGAACACTACGGGGTCTCCCTGCCCGAACAGATCCTGAATCAGCTTGCCGTGCCGTGAGAAAACCGCTCGGACCCTGGCTACTCCTGGTCACCGCCCCGGTAGCTCTCGGCTTCGCCGCGCTGCTCATGGGGCGTCTGTGGCTGCCCCCAAGCGAGGTGGTTGGGGCGCTACTCGGGCGCGGAGACGTCCCTGAGCTGAGCCGGACCTTGGTGTTAGGCGTGCGTCTTCCACGGGTTCTGGCCGCCGGGTGCGTGGGAGCAGGGCTTTCGGTGGCCGGTGCGGCGTTCCAAGGGTTGTTCCGCAACCCTCTCGTCGAGCCACGGATCCTGGGTGCGAGCTCCGGAGCAGCGCTGGGAGCGGCGGCGGCACTCCTCCTGGGCTGGAGCACGGTTGCCGTGCAGGCATCGGCGTTCGCCCTAGGACTTCTGGCCGTGGCGGGCTCGTGGCTTCTGTCGCGAGGTTTTGGGGCGTCCGTGTTGGTCCTGGTGATCGCCGGGCTCGTCGTAGCGTCGGCCTTCGACGCCCTATTGGGAATGCTGAAGTACTTGGCCGATCCCACCAATGCGCTACCAGCGATCACCTACTGGCTTCTAGGCGGCCTGGGAGCCGTCCGCTGGGGCCACTTATGGCCGCTTCTGGGAGCCACAGGGTTGGGAGCGATTCTGCTCACCGCGACGCGCTGGCGGATGAATGTCCTTTCACTTGATGAACTGGAAGCTGAGTCATTGGGGCTCCCCGTGCGAAGGTGGCGCCTGGCCGTCGTCGGAGCAGGCACCCTCCTCACCGCCGCCGCAGTGGCCGCGGCGGGCGTGATAGGGTGGGTCGGACTCCTCGTCCCCCACGCAGCTCGGGCACTTGTGGGGCCCGATCACGCAAAGCTTCTTCCCGCTTCGTTTTCCATCGGCGCTGCGCTGGTCATCGTCCTGGACACGGTGGCCCGAACAGCGCTACCGGCCGAAATACCGTTGGGGATCCTGACCGGGCTGGTGGGGATTCCCGCCTTTGTATTCCTGTTTTTGCGCACACTCCATGCCCGAGGAGGATGGCGATGAACCTGCGCGCGATGGGCCTTTGGTTCTCGTACAACGGCCGAACTCTCGTTTTGCGGGACGTGGAAGTAGAACTCCTAGCGGGGGAGCTTCTGTTTCTGCTTGGGGCCAATGGCGCCGGCAAGAGCACCCTCCTGCACTGCCTGGCTGGCCTCCTGCCCCCGGACAAGGGACGGATCTACCTTGCGGAGAAGGAACTGCACACCCTGACCGCCCGGGAGCGTGCGCAGAACATCGCCCTGGTACCACAAACACACAGCCCGGTGTTCACATACAGCACCCGGGACATGGTGTTGATGGGCCGCTCACCACACCTGAAGCGCCTGGCCGGGCCGACTCGCCGCGACCGACAGATCGTCGCTTGGGCCCTGCAGGCAGTAGGGCTAGAGGAACTGGCCGACAGGTCATATAGCTCGCTGTCCGGGGGGGAACAGAGACTGGCCCTCATAGCCCGCGGACTCGCCCAGGAAGCAAAGTTCTTGCTTATGGATGAGCCGGACGCAAACCTCGACCCCGCCCATCAGCACATGGTGCTCCGCCTCGCCGCCCGCCTGGCCGCCCGGGGCCTGGCGCTGGCTGTCACTTCGCATAACCCAAACAACGCGCTGACGTTCGGCGATCGTGCCGGATTGCTCTCCCGAGGATCTTTAGACTGCGGGGTTCCGCATGAAACCCTCGGAACAAGGGAACTAGAGGAAGCCTATGGCCTTCCCTTTGTCTCCCTCTCCGGAGCCAACGGCCGACGTGCTGTGCTGCCGGACACTGACCTCGGCGCCCCCGCCAACTGACCTCCTCCTCACCCTCACTCCGCAAGCCGACCCACGCCGGACAACCTGGGCACTGCCCTCTCCAGTGGGGGCAGGCCACGCAGTCAGAACCACATAGGGCACTGCTCGACGGGGTAGCTGGAACGCGCAGCTCCCGGCGACGGGGGTAGGCGGGCCTGTCCGAAACGTACACCGCCGCCCGCGCCAGCCCAAGCGTGCCCCCAGGATCGTTGGCGATCCCCTCCACCCACCACTCCCGCCCAGACGGGAGATAGAATACCACCATCACCTGCGGGCCGAACGCGGCACTGAAGTGCGCGTAGGGGCAGACGGAGAAGAGGTTTGCAACCCGCTCGGCCACCGCCGGGGTGGGGGCTTCGGCGAGCAATAGGTGACAGCGTGTGCGCACGTGCCCTCCTCCCCCAACAAAACTACGGTACCTCGTTCTCCCTCACCACTTGTGCCCTCCAGCCGAGGGCACACCACCCCTGGTAAGCAGACACGTACACACCCGTCACAAGGATCATGTGGGCGGAGGAGGACTCGAACCCCCGACTTCTCGCACGTGAAGCGAGTGCTCTACCAGCTGAGCTATCCGCCCTATGAAGCAATATTAGCGCTGCGCTGCACCGTCCTCAATCCCCGAGAACCCCTACTCTTCTTCCATCGAGTCCAAGGTAGTCGCCAGCGACTCCCCTTGTCGACGGCGGGTAATCTCCACCAATCCCAGCTGGGTAATATCGATGAAATCGGCGGGCACCCTGTCCTTAGCGAGCTCCTCCTGGAGGGCATCCACCACCTTCTGCTCGCTCCCCGGCGAGGCCATGTCCACAAAGTCTACCACGATGATTCCCGATATGCGCCGTAGCCTCAGAAGCCTCGGGATCTCCCTGGCCGCCTCTATATTGGTGTTGAGTATCGCCGCCTCTTGGTTACGGTGCCGGACGTTGGAACCGGTGTTCACGTCGATCGCTGTCAGGGCCTCCGTTTCGTCAATGCTGAGGAACCCCCCTCCCGAAAGAGGGACCCTTCTCTGCAAAGCTTCTCGCAGCTGCCGTTCGACGTCGTAGCGGACGAACAGGGCCAACGGCCCCTTGTGGAACTCCACGCGATCCTTGAGCTCGGTGAGGTGCAAGTACCGTAAGAATTCTCCAATATCCCTGTACTCGCGTTCGTCGTCCACCACGACCTTGCTGACATCTTGCGTGAACCGGTCGCGAATTAGGCTGCGCACCACGTCCAAGCCCTCGAACAGAAGGCGCGGGCCTTCTACCCTGGCCGCCTCCTCCTCGATCCCTTTCCACGTGCCGACCAGAAAGCGAAAATCGCGCTCCAGGTCATCACGCGAGGCACCTCGGGCTGCCGTACGGGCGATCAACCCTTCGTCTCTTCCCTTGAGCTCATCGGCGATCTGTCGCAGCCGCTTCACCTCTTGGTGATGACCCAGGCGCCTGGACACCGCAGTACGATCCTCCTTGGGCAGAAACACCCAGTAACGGCCGGGCAGGCTAACCTTGGTCGTCCCCTGGGGATTCTTCTTCCCCATCGCCTCCCTTCGCACCTGGATGATCACATTGTCGCCTGCACGCAGGACCTTTTGGATGGGAGCCCGACCACGCCGACGCCCACTACCCTGCTCCTGCAGCTCTGGGTTAATCTCGTTCTGTGATAGAAACAGGGATTGACGCTCGCCGACGTCGACAAACGCTGCTCCCATGCCGGGCAGCACATTCTCCACACGACCCTTGTATATGCTCCCGGTGACAATACGTTCCCCAGGCTGGTCAAAGTACACTTCCACCAGCCGGCCCTCTTCCGTCAACGCAACCCGCTTACGAACCCCCGTCGGGCCACGCTGCACTGTTATCAGGATCAGGTTTCCCTTACTCGTTCTACCCCCCTTTCATCCGCGACTTCTGCTAGCAGTTCAGCCACGGTCCGGCCCAACGCGGGATGCTCGGTCTCCGGAGCCACTTCAGCCAACGGGACCAGCACAAAGCGCCGTTGGGCCAGTCGAGGGTGGGGAACCTTGAGATCCTCCTGGTCAATAATCTCCTCTCCGTACAGCAGGAGGTCCACATCAATCTCCCTCGGTCCCCACCTGGCTCGCCTTACACGTCCTAAGGCCCGTTCTACCTCTTGACACACCCTCAGCAGTTCACGCGGTCTTAGTTGGGTGCTCACCCGCAGCACCTGATTCAGAAACTCCGGCTGATCGAACTCCCCCCAGGGCTCGCTTCGGTAGATCGCCGATGCATCGGCGATCGACACTCCCCGCAAGGCTAGCTCCTCCCCCGCCCGCCGGAGGCGTTCCTCTACACACCCGACGTTCCCCCCAAGACCGATGTATGCCTCAACCATCACGGCTCCGGAATACAACAGCACCGGTCGCTGCCACAGCCGCCCCTACGGGCGGCGCGGGTTTGGTGACCGCTGTCCAAACCCCTCGGATCCTGGTGGAACTATCCAGGATCGTACCGGCCACTCGGTGCGCAAAGGTTTCCAAAAGACGATGCTCCCCCGCGGAGAGCGCTTCTACGGCTTTGACCACTTCATCTAGGTCGACAGTACCGCTCAACTGGTCCGAGCCATCGTAGTCCACTTCCAGCGTAAGATCTATGCGGATTGGCCGTGGGAGAGCGCGTTCCTCCTCGGTCATGCCAATTCGAAGGACCACCCTCAGATCTTCGACTACAAGTTGGGTCGACGTTTCGGGCATACCGTCCCTGACACCGGCAAAGCCGGCGGAGCCCTCGGGCCTCGTTCCACCGAACCCACGCTCCTTGCCCGCGCGGGCCCTCGGCATCTCCTTCCCTCCCTCTGGCTCGCCCAGGCAAGCGAGCTCTAGGTTTTCAGCGAATCCTTCGCCACATCCGCCAATTCCTTGAACGCCTCCGGATCGTGGACGGCCAGGTCGGCCAACATCTTCCGGTTAACCTCTACCTCCGCCTTGCGAAGCCCCCCGATGAACTTGGAGTACGAGAGCCCCTCTGATCGCGCAGCAGCGCCGACCCTCACGGTCCACAATCTCCGCATATCTCTCTTCCGCAACCGCCGGGCCTCGTACTGGTGCAGACGGGCCTTGATCACCGACTGCTTCGCAATGCGATAGCAATTCTTGCGCTTCCCCTTGAATCCCTTTGATTGCGTCAGCACCTTCCGGCGACGCCTGCTGTGCTTCGTACCACCTGGCACCCGCATTGTGACTCCTCCTCAGCTCGAAAGTAGGTCCCGCACACGTCGCCAGTCAGCCCGCGCTACCTCTTTGTCCTTCCGGGCCTGGCGGCGGTACTGCGAGCGCTTCTTGGCCAGCTTATGTACATAGCCGGCCTTGCTGTGAAATATCCGCCCGCTGGGCTTCACCTTGAATCGCTTCGCCGCTGCCTTATGAGTTTTTCCCTTCATCTTTGCCTCCCTTTCGGGGCAGGGGCGTCAGAAGCATCTGCATCGTCCTACCCTTGCTCACTGGCTCCTGGTCCACTTTGGCGATGTCCTGAGTGCTCTGCACAACTCGCTGCAACATCTCCTCGCCCTTGTCCGAGTGGATAATCTGTCGCCCCTTGAAAAATATGGTCACTCGTACCTTGTCTCCATCCTTCAAGAACTTCCGTATCCGGGACAGCTTCGTGTTAAAATCATGCTCCCCGGTCTGAATGGTGAACTTCATCTCCTTGAGGCTCGCCGACTTCCGCTGCTTCTTCTCCCGTTTCTCCAGCTGATAGCGGTATTTGCCGTAGTCCACCACTTTACAAACTACTGGGTTTGCCTCCGGCGCTACCTCAACCAGGTCCACCCCTTGCTCCTGCGCGATGGCCAAGGCCTGGTCGATAGGCGTAACGCCCACCTTCCGCCCCTCGGCATCGATAAGCATCACTTCACGTGCTCGGATCTCTTCGTTGACGCGATACGGGCGCGTTATTACCACCAACCTCCTTCTTTGTGGATTTTATCCAACGCGGCCTCCCTGGACCACGCCGTACAAACCTCGCTTCCGAATGAACTCATCGACCGGAGGGGGAACGTACCCCTGCACTGACTCCCCTTTGCAGTACCGCTCCCTTATCTCTCGCGACGAAACCTTGATCTCCCTCATCCTCAGGAAGTATAGCTCAGCTTGTGCAAAAGGCGTACCCGAAAAATCTTCCTCACTGATTCCCTCGCGAGGAGCGATGATAAACGGGCAGCTGTTAATGAGCCGGTCAGAATCCTTCCACTGCTCCACCTTCAGAAAGATGTCCGCCCCCACGATATAAGCTATCCCCTGCGCGTATTCTTCGTTCATTATCGCCAGCGTATCCACCGTATACGCTGGTCCATTGAGCTCAACCCTGGACACGGCGAACCCCGGCCTACCCTCAACGGCGCGCCGGACCATCTCATACCGCAGCTCGCCGCTCACCCCATCGGCCACCGATTTGTGCGGCGGCGTTCCTGTGGGCACGAACAACACCTGCGCCAGGCCAAATTGGCCAATCGCTTCCTCGGCCACCTGCAAATGTCCTACGTGGATGGGGTTAAAAGTTCCCCCGAACACGCCCACCCTACCGTTCAAAGACAACTTCCACGCCCCCAACTCGGACCAATTGGCCCTTCTGTACACCCTTGCGCTCCAAGGCCGCCAGCACGCCCATACGCGAAAGCCGCTCTTGCAAGTATGTAAGACCGTCCGGCGCCTCCAGATCGAGCCGTCTCACCAAGCGCTCCACCGCATCCCCCCACACCTCCAGAACCCCGTCCCGCTCCTCTATCCAGTAGGAGGGCCCGTCCGGCGTGAGCTGCCAGGTCACCCGCTCCGGTGGACTAGGTTCGCTTGTCTGACGTTCGGTCTCCTGTACGCATCTGCCCACGACCTCCAGCAGCTGGTCGACACCCTCCCCGCTAACGGCAGACACGAGATGTATATCCACGCCCGCCCGGCGGAAACGCTGCCGTTGCTCCTGCTTCCCTTCTTCCTCCAGAAGATCCACTTTGTTCCCCGCGACCACCTCCGGCTTCTCCCTAAGCTCGTCCCATCCGTCCAGCTCCTCACGAATAGAGAAGTAATCCGACAACGGATCGCGGCCCTCCACCGCAGCCAAATCGATCACATGCACCAACACCCGGGCTCTCGTGGCATGCCGCAAGAAGAGATCCCCCAGGCCACGTCCCGCGTGAGCCCCCTCTATAAGGCCCGGAAGATCAGCCACCACAAACGTGAGCCCGTCCTTTTCCACTGTGCCCAGGTTTGGCTGCAGGGTGGTGAACGGATAAGCGGCCACCTTCGGCCGCACCCGGGAAATCCGTGACACTAGAGAGGATTTCCCTGCGTTGGGGAATCCAACCAACCCCACGTCAGCAAGGAGCCTCAATTCCAGGCTCAGCCAGCGTTCCTCTCCCGGCTCTCCCAGTTCTCTGATTTTCGGTCCCTGGCGTCGCGACGAGGCAAACGCGCGGTTTCCCCGTCCTCCGCGTCCCCCGCGAGCTGCCAGATACGTTGCGCCCTCTTCGGTGAGGTCGGCAAGGCACTCTTGGGTATAGAGATCACGTATCATCGTGCCCACAGGGACGTGGACCTCCAAGTCATCCCCCCGGGCGCCGTGCCTGTTGTTCGGCCCCCCGGGCGTTCCATTGTCGGCCTTGAAATGGATTTGGGTCTGGAAGTGCTGCAGGGTATTCATCGAGCGCGTGGCTCGCAGCTTAACCGAACCACCGTCGCCACCGTCGCCACCATCAGGCGCTCCACGCGGCGTACGCCTCGTGCGATGGAAGCTGATCAGCCCGTCGCCACCCTTTCCCGCCGAAACATGAATCCTGGCTTCGTCCAACTACGAATCAGGAGGATTAGTTCCTCCTACTCCTCCGCAAGCACGTTGACGTATTTGCGGCGTGTCCCGGCGAATTCCACCACACCTTCCTGCGTGGCAAAAATGGTGAAATCCCTACCGATTCCCACACCCCGTCCGGGGTGAAAGCGAGTTCCTCGCTGCCGCACGATCACACAACCGGGCCAAACCCTCTGCCCGCCAAAGCGCTTGATCCCTAAGCGCTTTCCAGCCGTATCATGAACGTTCTGCGTTGACCCCTGGCTGCTCTTATGGGCCATCCTCAGTCACCTCCGTCATACCTTTATATCCAAAGAGACATCTCGCAGTTCCAACATGTCCGGACGCCGGCGTTGCAGCGTACGCAAGCCGCGCAACACTACCTCCAGCACTGCATCGATTTCCCGGTCCAAAAACATATCCGAGCGGTCGATCACCACATGCCTGCTATCGCTCTCCACCTTCACCTCGGGGGCCAAATGCAGGTATTCACGGAGTGTGAGCAGCGAACCGTCAACCAGCACGCTTGCTGCCAGTCCCTCGGCCGTATCTTCCCCCCCGTGTACGGTGATGGCTTGTATCCGACCGTCACTGTCTCGTTCGATCGCTACATCCACCATCGTCTCATCCCTTCTCAATATTCACCACTCGCGTCCGCATGTACGGTTGGCGATAGCCCTTCTTCCTGCGGTAGCCCTTTTTGGGCTTGAACCGTTGCACGACCACCTTGCGGCCGCGTCCAACCGATACTACCACGCCCATTACCTTCGCGGAGGGCAAAACCGGTCGGCCTACCTCTACGGACTCACCGTTCCGTAGCATGAGCACACGATCAAACGTAATCTCGTCGCCTTCTTCGCGGCCGGGCACATGCTCGTGAATCACTTCCATACCCGGTTCCACCCGGTATTGCTTACCCCCATGCTCTATGACAGCGTACATTCCGGCCTCCTCGCGTTCTGTGGATTGGGACACGGCTGGTCACATCCTAGCTGATCTTGGTGCCTGGTTCCACCTCACGTTCCGGTCCTACCAAGGAGAGCTCCGATCCCTCCGCAGCCAACACCATGCACTCTGAGCGGACCCCCTTGATTGTCGCCGGCTCAAGATTCGCCACCACGCCCACGAGTTTGCCCACCAATTCATCGCTTGTGTACTGTTCTTTTATCCCGGCCACCGCCTGCATGCTTCGGTCCCCCAAGTCAATCGTCAGTCGGTACAGCTTATCCGCGCCGGCCACATCCTCGGCCGCCTTGATCTTCCCTACACGCAGATCCAGCTTCTTAAACTCCTCCATTGAGACGCGTTCCTCGGCCTTCATCTCCAGGTACCTCCGTTTCAGCTCCTCTACATCCACTCGCGCCAACAACGGCTGCGGCTGGTGTGCCAGCTTAGAGCCGGCCGGACTGCGCCACAGTTCCTCCCATCCAGGCTCCGCGAGATCAAGCACTCGGTAGACATCCCGAGAGAACATGGGAACGAATGGCTCAAGCAGGATTCCCAGTGCCTTCACCAGATGCGCCGCCGTGGCCACAGCTTGGCGGTCGCCCTCGCGCCACGGGGCTCGCCGCTGGAAGAACTCGTTCCCCTGAACAGCGAGCATCGCTACTTTACGCAGCGCCCCAGCTAGCGCACCCGACTCCAGGACCCTCACCACCTCTTCCTCGGCCTCAGCTATCCGCTGTTCGATTTCCGGATCGGTGGGCTCGTCGGGGACCTCCCCTTCGTGGTGACTCCACACGAATGACAGCACCCGGTGCACGAAATTAGCGATGTTGTCCACAAAAATACCATTGATCGCTTTGTCGAACTCCTCCCAAGAGAAACTGCTATCCCGCCCTTCGGGACGGTTGTAAAGCAGATAGAACCGCCAGTAAACGGCAGGAAGAAGCTCGAGCGCCTCATCCGCGTAGATTCCCACACCCCGCGACTTGGAAAACTGCTCGCCCCCGACCCAGTTCAGGTACTCGGAGGCCGAGATTTGATCCGGCAGGTGATACCCCTGCTCGGAAGCAACCAGCTGCCCGGGGAACACCACCGTATGGAAGGGGATGTTGTCCTTCCCTTGCGTATATACCTGCCATACGTCATCGCCGAACCAGAATTCCTTCCACCTCTCGGGCCGGCCCAAGTTACGGAAATGCTCAATGGTGGCCGATACGTAGCCCAACGCAGCCTCGGCCCACACGTAGATCACTTTTCCCTCTGCCCCAAGAAACGGCGCAGGGATCCCCCACTCGATGTCTCGTGTCACGGCACGCGGCCGTAGCCCGTCTTCCAACATGCGGCGGGTGAACTCGGCCACGTTGCCCCTGAAGTTCCTGCTCGCCACGTATTCTTTGAGCCGAGGTTCCAACCGGGCCAGATCCAGATACCAATGGCGCGTGCTGCGCCGCACTATGTCCCGCGAACCGCACCACGCGCAAGCAGGGTCCGACAACTCCTCCGGTTCCAACAGCGTCCCGCACGCATCGCATTGGTTCCCTTTGGCCGCGTTGTCCCCGCAGCGGGGGCAGGTCCCGATGATGTACCTGTCAGCCAGGAAACGCTCGCACCCTCGGCAGTAGGCCCGTTCTTCTTCCTGGGAGATGATGTATCCGGCAGCGTCCATCTGCCTGTAGATATCGGTCACAAACTCGACATGCACAGGGGATTCGGTGATGGTGTAGTTGTCGATGTCCACCTCGAACGCACGGAGCGCCTCCACAATCTGCTTGTGCACTCTGTGGGCAAGCTCCTCGGGGGTCGTTCCCTGCCGAGCAGCCTCGAACTCGATGTGCGTGCCGTGGGCGTCCGTTCCCGACACGTGCAGCGCATCGTGCCCACGGAGGCGGTAAAAACGCTTGAACACACAGCCGGAGAGGAGGCATCCGACAAGGTTCCCCAGGTGCAACACACCGGACGCGTAGGGCCAAGCGCTGCACACCAGCACGCGTTTCACGTTAGCGTCCACAACTCCTCCTCTCATGCGAAAGGCGATTATAGGGGCCTATCGGCAACCGGTCCAAGGAACACCTGCGCCCTCAACGGAACCACAAGGCATAAAAAAACCAGGCGGCGTCCTACTCTCCCGAGCCGTTGCCAGCTCAGTACCATCGGCGCTGGAGGGCTTAACTGCCGGGTTCGGAATGGGTCCGGGTGTGTCCCCTCCGCCATATGCCGCCTGGAATCTCCTATAGCAAACGTCGCCGTTTCGTTCATCGCAGACAAGCTGCGCGTCGCAGACAAGCTGCGACGCTACACCCAATCGGTAGCGTCGGAGTTTATCTCCGACGTTGGTCGGGGTTTGTCCCCGACGTAGCGTGGCGACGTTCTCTGTCAATGACCGATTTCCCCATGGCCATCGAAAAGCGAATAGAGCGTCCGCTACACAAGTCGTTCGGGCGATTAGTACCGCTCGGCTACACCCGTCACCGGGCTTCCACCTGCGGCCTATCAACCTCCTAGTCTCGAAGTGCCCTGATGGGGAGGCCTAATCTTGGGGTCAGCTTCGAGCTTAGATGCCTTCAGCTCTTATCTGGTCCAGGCTTGGCTACCCAGCGATGCCCCGGGCGGGACAACTGGTGCACCATCGGCCTAGCCGCTCCGGTCCTCTCGTACTAAGAGCGGAACCCCTCAAGCCTCCTGCGCCCACGGTAGATAGGGACCGACCTGTCTCACGACGGTCTGAACCCAGCTCATGAACCACTTTAACGGGAGAACAGCCCGACCCTTGGGACCTGGTGCAGCCCCAGGATGTGGTGAGCCGACATCGAGGTGCCGAACACCGCCGTCGATATGGACTCTCGGGCGGTACCAGCCTGTTATCCCCGGGGTAACTTTTATCCGCTGATCACTGGCCCTTCCACGAAGTGCCAGTGGGTCACTAGGACCGGCTTTCGCCTCTGCTCGGCGAGTCTGCCTCGCAGTCAAGCCCCCTTTTGCCCTTGCACTCAACGGCTGATCGCTAACCAGCCTGAGGGGACCTTTGTGCGCCTCCGTTACTCTTTAGGAGGCTGCCGCCCCAGCAAAACTGCCCGCCTAGCGCTGTCCCAAGACCGCTGCTAACGATCTCCGGTTAGAGCCTCAGCAGCCGAAGGGTGGTATTCCAAGGTCGGCTCCGCCCGAGCTGGCGCCCGGGCATCACAGCCTCCCACCTATCCTAGACAACGGATACCGAAACTCAACGCCAGGTTACAGTAAAGCTCCACGGGGTCTTTCTGTCCCACCGCGGGTCACGGGAATTTTCACCCGTGCTTCGATTTCACCGAGCCCCCTGTCAAGACAGCGCCCAAGTCGTTGGACCTTTCATGCGGGTCGGAACTTACCCGACGAGGAACTTCGCT
>PXEP01000055.1 GCA_003566155.1 Candidatus Acetothermia bacterium | reverse complement strand
CGCCTGGCCGTCGCAGCCGATCACCACCTTGCGGTCTCCCTCCGAACGGATCGCCAGCACAGTCGTAGCTACTAAGTTCATGAGCTCCTCAGTCTAGTCGCCTTCCGGAGCACCTACAATGATGCACAGTGGGCACAGCTCTTCTTCCCCTAGGAAAGCGACCCCACAACAGCTGCAGCGGCGGCCTCCTGCCTCCATAATCGCCCGCTCTTGGGCACACGCCTGAGCCGTCGATTGCAGCAGCTGCTCGCGCAGCGATGGCGCCAGGGTGGAAGGCACCAACTGCTCAGCCCTCGCTAGATCCTCCACCGCAACCCCTGTGTCACACCTGCGTAGTGGTGCACGTGCTTCCGGCTGCACGTGGAGCCGCAGCCTTCGCACATCGCTTTCCGGTGCCACCTCCCGAAGCGCTTCTAAAAGCTGTGTCTCCAGCATTTTGAGCTGTGAGGCCGCGGCGTAGTTGAACACCGCCAGGTGCAAGACCCCCTGCGAGACGTATAGGGGGCGAGCCCAGCGCGCGAGCTGCTGGCCCACCGCCCTCCGCCAAGCGAACACCCCCTGTTGCCTGGTCAACGCTTCCCCAAGACCCCACTTCCGAGCGAGTGCATCCAACCAACCCCACTGGTTTTGTTTATTAAACATACTTGTCCTTGTTGTAGGGCTCACATGTCTCCTGTGGAAAAGTCAGCTCCGTCGCGCTGGTTATGGACATACGGGTGTGGAGACACCTGTGGATAACCTGGGGATAAGTAAAGGAGGCTGTGGATATCTGTTGGGGATAGTCTTTCGCCCGGATTGCCCACATCCTCTTTCCCCATCTGGGTTGGCTTCTTCCACAGGGCGAACGGGAGTTATCCCCAGGGGTTTCCCCAGGGGGGTGTGGAAAACTCATGGGGTGTATCGGGCAAGCAATTCGTCACGCAACGCCTCGATCTCGCCCCGCAGCAGGGGCATCTGGCGCATCAGTTCCTGGACTTTTTGGTAGGAGTGCATGGTGGTTGTGTGGTCCCGCCCACCGAATGCTCGTCCTAGAGCAGGGAATGAGCTTTGGGTGAGCTCCCGGGAGACGTAGATTGCAATCTGTCGGGCCTGCGTGACCTCCCGTTTGCGGGAGGGGCCTTCCATATCTTCGAGCGTCACGTTGTACCGACGGGCTACCTCGTCCTTCACGATGTCCACCGTCAGCCGAGGTACCGACTCCTCTTTGGGCAAGATCTCGGACAGTACATCATCCGTAAGCGGGCCTTCTCCTAGCTCGATGTACGCCACCACCCTGATCAAAGCGCCCTCCAGATCACGGACATTCGTAGTAATACGCGTTGCGATCAGTTCCAATACCTCGTCGTCCACCTCCACCCCACGCCAGCGTGCCTTCTCGCGAAGGATCGCGATGCGCGTCTCCAAGTCGGGTGCTTGCACATCGGCTACCAGTCCCCACCGGAAGCGAGACACCAGCCGCTCCTGCAGCTCGCGGAGCTCCTCGGGCGGGCGATCCGATGACAGGACGATTTGTCGTCCGTTGCCATATAGTTCGTTGAATGTGTGGAAGAGCTCCTCCTGGGTGCCTTCCTTGTTCTTCAGAAAGTGCACGTCGTCGATGAGCAGGATGTCTACATTACGATACTTAGATCGGAAGCTCTCCTGCGAGTTGGAGCCGATGGCGTTTATGAGTTCGATGGCGAATCTCTCTGAGGTCGTATAGGCGAGCGTGAGGCCGCTGGGCTTGGCCATCACGTGGTTTCCGATGGCGTGCAGGAGATGTGTTTTCCCCAAGCCCACGCCCCCGTATATGAACAAGGGGTTGTAAGCACGGGCCGGGGAGTCGGCTACTGCCTGAGCGGCTGCATGAGCCAAATACACGTTCTTGCCTCGGACAAAGGAATCAAATGTGTAATCGGGATTCAACGATTGCGGTCCGACAAAGCGCCGAGATTCGGTAGGTTGCTCCGCTTCCATTGGGGGTCGCTCCGGCGACTGCTCACCCACGCGTACCCGCAGCCCCAGGTCTCTGCCGGTCACCTCTTGGAACAGGCGCTCCAAAAGGCCCCTGTATTTGCGCTCGATACCGCCCTTGGCGAACAACGAGGGGACCTCTAACACAAAGGCATCCCCGTCTATAGCCAGTGGTCTGGCTTCGGAGAACCAGGCCGCGAAGCTGGTGGGGGGGACCTCTTCTGCGAGTTGGACTTTTACGTCCTCCCAAACCTCATCGATCGTTCGGTCCATATGTTCAGCCTCGGGACAGCGTTCCACCGCCAGGTGGCCCCTCGGAGACTGGTGGCGAGGCCCAGAGTCGAACTGGGGACACCGCGGTTTTCAGCCGCGTGCTCTACCACCTGAGCTACCTCGCCGACCCGGTGAGGGCAATGCAATTGCCGCCCACCACTTTGGCGGGGACGACGGGATTCGAACCCGCGATCTCCGGAGTGACAATCCGGTGTCCTTGTCCAGCCTAGACCACGTCCCCACGCTGTAACCCAATGGGCGAGAGAGGGATTGAACCTCTGACCTTCCGGATGTAAGCCGGATGCTCTCCCACTGAGCTACTCGCCCGGTAGTGTAGCCGCACCATACGGCGTGTTGCAAGTGTCCCCAGGGGGATTTGAACCCCCGCCTCCGGATTGAAAGCCCGGTGTCCTAGGCCTGCCTAGACGATGGGGACGACAATGCTAAGTCTACGGTGTCTGCTCCACCACGCAACAACCACTCATGGTGGGCCGTGCAGGGGTCGAACCTGCGTCACCCGGCTTAAAAGGCCGGTGCTCTGCCAACTGAGCTAACGGCCCGCGTTG
>PXEP01000054.1 GCA_003566155.1 Candidatus Acetothermia bacterium | reverse complement strand
TGGGAGCATAGGGGTGGCGTCCCACGGCCACTCCCCCAAGAGAGCAAGCCAGATCTTGGTGAATACCCGTGCATTGGGTACGCCGCCCTTCTCCAGAATCCAGGCCCGGGCGCGCGTCATCTCCTCCGACGCCGGATCGACTCCGGCCATCTTAAGCGCCACGTACGCCTCCAGCGTGGTAGAAAGCTCCCCCGGGCCTCCCTTCCAGTTGGCCCATGTGCCATCGCGCCGCTGCTCTCTCAGGAGGTACTTGGCGATCGCGTGCCAGAGTTCACGATCGCCCACGCCCAGGATATGTGTTAGAAACAGGTGTTCAGCGGTGATTGAGACATTGCTTTCCAGTTCTGCCCACCAATAGCCCTCGCGGTACTGTTGATCCAACAGCCACTCCACCCCTCGATCGAGCGTCCGCTGCAGGCCAGTGAGGAGTGAGGTGTGAGGCGTGAGGCGTGAACTGTCAATCCCTTGTGACGTTGCCTGCTTACTGCGGTCGGTGAGATTGTTCTGCTCAGGCATGAGCACCTCCTTGGGTAGCTGAATGAGTATTCGCTTGGCAGTTGGTGTGCTGTCGATCTGCGTCTGTGTGTTGAGCTAACCCCACCTCGCGCCGCACTTCTTCCACCAACAGGTCGGCGAGGTGTGACTCAGGAACCTTTGGCTGGGACACTTGACCGCGAACGTAGATTGTGCCTTGCCCGCGGCCGCCGAGGATGGCGAAGTCGGCCCGCTCGGCCTCTCCGAGGCCGTTCACCGGGCAGCCCATGATAGCTACGCGTAGGGGCACGGCCACGTCGGAAAGCTCCTGCCTAACGTGTTCGGCGAGCCCGGCTATGTCCACCCCGGTGCGCCCACAGGTTGGGCAAACAACATAGGCGATGCCCCGCTGACGCAGCTCCAAACTGCGCAGGATTTCCCACGCCGCCTCCACCTCGGCCACCGGGTCGCCAGGGAGGGATACCCGGACGGTATCGCCTATCCCTTCGGCCAGAAGCAGACCGAGTCCCACGCTGGAGCGGACAACTCCGCTGAGCTTGGGTCCCGATTCGGTTATTCCCAAGTGCAGAGGATAGTCCGCTTGGTCAGCGAGAAGGCGGTTGGCCTCCACGGTGAGCGGCACCTCATGAGCCTTTATCGAGACCACGATGTCGGTGAATCCGGCGTTTTCCAGCACCTCGGCTTGCCACAGGGCGGCGTCGACCAGCCCGGCGGCGGTGACCTCCCCACCGGACGTAAAGCGCGGGTCCACCGACCCTGCGTTGACCCCAACGCGGATGGGAACGTCGTGCTCCTGGGCCGCGCGCGCGACCTTCTGTATGTTGTTTGGGTCTCTTATGTTTCCTGGGTTCAGTCGCAGTTTGTCGGCTCCCGACTTTAGCGCAAGAAGTGCCAATCGGTGGTCGTAGTGGATGTCCGCCACCAGGGGGACGGTTACTTCGGCCTTCACCGCGGACAGTGCCCTGGCGGCGTCGGTGGAAGGGACGGCGACCCGCACAATCTCGCATCCGGCTGCCTGCATGCGGCGGATCTGGGAGACTGTGGCCGTAACGTCGGTGGGGTCAGAGTTCGTCATCGATTGCACCGCCACCGGCGCGCCGCCGCCGATCGTTACGTCTCCCACACGCACGCTACGGCTCATGGCACCCCCTCCGACAGTGCCGAGTCCAGGCGGTGGGCCACGTCCCCGAGCCGACGGGCACAGGCCAGAGCCCTCCCCGCCCATGTCACGCTTGTGGCTCGGGTTGGCAGTTCTTCCCATAGTGCATCCAACACCACCCGAACGATCAGCCACGAGATACCCAACTCGTCCAGGCCCTTTGCCAGACGTGCCGACTCCAGATCAACCGCCAGGCTATCCACTCCCAGGCGCGCCTTCTGTGCCGGCGATGCCTGCGTGTCCGTTGTGCAGATCGACCCCACCGCGGTCTGGGGGAGTGCTTGCCGGGCGAGATCAACCATATGCACAGGGGGGCGTCGTTCCTCCTCATCCGTTCGGACATTCGATGCCACAACGAGCGTTCCCGGAGTGAGCTCCCCCCGCAGCGCCCCGGAGAAGCCCACCACGAGGACGGCCTTCGGCGGCCGCCGGTGCAGCATGGCGGCAACCTGTGGCCATTTCCTTGCCCTAAGGCCTACACAGGTTTTCGGGGCCCGGACAAAGCCAAGCTCCGTCCTGAGCGCTGCCAGCACCATCATCTGCGCACCTTCCTGGTGAGGAGTTTCCATGGGTGGACTGCTGCATCCACCGCACTGGCCGGTTCGAAGCCCGAGTGCAGCATGCACCCGGCGCAGCGGGGGTCATTGCCCGGCCCGTAGTTTGTCCAGAGGTCCGGCTGAAGAAGTTCCTCCAGATCGTCCGTATGGCGGTCGGCGATCAAGTAGCATGGAAGTCGCCAGCCCAGTACCGTCCGCGTGGGCACGGCCCATGCAGAGCAAGGGTATTGGCGCTCTCCCTTAAGAAAATCGAGGAAAAGTGGGTTATCGTACAACGGCAAGCGTCCTGCGTCACCATCGAACAACTCCCGGAATATCCGCTGCGATTCCTGCCGGTTCAGGAACAAATCCCGCTGTGGGACCGCTTCGTAGGCGTAGCCTGGGGAGACCATCAGTCCCTCCACGCCGAGCTGGGTCAAGCGGCCAAACAGTTGCCGCAGATCTTGAATGTCCGACCCGTGGAACACGGTGGTGTTGGTGGCCACGCGGAATCCTTTGGCCACCGCCTCCCTGATTCCCTGTTCCACCTTGCGGTACGCCCCTTCTTGTCCGGTGACTTCGTCGTGTACTGCTTCCGTTCCGTCCAGATGTACCAC
>PXEP01000197.1 GCA_003566155.1 Candidatus Acetothermia bacterium | reverse complement strand
GCGCTGGCCGACCTGGGGTTGCGTGGGGCGCTGTCGTTGGAGGTCTCGGAGAGGCACGGCCCTTCCCTTGCGCAACGTGCCCTCCGCGAGAACGTGCGCTTCGCACGGGTGTGCCGCGCAGAGCAACGTGTCCGGGCCATGGTCTCGTTGCATACATCGTTTACGTGTAGCCAACGCATCATAGCCGAGGCCAAGGAGCGAGCGGCCGAGCTTGGATGTGATGTCCACCTTCATCTCTCGGAGAGCGAGTTGGAACCTCGATTGTGCCTAGGGCGGTACGGCACCCGGCCGGTGCTTTGGTACGACAGGTTTGGCTTTTGGGATTCGTCGGTCTTGGCGTCCCAAGTGGTGGCGGTGAACGAAGCGGAGATCGCCCTTCTGTCCGAACGGGGTGTTCGCGTGGCGCATATGCCCCTGAGCAACTGCGAAGTGGGAGGTGGCATCGCGCCGGTTCCCAGAATGCTGGAGGCGGGTCTGCGGCCTGGCTTGGGGAGTGACGGCTACATTACGGACATGTTCCAGGTTATGCGTGGGGCGTTCCTCATCCACAAAGCTTCTGCAGAGGATCCAGGGGTCGTCCCTGCGTCCACCGTGCTGGCAATGGCTACCGGTTGGGGGGCAAGCGCGATCGGATTCCGAGGGTTGGGCGAGCTCGCTCCGGGCTGTCCGGCGGATCTCGTTGGGCTATCGATCGGTTTTGACACCCCGCTGACTGTAGACAACGCCCCCGAGCAGATTGTGTTGCGCGGTGGTACTGACAGCGTGGAGCTAGTGATGTCAGAGGGGCGCGTTGTGCTCTCGGGGGGGGAGTTGACCTGTGTCGACATCGAGCGACTCAGGCATCAGGTGCGGGAGCAGGCAGCCCGCTTGTGGCGAACGGGAACACATGGTTGATCTTACGACGACTTTGGTAGGCATTCCCCTAAAGCACCCTGTGGTACTGGCCTCGGGTCCGCTTTCACATGATGGCATGGCGATCCGCCGCGCGCATCTGGCGGGGGCGGCTGCCGTGGTCACCAAGACGATCAGCCGTTGCCCAGCCAGGAACCCCGTTCCTCATTTGAACATCGTCAGCCAAGGAGTGTTGAACAGTGAGCTTTGGTCCGATATCGGGCCCGACCGGTGGGCGCAGCGGGAGATTCCGCTTGCCAAGGAATCGGGAGCCGTTGTGGTCGCAAGCATCGGGCCGAGCGTCGAGGACGTTCGTCAGCTGGCACGACCGATCGCGCGGGCCGGCGCGGATGTGCTGGAATTGGTTAGCTACGACCCAGATGAACTGCCGCGCATGGTGTCTGAAGCCGGTGATCGCGCGGACCTACCGGTGCTGGCCAAGATGGGGGCCCTGTGGCCCGAACTGGGGAGGATCGCTTCAGAGTGTCGTTGGAAGGGGGCGCATGGGATCACCGCGGTCGATTCTCTTGGACCTGCCCTTCGCGTTGATGTCCTCCGGAGGATGCCGCTGCTCGGGGGGCCCTCGTGCTGGATCTCTGGCCCTGCCTTGCTCCCTATAGCGTTGAAGGCGGTTGCGGTGGTGTACGAGGAGACGGGCGGGCCGGTGATCGGCACGGGAGGGGTGTCCTCGGGTCGTGACGCCCTGGAAATGACGATGGTGGGTGCGGAAGCAGTAGGAGTGTGCAGTCTGCCCCTTACCCGAGGGATCGCTGCGCTCAGTCGGCTGGGCGACCAGCTCCGTGCTGAGTTGGAGATGGCTGGCTATGCGAGCTTCACATCGGCGATGGGCGCGGCGGTGCCTGGACTGAGACGCGAACAGCGCGCGCCGCAACCGACCCTCGAGTGGATGGGCGATCGTTGCACTGAATGCGGGCGTTGTGTGGAACTGTGTCCGTACACAGCCCGAACAGAGCCCGGAATCCACGACGCGGAGCGATGTCGTATGTGTGGACTGTGTGCGTCCGCATGTCCTACCGGCGCGCTAGTGCTCAAGGAGGGATGCCCGTGATCTTGCTTAAGAATGCTTCGTATGTCGTTCGGGATGGATGGCGTGTGGAGCGGGATACGGACGTGTTGGTTGAGGGGGAGCGCATTCGCTCCGTGGGCCGTACATGCGCTGACGAAACGGCTGCCATGGCTATCGACTGTCGGGGCAAGGCGGTCATCCCTGGTTTGGTCAACGCGCACACGCACCTCTACCAGTCGATGCTCAAGGGCGGACGTGACGACCTGTCGTTGGTTGACTGGTGTGAGCAGGTGACTTTTCCATTCGTGCGCAGCGTACTTGATCGTGCATGGCGCGCGGATGGAAGTGAGGAGATCGGGAGACTGTGGTCTCTGCTTGGCTCCGTGGAGTTGATCCGTAGCGGGGTGACGTGCGTTGTAGACATGGATATTAGCTTCCAGAGCGTGCTCCAAGCATGGTTGGACATAGGGATTCGTGGGGTTGCCGCTATGACCATGGTGGATTGCTGGGTCCCCCAAGAAATCATGCTGTCTAGAGAAGCGTCTTTCGAATCTACGTCGGAGTTGATTGACCGATGGCACGGTGTTCCGCGGCAATCACCCCGTATCAGTGTGGCTCTCGGGCCGGCGGCGCCCTTCACGTGTAGCCAGGAGATGCTCGCCTGGATCCGCGATCAGTCCGAGCAGCATGAACTCGTTGTCTCAACACATGTATCGGAGACAGCATGGGAAGTGGAGCAATCGATTAAGGCATACGGGCTGCCGCCCTTGGCATATCTGGGAGAACACGGCCTGCTCGACCGCCCTCTCATGGCCGTGCACGGGGTCCACCTTACCGAAGCGGAGATCGAACTCGCTGCCGGGCGACCGGTTGTGGTGGTCTACAACCCCAAGAGCAACATGAAGCTCGGTAGCGGCGTGGCACCTATTGTCGCTTTGCGCGCCGCCGGTGTTGAGCTGGCGGTGGGCACAGATGGCGCGGCGTCTAACGATCTTCTTGATATGTTCGAGGAAATGCGCGTTGGGGCGATGCTCCAGAAGGTAACTCACAGTGACCCTACGGTCATTGGAGCCAGAGATCTCTTTCGAATGGCTACCCAAGGGGGTGCAGAGGCTTGTCAACTGGATGCCGGGACCATAGACGAGGGCAAGCTGGCGGACATCGCTGTTGTGGACCTGTCTGGGGCACACATGTTCAGTTTGACCGATGAAATTGTGGCCTCGCTTGTCTACTGCGCGCAGAGTGCGGATGTGGACACCGTTATCGTGAATGGGAAACCAGTTCTCTGGAACCGAAAGTTGGTCTCCGTGGATGAACAGCTCGTCCTGCGTGAGGCCAGGAAAGCAGGTGAAGGCTATGTGTAACGAATTGCGGGGCGCGTTGGCGGAGATCGTAGGCGACGCGCATGTGTCCGATGCCCTAGTTGACAGGATCTGTTATACGCGAGACTGCGGCCCGGATCGGGCAGGAATTCCGGGTGCGGTTGTGCGTCCCGGAACAACTGATGAGGTGGCCGAGGTGCTACGACTGGCCAACCGCATGCATGTGCCTGTGTTTGTCCGGGGACGTGCGACCGCCTTTCTTGGCACAGGTGTGCAGACCGACAGCATTGTGATGGAGACCACGCGGCTGGATCGCGTGGAGGAGGTGGACACACGTGCAAACTGGGTGAAGGTCGGGGCGGGAGCGATTTGGCACTCTGTGGACGCGGACATGCATTGCCTGGGACGCGAATTGGCTGTGCCTGGCGGCGGGGGATTGTTCTCGTGCACCGTCGGGGGCTCGGTGGCATTGAACGCCATTCCACACGGAATGACAGAGTATGGCATGACCGGTGACCATGTGCTTTCGCTGGATGTGGTGTTGCCAAACGGCGATGTCATACGCACGGGTTCGGCGGCCAACCCCGGCGCGGAACCCGTAGAGCGTTACGCGAACGGGCCGGATCTGACAGGGTTGTTCATGGGATCGTATGGGATACTCGGTGTGATCACCTCTGTCGTGTACCGATTGCGAAGGATCCCCGAGGCGGAGGCATTCGCAATGTACGCGTTCGATGACTACTGCGAGGCAGTGGATGCTGCCTGTGGTGTACAGACGCAGGAAGCGGCAACGTTCTTGGTGGGGTTGTTCGGAGGACCCCGACCGACAGGAATGGAGGGGGATGCCTTCTTGCATGTGATCGCACGGGGAGACTCCTCTTCGACTGCCCAGCGGCTTGCCAAGGCAAAGGCGGTATGTGAGTCATCGGGAGGGCGCCCGGTCTCCCCGGAGTGCACGCGCAACTACTGGCAAGAGCACATGTATTCATGGTTGCGCAACACTGCCCCCGGACCATATTACAGCGATCGGCCCTATTTCTGTCCGGAGGTGGCGGGGTTTGTGTCGACCCAGGGCCTCAAGCGAGCGGTCAGGCTGTTCAGGGAGTTCGTGCGAGAACAGGAAGAGGAATTCGAACGCTTTGGGATTCGTATCAAGGGTGTGGACACGTACTTCTCGCGGAACGGAGCCTTCCTGTGGATTGACACGCTGTACGATGAGCGCCGGGACGATGCATGGGAGTTCGGATTGGAACTACGTGCTCGAATCGCTGGACTCATGTTCTCGGAGGGAATGAGCCCGGGTGGCATTGGTGCGGGAGTCAGCCCGCTCATTATGCCGAGGCTGGGCGCATACACCGGCCTTGTACGGACGCTCAAGACAGCGTTGGATCCGATGAACATACTCAACCCCGGGATCCTGGTTGAGCAGGGAGGTGCGTCGTGACGCTCGGCAAACGCAAGGATCATGTGTACAGCTGTTTGCGGTGCGGGTTCTGCTTTGATCTTCCTGCAGAGGGGAACCGGCGTATCTGCCCTCCGTACATTACCCATGGATTCGAGTCCTATGGCGCGCGCGGGAAGCTTGTAATGGCACGGGCATTGCTCGATGGTGCTCTTGAACTCGACGCTTCGGTGGCCGAGCGGTTGTACGCGTGTACGGAGTGCGGGGCGTGTGAAGCGCAGTGTTTCAAGTATCTCCCTCTGGGGGCCATCTATCGAGCGATGAAGATGGACGTGGTGGAGCAGGGATTCCTTCCGACCCCGCTTGGTGGGGTCGCCGAGGCAATAGGTACATATGGCAATCCCTATGGCAAAAGTGTTGAAGCGCGGCACGCATGGCTTCCAGGGAATCATAGGCTGGGCGGGAAGGCGAAGGTGTTGCTGTTTGTGGGGTGCACACCGTCCTATCTGCGAAGGGGTATTGCCCGCAGCGCATATCGGGTGCTGGAAGCGTTGGGTACCGATTTTTCGATTCTCGATGAAGAGGGATGCTGCGGGCACCCCCTCCTGTCCATGGGGCTCGTGTCAGGGGCGCGCGCGGCTGCACAGTCCACGTTCGAGGCCGTGGAGCGCGCTGGTGCTGAGGTGGTGGTCACTCCGTGTCCCGGCTGCTTGAGGACCTTTCGGGAAGAGATGCCACAACTGCTAAACAGGGTGCTTCCATTTGAGACGGTTCATCTTGCGGAATACCTGGCTTCTGAGCTGGAACACCACCGGGTTCGATTTCGGCGGAAATCGTCGGTGGTCACCTACCATGATCCGTGCAACCTCGGACGCGGTTTGGGCGTGTATGACGCTCCGCGTCGCGCTGTTACGGCAGTCCCCAGTGTCCGGTTGATAGAGATGTCGCGCGCGGGGGAAGCCTCTTTCTGCTGTGGGCACGGTGGATTCGTACGTGCGGTGCACCTTGATGTGGCCAAAGAGAGCGCAGCTGATCGTTGGGCTGAGGCGATCGACACGAAAGCTGAATGTGTCCTTAGTGCTTGCCCTGCATGCAATACGGCGTTTCTGGAAGCGCGGGCAGCTACGGGCTCACAGGTGGAAGTGTTGGACATAGCGGAGTTTTTGGCAGGTGTGGTGTGACGTGCGACGGCCCATGGTTGTAGACGAAAGCCGGAGGTAGCATGAGCGAGCTTGAAGCAAGGCGGAAATCGATTCGTGAACAATGGAAACTGACAACCCAATCCGGTGTGGATGTCTATCCTCTCATAGCTGCTGTAAACGAGATGGAGAACCGGGGTTTTGCGATGCTCGCAGCGCGCGAACTGTTGGCGAAGGCCAAGGAGCAATACAGAGGGGAGTGTTGGGATCAACTACTGGTGACAGCCGCACTGGTAAATCGGGAGATTCACACAGCTCTCCAGCAGGCAGACCGCGGTGTGACCACATTCCGTGACTACGTGGCCACCCTTGCCGACCCTGTGATGCCCGCTGCCCCTTGTTCGTGTCCGGGCTCTTATGCCGAGCGGGTGAAGGGATCCTGGGTCGGAAAGTGCATTGGTGTGGCGCTAGGGGATCCGCTCGAAGGTTGGACGGCGGACATGATTCGCAGTCGCTACGGCTGGGTGTCGGACTATGTGACCATCCCCAGCATTGCCAACGACGACACGGCCTACCAGATCCTGGTGTTACACGCTCTGGATGAACATGGCGAAGCGTTTACCAGTCAGGATCTTGCTCTGCAATGGGTGGAGCACCTCCCGCACGCGTTCACTGCCGAATGGACCGCCTTGGAGAACGTGAAGGCAGGCATCATGCCCCCCGAGTGTGGGTGGTTCAGAAATCCGTGCGCCGAATGGGTGGGGGCGCAGATGCGCTCCGAGGTATTCGGCCTCTTGGCTCCCCTGCGTCCCGAACTGGCTGCGCAGCTGGCGTTCCGCGATGCGATAATCTCGCACCGTGGTGAGGGCCTGCACGGTGGTGTGTTCGGTGCTGTGCTTGTGAGTCTTTCCTTCCTGGGTTTGGGAGTAGAGGAGCTCCTCAGGCTTTCCTTGAGCTGGGTTCCCCCACGGAGCCGGTTCCGACAACTCGTGGAGGAGACCATGTACTGGTGCACAAAGCACGGGAGCCTCGAGCGAGTCATACCGGAGATACAGCGTGAAGTAGCAAGTTATCACTGGATCCACACCCTACCGAATATTGCAGCCGTGGTGGCGGGGTTATGCTTGGGCGAGGGCGATTTCCACCGGTCAATGCTCAACACCCTTCACTGTGGGTTCGATACCGACTGCTCTACAGGGCAGACGGCTGCGCTGTTGGGTGCCCTCCTTGGGTACGACCGTATTCCTGAGCATTGGAGCGTCCCCATTGGCGACTCGTTCGAGAGCTACGTGTTGGGCTATGAGAGGATGAGCTTCGATGCGCTTACGGCCTGGACTACGGAGTGGGGACACCGTCTGGAGACTGCCGAAGTAGGGGAAATGGATGCACACACAACCCACATCGACGATTCGTCGAGCAGAGGAGATGAAACCTCATGAGCATCGCTGTCCTCGGCAGCATCAACATGGACCTGGTGGCTGAGGTAAAGCGCCTGCCCGCTGTGGGAGAGACCGTACAGGCGGTGCGCATGGAGTCGTATCCAGGCGGAAAGGGCGCAAACCAGGCGGTTGCAGCGGCTCGGCTTGGTTCAACCGTGCGGATGTTCGGCAAGGTTGGGGATGATGACACCGGAGACTTGCTTCTCGAGAGACTGCGTTCTGAGGGCGTGGAGGAGTCCTGTGTAACTCGCCAAGCCCGTTGTACTACCGGGAGAGCGTGCATCTGGGTGGGAGAGCAGGGGGAGAACGCGATCGTATTTGGTCCAGGAGCCAATGCGGGAGTCGATGCTGGGTATGTAGACGCGGTGCTTCCTCAATTGGAGCACGCCCGTCTGGTGCTCTTGCAGTTGGAAGTTCCGATCTCCGCGGTCAAGCGTGTGCTGCGACGCCTGCCGCGGCCAGGTCCGACGGTGATCCTTGATCCGGCGCCGGCAGTTCCGCTGGAGGAACTGCATTTGGCGCGGGTAGATATTCTCACTCCCAACCAGGGTGAGCTTGCCACTTTGACGGGGAAGCGGGACCAAGGCGTGGCGGCAAAGCAGATGCTGGATCAAGGCGTTGGCTGTGTGATCTGTAAGAACGGAGCAGAGGGATGCCGCATGTTCTCCAATGAGGGAGCGTTTGGGGTCCCTCCCTTCCGCGTGGACGCTGTGGACACCACGGCAGCGGGCGACGCGTTCAACGGTGCGCTGGCAGCTGCGTTGCTGTTGGGATTGGAACTGCCGGAGGCGATGCGGTGGGGGAACGCTGCTGGAGCTCTGACAGCAACACGCCGTGGTGCACAACCGTCGCTTCCGCGCAGGGATGAACTGAACACTGTTCTTGACGGATCTCGGTGGGTTGATGCCAGAATCTACTGTGATGATGCAGGATACCCAGACGGGACAGGCAACACTGTCTCCCGTTGAGCCCACAAGGATGGGCACAGCGCCGTCGCGCTCAACAAGCTACGCCCGCGAGTGTGGGTATGGATGCGGTCATGCTGGAGAAGACCACTTGCCATGCGGTACCTAGGGATTGTGGTGGGACCTCACCCGCCAGCTCTGCATAGCGCCGACCATGTCCTCGCCCTTGGCTGGAGTGTCGTCGCGACCGGCTAGTTATCCGGGCGAGACGGTCGGTAGTAGTCAAGCTCGGGGACCGGTCGTCGCAGAATCCAACGCGCAGGGGCTACATGAGCACACTCTTCCAGGGCTGGACTAAACCCCTCTGCTATGTGGCACAATATGTTGAGGGAGTGAGGTGATTGACTTGAGGACGCGGAAGCTTACTGCGCTGGGCGTGGCGTTGTCGCTCTTGGCGCTTCCCGCGCTGTCGCAGGGGTCGGACATCGGCATTGAACCCGGACTGCGGTTGATGGAGCGCATGGCTGAGACGCAGGGCATGGACCGCGAATATTTGGCGCGGGCTTTGTGGAGCTATGCGAGCAGCCTGGGACGATACCTGGAGGAGGAGGGGGTTCCCGTCGAAGCATTGGGCCGTGTGCAGGACCGGTTCCGTTATGCGTTGACCGCCTTCCGTGACGCCGGGGCCGATCGGGGACAACTCGGGGACGAGGTGGCCCTCCTGGCGGACGAACTGGCCGCCCTTGCCGCAGAAGGCGAGGTGAGCGGCCTGCCTGAAGAGCTCCTTCGCGAGCTTGGGGTCAGCGCTTCGGCGATTGAAGCGCTGCGTGACGCCGCGGAAATGGACGGGCTCGATGTAGCGGAGATCGCGATGGGCATTGCCGGACGGGCCGAGGGGCTTCCCGAGCAGGCGGGTCCGCCCGACGACGTCGGCCCCCAGGACGATACCGGTCCCCCGGTTGACGTTGGGCCCCCAGCGGACGCGGGTCCGCCGGATGGGACCCCCGCGCCGGACGACGCAGGACCGCCCGCGGACGTGGGTCCGCCTGCTGACGCTGGGCCACCTGACAACGTCGGCCCCCCGGGAGGCGGGGACGATGAGGACGACGAAGATGACGGGCCGGGTGCCCGTGGGCGGAGGTAGTCGAGAACTCCCTAATCCAAGCTAACCTGCAGATGAGGGCCGCCGGGCAACAGTGTTCGGCGGCCTCTGCTAGTGTGGAAGGCCTGTCACCGCGCGAGGACTTGGGCCAACTCCCACACCCAGGGGTCGAGTTCTTTGGTCTTGGCCACGACCTCTGCAAGTGGGGTGGTGGCGACCTTCCCGCCGATCTGCCCAACCAACACGCCCCGCTCGCCGTCGATTAACTGTTGGGCTGCCGCTCCCCCCAGGCGGCTGGCCAGTAGGCGATCGGCGGAACTCGGGGCTCCGCCGCGCTGAACATGGCCGAGGATGGTGACCCGCAAGTCGAACCCCAGGCGCTTGCGGTTCTCGTGGAAGAACTGCTCCAGCCGAGGGGCGTTGTACTCAGCGCCCTCAGCCACGACCACCAGCGCATGCGTCTTGCCCCTTCTGTAGGCCTGTCGCACCTCGCGGGCCACGTCCTCGGGCGAGGACTCCACTTCGGGGATGACGATCGCCTCTGCGCCGGCGGCGATGCCCACGTTGAGGGCCAGATAGCCGCAGTTCCGGCCCATGACCTGGATCAGGAACGCTCGCTGATGGCTGGCGGCGGTGACTTTGAGCCTGTCGGTCGCCTCCAAGGCGATGTTCAGCGCCGTGTCCACCCCCAGGGTGATCTCCGAGCCGTACAGGTCGTTGTCGATGGTGGATGCCACGCCAACGACGGGGTAGTCCATCTCCGACAGGGCATGCGAGCCCGCTTGGGAGCCGTTCCCCCCGATTACCACCAGGCCGTCGATGTCGTGCTGGTGCAGGGTGCGAAGTGCTTTCAGCCGACCGTCCTCGGTTTCGAACTCCGGGCAACGAGCGCTTCCGAGCATGGTGCCCCCGTGTTGGATGATCCCGCCGACGTCGCGTGCGCCCAATGGAGTGAGGTTACCGGCGATCAGGCCAGCGTAGCCGTTTCGCACTCCCACCACAGAGGCCTTCTTGGCCAAGGCGCTGCGGACGACGGCCCGGATGGCGGCGTTCATCCCCGGGGCGTCCCCTCCGCTTGTGAGAACCGCAATCTTGTGCATAGCCCGGTAAGCTTACCCCCGTCCCCCAGCTGAGCAAAGGGGGGACTGTCCCCCTAGCTGCTCTCTGGGGACTGTCCCCCTACGGCGCGATGGAGTTTCTTCTCCAAGCGTCCGGACTGAATGTCGTCCAAGAGCGCACGGGCCCACGGGGGAAACGAGGCGCTGGCCACGGCTACTTGGAGGTCGGCCAGGGGGGAGAGGGCATCGTCCAGGAGCTGCTGGCGGGGATCGGGAGGGCCGTAGGCCTCTGAAAAGGCCCGTTGGGCGGCAGGACCTAGGCCTGAGGACACGTTGCGGTGATCGCTTGCCGCAAGCCCGATGCCCAGGAGGTGGAAGTCAAACATGAGCGCGCGCTGGGGTCCGTGCTGGGACAGGGCGAGGTTCGACCAGTGGAAGTCGTTGTACGTGAGCGTGAGTTTGAGCTCCTGGGCAGCCTCCTTGAGGGCCGTTACGTGCCGTGCGGCCGTCTCCCAAAGCGGAAGGTGCGGAAGGTCAAGATCGTGACCCAGCTTACGCACGCTGTCGGGAGAGAGCGAATCCCACTCCCAGGTGAGCCACTGCGGCGCGCCACGGGCAACCAGGTCCTGGCCCGCCAGGTGTAGAAGCAGATACCAGTCGGCGACGGCGCGTCCGGTTTCGGCATAGGCGGTGTCTCGTTCTCGAGCCGGGCGCCAGGTGGTGCTGCTGTCTAGGTCCTCCACAAGCACCGCGTCTTCGGTTCGGGCGTATAGGGTCAAGGTGGGGACCCGCAGCGACTCCAGTAGCTGGTAGGCGTGGGGCTCGGTGGTCCCCCCTTCCGCCTGCCATTTGAGTACATAGCTCCGGTGGTTGTACCGCAGTCGGTACAGCCGGCTTCCGTGTCGGCGGCTCACCAGGGTCAGGTCGTGGACCTCAAACGGGTCGAACCCAAGCTCGGCGAAGACTTCCGACAAGCGCTCGGTGATACTCTCCATGGAACGAATGTAGCACACAGCGGCCTTCGGTGTGATCTCCGGCGACCGAAGGTTGTGTGAAGGGTACGTGGACGGTAGACTTGTGACTGGATGACCGTAAAGGTCACAGGTTCATCATGGGTTGATCATGCTGATCATACGTTGAGCAGTAGAGGAGGGGCAGTGGCGCGCGGGTTCACGGACAAAGAGAAGGCCGACATCGAGGAGAGGTTGCTCGCCCGGGGGCGGGAACTGTTCGCCCGTTACGGCCTGGACAAGACCACGGTGGAGGAGCTGGCGCAAGCGGCGGGGATCGCCAAGGGCACGTTCTATCGGTTCTTCCCGTCCAAGGAAGCGCTGTTCGGGGAGGTGCTGGTGGACGAAATGCCGCGGATGCTGGACAAGCTCCTGAGCCGTTCGTTCGGGGCCACGGCCGACGTGCGCGAGGCGCTCGTGCGGTACATGAAGGAGCTGGTGCACCTGATCGAGTCGGATGTGTTGGCCAGGGCGGTGGTGTCCGATGCCGGATTGCAGACCAAGGTATTGGCTGAACTGGACCTGCGAAATATGCGTGGCAAACGAGCGGAGGTCTTCTCCCCGCTGGCGGAGGCCATCGCCGAGGCGCAGCAGGCGGGCGACCTTGTGAGCGGGGAGCCCATGGAGATCGCGCAGATACTGGGGGCGATAAAGATCTTTCCTTTGTACAAGGAGCACATGCCGCCGGAGCAGTATCCGCGGTTGGTGGAGCGCCTGGCGCAGGTGATCGCCGACGGGCTCACCTGCCCGGTACGGGCCGAGGTGCACTGATGGGGCGGATCATGAGAATGGCTTGGCGCAATCTGTGGCGCCATCGGGCCCGGTCGCTACTTATGATCGGCATCGTGTTCGTGGGGAGCCTGGTGGTGATCGTGCTATGGGGGGTTAGCGAGGGCGCCTTTCAGTCGATGATCGACACCCACGTGGAGATCGACCAGGGCGCGCTGACCATCGTGCCCTCAGCTTATCGGGACGATCCGGCGCCGGGGCAGGGCTTCTCTGGGAGCGCGTTGGCCGAGGTGATGGAGGCGGTGGGGGAGATCGAAGGCGCTCGGGCGGCCCCTCGCCTCACGGTGCAGGCATTGGTCCGCTCGCCGTACGGGGCCACGGGCATGCAGGTGCGGGGGATCGATCCTGCTGAAGAGCGGCAGGTCACCCGCCTCCAGGACGAGCTTGCCGAGGGACGGTACATCGAGGCCCCCGGCGAGGCGATGCTCGGCGTACGTGCCGCGCGGGACCTGGACGTGCGGGTGGGGGAGCGCGTGGTGGTCAACGCACAAGGAGAGGCCGGGGCCCGCTCACGCTCGTTTACCGTGGTCG
>PXEP01000143.1 GCA_003566155.1 Candidatus Acetothermia bacterium | reverse complement strand
GGCGCATCGATGCGCAACTCTTGAAGGCGGCTGTGAATTGTGGGAAAGCGCTTGGCGAAGTCAGGGACCTGCGAAACGTCAAGCAGGACATGCGGGTAACCGTGGGAGGTCATCTCCTGGTAGATCGCCCGGGCGGACACGTCACGGGGAGCCAGGTCACCCCATTCCGGGGCGTGTTCCTTCATGAACGCACGTCCGTCGGGGGTACGCAGCTTTCCTCCTTCTCCGCGCACAGCTTCCGAGATGAGGAAATTCCTCCCCTCGGGGAGGGCCAGAGTTGTGGGATGGAACTGTACGTACTCGCAGTTTATCGCCCGTGCTCCGGCCCGATGGGCCATGGCCAGTCCGTCGCCCCGTGCCCCCGGGGGGTTCGTTGTGTGACGGAATATCTGTCCTAGCCCACCGGTGGCGAGTACGGTCGCTCCGGCGATGACGGTGTCCACTTCACCTGTTCCTTGGTCCAGGATGTAGGCCCCGTGGCAAGTTACGGGGCCGTACACGGCCAATGGGTCGCGCGCGTGATGGGGGAAGGTGATGAGATCCACGGCGGTCACCCCTGTGAGAAACTCCACGTTGGCCAAGCCCCGGAGGTGCTCCGCCGTTCGGTCAGAAATCGCGGCGCCGGTGTGGTCCCCCACGTGCAGTACCCGGGGGGCAGAATGGCCGCCCTCGCGGGTGAGGTGAAAGTCGCCCTCCCCCCGGCGATCGAACGGAACACCGATCTCATCGATTAGGACTTGCTGGATGAGGTCCGGACCCTCGCGGGCCAGGATCTGAGCCGCGGATGGAAGCGAAAGCCCTGCTCCAGCCTGCACGATGTCCTCAACGAGCTGCTCCGGGGAATCGTTGGGTCCTACGGTAGCGATGCCCCCTTGTGCTTGGCGGGTACAACCGCCTGCGGGTTCCCCCTCGCGGGTGGCGATGACCACCTGACGCTCCCGATCGCGGGCCAACCGGAAGGCGCAGGCCATCCCGGCGATGCCGCTTCCGATGATGAGGACATCGGTCTCGATGAGCTTCATGCAGTGAAATCTAGGAGTCGCTGCACGGCACGGCGGGCGGAGCCGGCCGTCTTCAGTCGCACGAACACAGGGGCGATTTCCTCTCCGTGTGCCAAAGCGGACACGGTCCGTTCCAAATCGGGGAGTTTGGTCAGGGACATTGTGGCGCAAAACGGTGCCGGATCGCTTAGGGAGAACACATTCTTTGTCGGGTGGGTCTGGGACAAACGGTTCACCAGTCTCTGTTCGGTCCCGATGGCCAACGTGCTGCCCTCCGGAGCTTCCTGCACCCTGCGCACCAGCAGCGAGGTCGACCCCACCTCATCGGCCAGCCGGGCGACTTCCGGCCGGCACTCGGGGTGCACGAGTACTCGAACGTCCGGGTGTTCACGCCGGACCCTGTGTACATCCTGGGGGAGGAAGCGAACGTGGACGTTGCACGATCCGCGCCACAGGATCAGCCGCGCTTTCTTGAATTGCTCCAGGTCAGCCGCCGGGTACCGGGGGTCCCACAGGGCTATCTCTTCCTCTCCCATGTCCAGCGCTCGGGCGGTGTTTTGCCCCAGGTGCTGATCGGGAAGGAACAATGCTCGCGGCCGCTCGTCCAACGCAAAGCGCAGGATGTCGGCGGCGCTGGAGGAGGTGCAACACAGGCCCCCGTGGCGGCCCACGAACTCCTTCACCTCGGCCGAAGTGTTCACATAGGCAACCGGCAAGATCTCTCGCTCCACGTCCATGGCTTGCCCCAGCGCCTCCCACGCGCTTCGCACAGAAGTGGACTCGGCTTGGTCGGAGAGATAGCAGCCCGCGTCCTGCCGGGGGAGGTACACGCTCTGCCCGGGACCGGCGAGCACCGCTGCTGTCTCGGCCATGAAGTTGACCCCGCAGAACACAATGTGGGAGGCTTTGGAATCGGCCGCCTTGCGGGCAAGTTCCAACGAGTCGCCCACGTAGTCGGCTTGATCAACCACTTCGTCGCGTTGGTAGTGATGCGCCAGGATGAGAAGGTCCTCTCCCAACGCAGCGCGCGCGTCCGTCAACCGCTCTAGTACATGGTTCATCAGGTGTTCAGCTCCAAAGAGACATCCAGCGCCGGGGCCGAGTGCGTGAGCGCGCCTACGGAGATCGCGTCCACGCCCGAAGCGGCGATCTCCTCGGCCCGAGCCAGGCTGATCCCGCCGGAGGCTTCGAGGAAGACCTGTCCGCCGGCGATCCCCACAGCTTTGCGCAGGGTGGCGATATCCATGTTGTCTAGCAACACTCTGTCCAGGCGAAGACCGAGCGCTTCCTCCAGGGCCGCCAGACTGCTTACTTCAACCTCGATCGGCAGCTCCGCGTCGGCCTCTTGCGCTCGGCGCACCGCAGCCGACAGTCCACCGGCGGCGGCGATATGGTTGTCTTTGATCAGCACCATGTCATAGAGGCCCATCCGATGGTTGCGCGCCCCCCCACAGCGAACGGCGTACTTCTCCAGTGCCCGCCATCCGGGGGTGGTCTTGCGGGTATCGAGAATCACCGCGCGGTAGTTGGCCACGGCGTCGACGTAACAAGCTGCAAGCGTTGCTATGCCGGAAAGCTTTGCCAGAAAGTTGAGCGCCGTGCGCTCGGCGGTGAGGAGGCCTCGTATCGGGCCGTGGACCTCGGCCAATCGATCGCCGGGCTCCACAGGCTCTCCGTCTTGAAAGCGATGAACGAATGTTGCCTGAGGCACTACACGCTGGAGAACAGCCTCCGCAAGCGGAAGACCACTCACGATCCCTTCGGCTTTGGCGACGATAGAACACGTACCGGTGACATCGGGCGGGACGATGGCCTCGCTTGTGCGATCTCCGGGCCCGATGTCTTCTTCCAAT
>PXEP01000016.1 GCA_003566155.1 Candidatus Acetothermia bacterium | reverse complement strand
GCGGACGCAACGCGCTTAGCATCATACCCAAAGCTGCAGGAGTATGGGCATAGTCGACCACAGCTTCGGCCCCCCGCGGATGATGGATCCGCGTCCACCTTCCCGGAGGGAGGCTCACGCTGCCCAGCTTCACAGCAATGTCCTCAAGCGGCACTCCTAAGGCCCACGCGCAGGCCGTTGCGGCGAGGGCATTGCGCAGGTTGTGCTCACCGGGCACGGGGAGGGACACCTCGCGCCGCCCCATTGGAGTGACCAGAGAAAACACTACCCCCCACCGTCTCCGTGCCACGTTCTCCGCGCGCACATGGCCCGAGCCGATGCCGAACGTAATCGGCTCACACTCGCAGACATCACCTACGGCCGTGCGGTGAGGATCGCCTGCTCCCACCACCGCTTTGCCGCCAGTACCCAACATGCCAAATAGCTTCAGTTTTGCCGCGAAGTACTTCTCCAGGCTCCCATGATAATCGAGGTGGTCACGCCCCAGCCCGGTGAATACGGCTGCCGCAAGCTCCATCCCGTCCACCCGGCGCTGGTCAAGTCCGATGGAGGAAGCCTCGAAGGCGAACGCCGATGCCCCCCGCTCCACCGCCTCGGCGGCAAAGCGTTGGAGATCAGGGGCTTCGGGCGTGGTAACGCAGGTCGTGCCCATGTCCGCCATGTCCACTGTGGTCAACGCCTCGCATGCCGGCAGGAGCTGTCCTAAAAGATGAACCACAGTGGTCTTCCCGTCCGTCCCCGTTACCCCGACGGCCCGAAGATTTCGCGAGGGATGCCCGTAGAAGAGCGCTGCCGCCCGCGCCAGGGCAGCGCGGCCATCGGGAACACACAACACGGGGATCCCGAGCTCCGGCGGGGGACGCTCACAGACCACGGCCATCGCCCCGCCGCGCACCGCCTCAGCGATGAACGTATGCCCGTCCGTTTGCCGTCCCCGTAGGGCGAAGAACACTTCCCCGGGGCGCACGCAGCGAGAATCCCAGGCCAGCCCTCGGACCTCAAGGTTCGGGTCCGCACCCTCGGGCAGGCACGTGCCCAGTTCTTCCGCCAATGCCCCCAGTGACCGCACATCCCATGCTAGCTCATCGGAGCTCGGAGAACCTTGGACAAGCGAGCGTTCACCGGCAGAAAGAGGGGCGGTCCTAAGCCGCCCCCCCCTTCTGCGCCGTCAGTCCGGCCCTGTTAGCACATCGTGTCACAAGCGGATAAAGAGCCCCACAGAGGGGCCATAGACGAACTCGAACGCGGGCGCAACATAAAAGCCCATCACCTTGAGCTGGCCGTACACGCCGAATTGATCTCCAAGCGCCATCTCGGCCCCGCCAAGGAGGTTAAACGAGGGCAACGCTTGACCCATCCCCTGGCCGACGACCATGAACAATCCACCGCCGCCGCCGAAGTAGGGCGTGAACCCGTCGCCGCCGAGCTGCACGATGCCTGTCCCCTCGAGAAGAAACAAGAAAATCCCTTGCACAGCTGCCAACGTGGTAAGGTTTCCTCTGACGGAAAGGGTGTCACCCAGCGGGAGCTGTCCGTACACGTCGAGCCCCGGCGTGCCTCCCATGAGATTCCCAAAGAACGTCCCTCCGACCCCGATCTTCAGCCCCGGCGCCTCCGCGGGCTCGTCGGCCCACACCCCAGGCACCACCAAGAGACAAAGCACCGCTGCCAACCCAACAACAAACGACTTTTTCATGTCCGTTCCTCCCTATGTAGCGCGTCATATTGCGCAAGCTTCGCATTGTATGTCCCCCGCCCACCAATGCCAAGGAGCCCGCTTGCGGGGCCGGCAGGCAGCCGTAAGATGACCCCGAGGTGCGAAGCGACATGAGCGAGGCAAAACGGACCGAGACTGTACGGGCAGCACGGGGGACGGAGATGTCGTGCCGCGGTTGGCTCCAAGAGGCGGCTTTGCGGATGCTGATGAACAACCTTGACCCCGAGGTGGCGGGGGACCCCGCCAAACTAATCGTGTACGGCGGGACGGGAAAGGCAGCCCGCACCTGGGACGACTTCGAGATCATCGTCCGCGAGCTGCGCCGCCTTGCGGACGACGAAACACTGGTCGTGCAATCCGGCCGGGCTGTGGCCCGCTTCCGTACACACGAGGATGCACCGCGCGTTCTGATCTCCAACGCGATGCTGGTGCCGGAATGGGCCAACTGGAAAGTGTTCCGCGAGCTGGAGCGCCAGGGCCTGACCATGTACGGGCAGATGACGGCCGGATCGTGGATCTATATCGGCACCCAAGGGATTCTCCAGGGGACGTACGAGACGTTGGCCGAGGTGGCACGCAAGCATTTCGATGGCAGCCTCCAAGGGAAACTGGTCCTGACCGCGGGCCTGGGGGAGATGGGCGGGGCACAACCTCTTGCGGTGACGCTCAACGACGGCGTGGCCATCGTCGTGGAAGTCAACCCTGAGAAGCTCGAGCGCCGGATGTCGCTTGGGCACCTGGACACGTGGACCGACTCGCTGGACAAAGCGCTGGAAATGGCTCAGCAACACCGCTCCCAGGGCGACCCTCTCTCGATCGGGCTGCTCGGGAACGCCGCCGATGTGCATCCGGAGCTTGTCCGTCGGGGAGTCATTCCCGATGTGGTCACCGATCAGACGGCAGCCCACGACGAACTGCAGGGGTACGTCCCCGGCGGGATGACCTACGATGAAGCACTGTCCCTGCGCGAGCGCGATCCGGACAAGTACGTGGAGCGTTCGTATCAGTCGATGGCCAAGCACGTCCGTGCCATGTCCGCGTTCGCCGACGGCGGGGCGATCGTGTTCGACTACGGAAACGCCCTCCGCGCCCAAGCACGACACGGCGGGCTGACCGAGGAGGAGGCATTCTCCTTCCCCGGCTTCGTGG
>PXEP01000182.1 GCA_003566155.1 Candidatus Acetothermia bacterium | reverse complement strand
CTCCAACGTCGCATACAAGATGCGACGCTACAACACAGCGTTTGAACGTCGCATGTAGAATGAAACGCTACAATTCAGGGATCGGGCGCAGCTGTAGCCACGCAACAATCGTTGTCCCACCAAACAACTCTCGAAATGTGGCGCTCCCCGAGTTCAGCGTCGTAGAAGCGGTCCAACGGTAGAGGCTCAACTCGTTCAGTCCTTAAGGTCTGCTGCGCCGACTCCTCATCACGGTAACGGGCGCGGAACAAGGTTGGCGGGGCGCATGCTCCGGCCCTGGCCGCGGCAAGGGTAACCTCAGCGCATACACCAAAGCGGCGCGGCCGGAGCCGCGCCGCTTCACCTTCTGAACGCTGTATTAGCGCGTCTTACGACTTCATCGTCGGCGGTTGTCCATTTCCCCGCCTTCCTCGGTCATGAGGAACCCTAGGTAGCAAGGTGGGATTGCCCCGTCCTTGTTGGCATCGGGCTCGTCGGGACCGGGGATGGTGTTTCGCCCGCCTGCAACGTAGCCGGAGAAGGTTATTCCATCGATGTCGTAGCTGGGGCGGGTGTACAGTGCCACGCCGTACCTTCGGTTCCGCAAGATATGGTTACGGTTGATCGTGCCCTCAGCGTAGAAGGAAAGGACGATCCCGTGGCGCTGGTTGTCGGAAACCACGTTGTCCTCGATCGTGGCCCGCGCGCGCATCCACAGCATGATCCCGGTCTTGTTGTCGGTGATGATGCAGTGCCTGATCGTAGCCTGGGCACGCCCGGCAACCATGATCCCGTAGCCCTCATACCCGCGGGCTCCGGTCACTTGGATGCCGCCTAGGGTTATATGGGGGGCGTGCTCCGCTCCGTCCGAGTCTATGCGCACCACAGGGATATCGTCTTTCGCCGATCGGATGATGGTGCGCTCGGCTCCCGCACCATGCAGGGTAACGCTCTTGTTGATGTGGATGTTCTCGGTCCACTCCCCCGGGGCGAGGCAGATCACATCGCCCGGGGAAGCGCGGTCGATGGCCTTCTGGATCGACTCTCCAGGCTGGACCACATCCCCGGGCTGGAACTCGGCATGGATGGTATGTTCTCCGTAGACATCCCGGAACGTGTACTCCTCCACCGCGCCTACCGACTCGCCGTTCACCAAAACGTCGGCAATCCGATAGCACGTATCGGGCGTGATGGTGAAGGTCTGGTTCGCGCGGAACCCGACTTCGATCTTCCCCTCGGGGTAGATGGAGCCGCCCTCGCCGGCGGTGGCGGTGATCGTGTAGGTGATCTGTTCGAACACAGCTACGATCGCATAGTCTCCGTGCATGGTGATCGTTGTATGGGCGGCGTTCGGATCGGCGATCGTGGAGATATCCCCTTCCCAACGCACGAACCGATAGCCGCAGTCGGCTTCGGCGAACAGCTCCACCTTCTCGCCATGGTCGAACGTGTGCGAACCCTCCCGCGGGACGAATACCTCTCCGCCAGCGGTGCTGGACACATCCAGCGTGTGCCTTAGGGGCTCGAATTCGGCCACGATCTTGTGGTCAGCTCCCATGGTGATCGTGGTGCGGGCGGCCTTCGGGTCAGCGATGGCGTGGGTATCGCCGCTCCAGCCGACGAACTTGTAGCCTCGGTCGGCCTCGGCCCGCAGCTGAACCGTACTGCTATGGCCGTACGTGAACTTCCCCTCGCCGGGGTCAGTAACCTTCCCGCCGTCCGTGCTGGAAACCTCGAGATGGCGCTGCACCCGGCAGAATTCGGCGTGGATGGCGTGGTCGCGGCGGACATCGGTAAACGTGTACGTTTCTTTGGCCCCGACGGACCGTCCGTCCACCAGGACATCCTTGATCAGGCGCCCTTCATCGGGGGTGATGGTAAACGTCTGGTCGGCACCGTGTTTCACCTGCACCAGTCCGGATGGCTTGATAGTGCCGCCCTCGTCCGCAGTGGCTTTGATGGTGTAAGTGCGGGGCTCGAACCGAGCCTCGAGGGAGTAGTGGTCATCCATGGTGACCGTTGTGGACGCCGCCTTGGGGTCGGCAAGCGCTCCCGTGTCACCGCTCCAGCCGATGAACCGATAGCTTTCGTCGGCTTCCGCCCGGACGGTTACCTTGGTGCCCAGCTCATAGGCGTACAGCCCCTCGCCAGGCTCGATGACGCGCCCCCCGTCGGTGCTCGATAGCTGCAGCCCGCGACGGATGTACTCCCCGCCTTTCTCGGTGGACAGAAAACCCAAGACATCTGGGCACACAGCGCCCTTCTCGTTGGCCTGCGGCTCACCCGGGCGGCGGATCGTGTTGCAATAGCCTGCGACACGGCCGATGAACATCGCTTGGGTCTCAGCGCAGGGCTCCTCGTAGAGCGCAACGCCGTAGCTTCTATTGTCCAAGATCCGGTTGCGCTGAATGGTGGCATCGGCCGTTCCCCGCACGGAAATTCCAGTGGCGTTCCAGGAGATCGTGCTGCAGGTGATTTCAGCTTGCACGGAGTTCCCGACCACGATCCCGTCGCCTTGGTCACACTTGCCGCCGAACACGGCCAGGCCCCGCAGGACCACCACGACCTCCGTATCGCGATCCGGAGCCCTGATCTCGATCACCGGGCGGCCATCGTCCTGACCGCGGATCACGCTCCGTTCGTCCCCCGGTCCGAGGATGGTGATGCTCTTTTCAATGATCAGGTTTTCGTTCCACTCGCCGTCCGCCAGGCACAGCACATCCCCGGCGGCGGCCTCGTCTATCGCCTGTTGGATTGACTGGTCAGCTCGCACTGTGACCGTGCACGCGGGCTGCTCTTCGGCAGCCAGGGCCGGTCCCAGCATCCAGGCGGCCAGTATCGCTACGCACAATGCGCCAAACTTCCTGCTCATACGCATGGCAGCGGTACACCCCCTTGTGT
>PXEP01000135.1 GCA_003566155.1 Candidatus Acetothermia bacterium | reverse complement strand
TACTGTGGTGCCATGGGAAGCTGGGAAGCTATGTGGAACTCCGGGATCGGCCACGGCTTTCTTATGGGCCTGGGATGGTTGCTGGCCCTGCTCCTGTTGGGGGTCATCGTCTATGTGGCCGTACGGCTCGCGCTCCGCCGGACAACCCTCCAACTGGAGAGATATGTGGAAGATGCGTTGGCCGGACGGAAACGGCGGCACCCCCCTGAGAAGTAGCGGCACAGCCAGGCTGTGCCGCTAGCAACTCCCGGGGGCCCGGCTACACGTTCGGGGGGCGGGCGATATGCCCTTGTTTCATCAAGATCTCGGTCTCTTGCCGAGCGTGCTTGATCACCTGCGAAGCCCGTTCCTCAAGCTGGTTTTTGGTAAGCTCTCGCCGGGCCACTCCCTGCTCCATCGCCTTCAGGGCCACATCCACCGCCTCGTTGATGAACACTTCCCACTCCATCATCGTGGGCACAATGTATGTTTCCGAAAGACCCTTTTCCTCGGCGGTCCGGGCGATGGCCTCCGCCGCAGCGATGGCCATCTCGTCGGTGATGGTCCGGGCGAACACATCCAGGGTCCCGCGGAATATGCCGGGGAACCCAAGGGAGTTGTTAATTTGGTTGGGGAAGTCCGATCTCCCGGTTCCGATGACCTTCGCCCCCGCCGCCTCCGCTTCCCAGGGCCAGATCTCCGGCACCGGATTGGCGCAGGCGAACACAATCGCGTCGTTGGCCATCCCCTCGATCCACCTGGGTTTTATCACGTCGGGGCCCGGCTTGGACGCCGCCACGCACACGTCGATGCCCTCCAGGGACTCGGCCATCCCTCCGCTGCGGCGCTCGGCATTGGTCCGCTGTGCGTAGTCCCACTTGTAGGGGTTGTCCTCTTTGCCCCGCTCCAGGTCCTCGCGCCCAGGCTCAAGGATTCCCTTGGAATCGACCATGATCACGTTCCCTGCGGGAACTCCGTATGCCAGAAGCACGCGCACAAAGGCGATGTTCGCTGCCCCGGCGCCGATCACCGAGTAGGTGGCCTTCGTGGGGTCCTTCCCCACCACCTTGAGCGCGTTGAGCACGCCGGCCAGGGTGATGGAAGCGGTTCCCTGCTGGTCATCGTGCCACACAGGGATGTCCATCTCCTCCCGCAGCTGATCGAGCACACGGAAGCACTTGGGGCTGGCGATGTCCTCGAGGTTCACCCCGCCGAACGCCGGTCCGATGAGCTTGACGGTGCGAATAAGCTCGTCGGGATCCTTCGTATCGACGGTCACGGGGAAGGCATCCACGCCCCCCAGGTACTTAAACAGGAGGGCCTTCCCCTCCATGACCGGTAGCGCCGCCTGGGGCCCGATATCCCCGAGGCCCAACACACGCGTCCCGTCGGACACCACAGCCACGAAGTTTCCTTTGTTGGTGTATTCAAATACTTTTTCGGGGTTCTGATGTATCTCACGGCACGGCTGGGCCACTCCCGGAGTATACCAGATGCCGAAATCCTGATAATCCGTAATTGCACACTTGAGCGTCACCGACACTTTGCCCCGATAGTGTGCATGCCACGCCGGGGCCTTTCGGGCAGGCTCCTTGGCCTTGTTCAACAGCTCCTCTACGCTCGGCTTACGCTGCTCGTCCATACCGACCCTCCCTCGCTCAGTCGCTTAGGATCTCCGCCTTGGCCCGCTTCATGTTCTCCGCGACCTGGGCCGCAAGTTCAGCGTGCAGGCTCCTGCCATGGGAGTCCATGGTCACTACCAGAGGACCGAAGTGCTCCACCCGGAGTACCCACAGCGCCTCCGGAACCCCCAGCTCCTCCAACCAATACACTGTCTCCACTTCACGCACCGCTTGCGCAGCCAGGGCTCCGGCACCGCCGGTGAAATGCGTATACACAGCACCCACTTCGGACAGCGCGGCCAGCGTCTTGTCGCCCATGCCCCCCTTGCCCACGATCACCCGCGAGCGAAACTTGCGCAGAAAATCGCCTTCCAAGCTCTCCATACGTGCCGAGGTTGTGGGACCGCCGGCCAGAAGATCCCATCCGTCGCCCGACTTGCGCACGACCGGCCCGCAGTGAAAAACAGGCAGACCCTCCACCGAGAACGGCGCACCCTTGTCCAGCATCGCCTTGTGCGCGGCATCCCGGGCGGTGAACATCCGGCCCGAGACATAGAACACATCGCCGACGCGAAGCGCTCGTACATCATCCTCGCTGATCGGTGTGGAAAGTACTTTCTCCATCATTCACCTCCCGCCGTTAACGTCGCACACAAGGTGCGACGCTACTTCCCTCCCTTGGTAGCGTCGGGGCTTGCCCCCGGTAGCGTCGGGGCTTGCCCCCGACGTTGCTCGGACACATCGCACACAAGGTGCAACGCTACGACTACCGCGCAGACAAGCAGCGGCGCTACCATCGGTTGTGGTGTTGGCCCGGTGGAAAACCGACGGGCTCATTCCACGATTGTGATGCTTCCGTCGGGGCCGATGCGCACGGCGGCACGGCGATCAGCCCAGCACTGGACGACCACGCCAACCGGGTACGATGCCGGGTGGCGATGCGCGTACTCCACGTGCGATGCCAGCACCGTGCTCTGTCCACCCAGTCCCATCGGGCCCACCCCGGAGGCGTTGATGAGCCGCTCCAGTTTGTCCTCAAACTGAGCCACTTCGGGCTCCGGATGGCGCGAACCTACCGGGCGCAACAGGGCCTTCTTTCCCAGCTTGAGTGCCACATCCGCGCCGCCCCCGATCCCCACACCAATCACAGTCGGCGGACAGGGTTTGCCCTCGCGGGATACCACGTGATCAGCCACTGCCTCCAGCACCCCATTGAGCCCGGAAGCCGGCGTAAGCATCATAAGTGCCGAGCAGTTCTCCGACCCCCCGCCCTTGGGCAGCACATGCACTTCCGCCTCATCCCCTTCCATGGGTTCCCAGGTGACCGCAGGAATGTGCACACCTGTGTTATCACCAGGGTTGGCCCCAGTAAGCGGATGGACCGTGTTCGGACGAAGCGGCACCTCCTCGGTGGCCCTGCGGGCGGCTTCCTCCAGCCCCCCTCGCAGTTCGGCCATCAGAGGAAACCTCTCCCCGAACCGCACGAAGTAGGTCACGGTCCCCGTGTCCTGACATATGGGGATCGCGCCGTCCCGCGCCACGGCGACGTTCTCCAGGATCGCCTCCACCTGCACCCGGGCTGGGCCGCGCTCCCGGTCGCGGACAGTCTCCAGGGCTCGGACTACATCGGCCGGAAGCACGGTGGCCGCTCTTCCCAACGCCTCAGCCAGCGCGGCGGTCAGATGTTCCATCACCGGCTACTCCTTTTCTCCAGCTCGGCCACTTTGTCCTGGTACATCTCCCAGAACGTGGGTTTCTCCGAGTCGACGAACTTCCCCACCAGAAAATCCTGGCCAGGAATGATGTCGGTCTCCGATAGGTCGGCTCCGTGTTTGATCACGGCGTGGTCAGCGTAGTGGCGGAGTTCATCCAGCCCCGAGCCCAGCTTGTTACGCCGGCCGTAGTTGGTGGGGCAGGGGGCGATGACCTCCAAAAAGGAGAATCCCTTGCGGCTAAGCATCTCCTGGATGGCCTTTTGCAGCCGCCGCACGTCGAGGCTGGTCCAGCGAGCCACGTAGGCCGCCCCCGCGGATGCCGCCACATACACCAGGTTGAACGGATGTTCGAAGTTACCGTACGGCGAGGTCGTGCAGCGTCCACCCAACGGGGTGGTAGGTCCGACTTGCCCGCCGGTCATCCCGTAGTTGAGGTTGTTCACACAGATCACGTTCATATCAAGATTCCGCCGTGCGGCATGGATGAAGTGATTCCCCCCGATCGCAAACAAGTCCCCGTCTCCGGAAAACACCACCGCCTTGGTATAAGGCTTGGCCAGTTTGAGCCCCGTGGCAAAAGCGATCGGTCGGCCGTGGGTCGTATGGTACGAGTCCATGCGCACATAGCCGGCCACCCGGCCTGTACACCCGATACCGGAGATCACGGCAAGCGAATCCGGATCCAGTCCCATATCGTCCACCGCATACAGGAAGCTGGCCAACGTCGTGCCCAAGCCACAACCCGCGCACCAGATGTGGGGAATGCGGTCCATGCGCAGGTACTTCTCCATCGGATGCCGCCCCTGGGTGATCTCCGGAGGTGGAGCCTGTCTTTGTTCCTTCACCGGCATCAAATCACCTCCTCGATACCGGCCAGCACTTCCTCCGGCCGGTGAATGCGTCCTCCAGGATGGTAGACCCCCACCTGAGGAACTTTCCCTCTAACAGCACGCTCCACCTCCCGCGATATCTGCCCCAGGTTCAGTTCCACCGTGACCAACCCTTTGACGTTGTCCGCGACCCTCCGCACCAATTCGTCGGGGAACGGCCAAGCGGTGACAAGTCTGAGCAGTCCAACCTTGTGCCCCTTGCGACGAGCCAGCTCCACGGCTCGCAGCGCCACGCGGGCGGAGATCCCGTAGGAGATGATCGCCACCTCCGCGTCCTCCAGGGAGTGCTCCTCCCATAAGGTGTATTCATCTGGGTACAGTCTGACCTTGTCGCACAGCCGCCGTACCAGCCTGTCCTGCGCGTCAGCGGACATGTCCGGATAGCCCCGCTCATCGTGGGTCAAGCCGGTGACGTGGATCCGATAGCCATCACCGGTGCACGCCATGGGGGGGACAAGATCTTCATCCGGCTTGAAGGGGAGGAACTCGTCCGGGGGTCCCTGAGGGCGTCTCCGCGAAGCTTCGCTGACCTCCTCGGGGATCTCCACCTTCTCATACATGTGCCCCACCACCTCGTCGGTCATGATGAGGACCGGTGTTCGGAATCGTTCCGCCAGCGCAAACGCTCGTACCGTCAGGTCGAACGCTTCTTGAGGGGAATAGGGGCACAGTGCGATCAGCTCGTAATGTCCGTGCGATCCCCAGCGCGCCTGCATCATGTCCCCTTGCCCCACCGCCGTGGGCAGCCCGGTGGATGGACCCGCTCGCTGCACGTTGGCCAACACACAGGGGGTTTCGGTCATTACGGCCAATCCCAGGTTCTCCATCATGAGCGAGAAACCGGGGCCGGACGTGGCCGTCATCGCCTTTTCTCCCCCCCAGGAGGCACCTACGACCGCGGCCATGGCCGCCAGTTCATCTTCCATCTGCACGAACGTTCCCCCGATGCGCGGAAGCCTAGCGGCCAACCGCTCGGCGATCTCCGACTGCGGGGTGATGGGATAGGCGGCGAAGAACCTGCACCCGGCAGCCAACGCTCCCTCGGCGATGGCTTCATCACCGTTCATAAAATGCACGCCGGAAAGCACTGCTTTTGCCGGCATCCTAATCGTCCTCCTCCTCGTGTTCGTCCTCTCCTTCTGGCTGCTCCGTCCAAATGGCAAAATCTGGACATACCAGCTCACAGAACCGACACATGATGCAATCCTCCGGGTCCACCAGTTCCGGCGGGTGATACCCTTTCACGTTGAAGTGCTGCGCTGAGGCGAGCACATCGCGGGGACAGAAATCGATGCAAAATCCGCAGCCCTTGCACAGGTCATCCTGGACACAGATGTACCCCTTGGGCACCTTCCACCGCTTCGTGTCCTTGGTCTGTTGGCTTTTCATATCAAGTCCACCATTCGGGCCAACGTGCGCTCCCCACGATACTCGGGCAGCACGGACGGCGCCTTGCGCTCCCTGTCGACCCCCGCCCCTTGCAACTCTTGGGCGTAGTTCGCCGCGTGTTCCAAGGTCGGCCTGCCCGGCTTGGCCTGGCGGGCCCACTCGGCAGCGGCGATCCCCGCGCGTCGGCCGAACACGTTGAAATCTAGCAGGGAGTTCCCCATCAGCCGGTTCTTGCCGTGAATCCCGCCGGATACCTCCCCGCCGGCGAACAGCCCCGGCACCGCTGTAGCGCCGGTTGCGTCTATGACCACTCCACCGTTTTGGTAGTGCAGCGTAGGGTAGGTAAGCACTGGGTCAGTGGCTGGGTCGATGTCGAAGCGAGCGTACATCCGCCATATCGCGGACAGCTCACGCTTGAACGTCCCTGGCCCATGAATGATATCCACCATCGGGGTGTCCAGCCAGATCCCCACCATACCTGTGGGGGTAACAACGCCGTTTCCCCGTCCCCCTTGTTCGGGCGAGCTACACTCGCGGATGAACGCCCCCGACTCCACATCACGCGGCTCCAACGGATGAACGAACAACGCACCGTCCACATTCAGCGGCTGCGCTCCCATTCCCCTGACCTTCTCCGTGATCAGTAGCCCCACGATCTGTTCGGGAAAGGCAGCTCCCGTAGGATGGTACTGAACGGAGTCCAGATCGCGCAGCCCAGCTCCGGCACGATAGGCCAAGACCAGCCCATCCGCCGTGGCCCCGTAATGGTTGGAAGTGGGGAACCCCTGGATATGCAGCCTCCCCCATCCGCCGGTGGCCAACACCGTGGCCTTGGCTCGAACGACCGTGTACTCCTCGGTCTCCAAGTTCCACAAGACAGCCCCACACACTTGCCCCTGGTCGTCGCGGATAAGCTCGACCGTGGGACAGAACTCCAGGCAGCGAATGCCGCGGCTCAACGCCTCGTCCCGCACCACCCGCATGATCTCCAGGCCCGTGTAGTCCTTGGCCGAGTGCATGCGCTTGCGTGAGGTCCCTCCCCCGTGGATGGTGAGCATCCGGCCGTCGGTATCCTTATCGTACATCACGCCCAGCTTCTCGTGCCAGCGGATGACTTCCGGGGCATCGTTTACCAGCGCGCGGACGAGCTGGGGGTCGTTCCCGAAATGCCCTCCTCCCAGAACGTCTAGGTAATGGATGGGCGGGCTGTCATGCTCCTTATCTGCAGCCTGGATCCCCCCCTGAGCCATCATGGAGTTTGAGTCACCATGTCGGAGCTTGGTGGTGATCAGTATCCGGTCTGCGGGGATGCCCGCCTCGTGTGCGCTCAGCGCGGCCACCGTTCCCGCGCCTCCGCCGCCGATAATCAGTACATCCACCTCGTGGTCAACCTGCCCCAGGTCCACTTGATCGGGATCGATCAGCGGGTACGCCTCCAGGAGATCGGCCATCTCATGCGGAACGAATTCCCCTCGGGAGGGGCCTACCAGGAGCTTCCGTTTCCCTCCCTCTTTGTAATCTGGGTGGAAGCTGTCCAACACCTCCCGTCGCTCTTCCAAGGACAGGCGCTGGGGCTCCACTTCCATTCGCTCCGGCCGGGTAGCCTCCACACGGCCGATGGACTCACGCATGCTTCTGGGATACGCGTCTGCCACCTTCGCCTCCTAGCTTTCTACGTCTCGCTTGCGGTAGAGCTCCACCAGTTCGTCCTTGGACATCTGTTCAAGCTTGTCCAGTTCCTGGTCGAAGTCACCTCTTGCTGTCTCTTGCACTCTGGCCGCCAAGTGCCCGGCCTCGGGGGCGCGGTACGCCCCGTAGATACGGCGCGCAAGCTGCCCCACGTGGTAGTGCACGATCTCCGCCGGGCAGCGCATCGCGCACAATCCACACTGCACACAGTCAAACGATAGTTCCGCCACCTGCGGGATATCGCCGCGCAGCGCAGCCTGGATGTAGTCCATCACCTCAAGTTCCTGCGGGCAAGCACGGGTACAGGTATTACAGGCCACACAACGAGCCACCTCCGGGTACAGCGCCAAGATAGGGTTGTCCTCGGGGGCAAGCTCCGTCAGTACCCACGAGGCCCTCTCAGCGGGCACGGACGGGATCTGAGCGATATACATCTCGTCCTCGGCCGTGGCCTGGCACGCAAGGTCCGCGTACAGCTTGTAGTCACCGGCCCTGCGGAACACCGTCGCACACGCCCCGCAGAAGCCTCCACGGCATCCGACGCCCCGTACAAGACGGTAGCCGGCGTATTCCATGGCCTTCATGATGGTGAGGCCACCGGGGACCTCATATGCTTTGCCCATGATGTAGATGCGAATCATATCCTGCTCAGCGCTCATGCTTTCACCTCCACGGCCAGGCCCCGCGCCGCCAGGACCGGCCGGGGATCTATGACTTGTTCGTCCACAGCTGGGTCCGCTCCCAAAGCCAGTGCCAGAAGCTGCGTGAAGTACAAGCTGGGCACGGCGTGGGCGCTTGCTCCAGGTGCCTCTCCCTGCCTTGTGTCCAGGTTGTACTGACAAAGCGGGCAGCTGGTTACCATAAGATCAGCTCCTCCCCGAGCGGCAGCTCTGGCGATCGCCCCCGCCCGGCGCCGGGCGACCTCGGGGGCACTCGCCGTCAGGTAGGCCCCGCAACACTCCACCCCTTGGGGAGAGGAAACCGGCTCCGCCCCCAGCGCCAAGAGCAGATCCTCAAGCACCCGCGGGCGTTCAGGATCATCGACGCCCACGGCGCGAGGCCGCGTCAGGGTACACCCGTAGTAAGGGGACACCTTGAGCCCCGAGAGCGGGCGCTGCACCGCCTCTTCCACCGCCTCATATCCAATCTCGTCCCTTACAAGCTCCAGAAGGTGCACGACCCGTACCCCACCGGTGTAGTCAGGCTCGTCGTCGAGAAACGCGTTGACTCTGTCCAATCGGTCGCGCTCCTCGGTGAGGAATCGCTCCGATCGCTTCAGCGTGCTGTAGCACATGGAGCACAGCGTGAGGAGGTGCTCGTGCCCCGCATCCTGCACGCGGGCCAGGATCCGTGCCGGCCCTACATGCCGCATTAAGTCATCCGTGGCCAGAGAGTACACCGTTCCGCAGCAGTTCCAGCGTTCCATTTCTTCCATCTCCCACCCGAGGGCGCCGAGCGCACCACGGGCAGCAGTCTCCATGCTGCGCGCCTGATCGGCGACTCCACACCCTGGGTAGTACAGAATACTGTTCATGGCGTCATCTTCCTTGATATCCCTACGACCGCGATCTGGGGCAACCTTTCCCCGGGCACCTTGCCGAGCGCCACCGGGCTCCGTCCCTTGCGCAAAGCGAGGAGTCGCACTGCCTCCATGACCTTGGCGATGTCCACCCCCCGGGGGCACCGCACCTCACAGGCCAGGCACGAGGCACAGCTCCAAGGCGCACCGGCTTCCAGTACCTTCTCATCTCCCAATTGCACAAGGCGCAGCACCTGATTGGGCAACAAATCCATGGAATCGGCAAACGGACACCCCGCACCACACTTCCCGCATTGATAACAGCGGTACGGAGACTGGCCCGACAACTCCTCCACCCGTCGGGCGAATTGCACCGACAGGACAGCCTTCGCCAACCTCAACTGTTCAGCCATCCCCTAACCTCCTCCACGGCAGCCTCCACGGCAGCCGCAACCCGGGGCGACAACCCCTCCCCGAATGGGGGATCGGGAGGGATACCGACGGCCAAAGCCCACACCTCAGGGATCCGCACCTGGTCGTTCTCTAGGCCGGCCCGTCGGGAGCGGGCTTCGCCCGAACGTCGGAGACAAGCTCCCCCCGAACGTCGGAGACAAGCTCCGACGCTACGCTCCTTAGGGTGTGCAGGAGGTGTAGCGTCGCAGTTTGACTGCGCCGTTGTATCGGAGCTTGATTGCGACGTTAGTCGCTCCAACATCTCCAGCGCCTGCGACAAGCTCATCCCGTGCGCCCCACGACGATCGCCGCCGACCGCTTCCCACTCCCTCAAGGGCCGCACGCAAATTTCCCCCGGTGGCAGCGACGGCGTCCCGTCGATGATCAACACCCGAGAGAATCCGAGCAGTTTCTCCGCCAGATATACGCCGGACTGCGCGGCCTCCCACACGGCGCAGTTCTCCCCCACATCGGAAGGCAGGCGCCGGGCCACGGCCACACCAACACCATCGTCCGTGCAGTAAGGGTTCCCCTGCCCCACCACCGCTGTGTCAGCGACCGACGCGCCGAAGGAACGTTCCATCGGATGCGTACACCTCCACAGTCAGCGGCAGCTCTCCGGGGAGAAAGTGCGTGGCGCAAGCCAAACACGGATCATAAGCCCGGAATGCCATCTCCACTCTGTTCAGCAGTCGCTCATCCAGGTCTCCTTGCCGTGCGGCAGCCTGCGCCATGGCCTTAACCGACATCCCGATCGGGCCGGCATTGTGCGTCGTGGCCACCACCAGGTTCACCTGCTCCAGCAGTCCGTGGTCGTCCAATCGGTATTCGTGGAACAACGTGCCCCGCGCGGCCTCGATCACCCCGATGCCTTTACCGGGAGCGGACAGCTCCCCGCGCACAGTGCGGCCCGTGAGCGCCTCGTGGGAGACAAGCATATGCGCCGCCTCCGCCGCCTGGACCATCTCCACCAACCGCGCCCAGTGGTAGGCGAATGTGGCTTGGACCGGTCGCTGGCCGAAGTAGTCGAGGTACCGCTCGAATTCCTCTTGCGCAGCAGGGGTCGCCATGCGCTCAGCGACGTTCAACCTAGCCAACGGGCCGACCTGATAGAGCCCCGAGCCCGGACCCCCCTCAAGGCCGCTCCAGCCAAAGCTCTTTAAGTAGGGGAATTTCACGTACGTCCATGGCTCACTGTGTTCCTCTATCAGGTCAAGCCCTTCCCGTGCATCGCCCAGGAATATCTCCTCTCCCTCACAGGACACGATCCGCAGCTGGCCGTGGTAGAAGTTCGGGGCGAGCTCATCATCCACCAGGCCCATAGAATGCACCGGAAGCCGCGCTTCCGGAGATTGAAGAAGCGCCTGTAAGCCAGGGTCGGGAAGCACCTGCTCATGGAAGAAGGACACCATATCCCTGGCCAGCTCAGTCATCGCTTCCACGTATGCAGCTAGCTCCTTGCGTTTTTCCTCGTCCACCGGCTGGGACACGCCTCCGGGAAGGGCGAACACTGGGTGAATGGCTCTCCCACCGATCAGTTCAAGCACCTTCTGCGCTCCCGCCCGGACCTGTACGACACGCTTCCCCAGCTCGGGATAGGCTTGGAGCACTCCAAGCACGTTCCGCTGCTCTTTCGGGGTATCCTCGTCCAACAAGAGGTCCGGCCCGCCCAAGAAGATGAGGTGCAGGAGGTGATCGGAGAAAATATATGTATTGTAGAAAAGTTCCCGTTGGACTCGCGCCGCCTCCGGGATCTCGGCACCATAGGCATCGTCCAATGCCTTGGCCGAGGCCAGGTGATGGGCCTCAGGGCACACACCGCATATCCGCTCGGTGATTTGGGGCATTTCCTCCCCGCGGCGGCCTACACAGAAGCGCTCGAAGCCCCGCAATTCCGGAATCTGCAGGAACGCATCCTGCACGCCTCCGTCTTCGTCTAGATAAAGAAGGATCTTACCATGCCCCTCCAGGCGCGTGATTGGATCGATCGTAATCTTCTGCTGGCGCATCACTTTCCTCCTCCACCGGAGCCTCGTTTCCAGGTGCCGGCGAGGGCGTACTTGTACAGCGTGCCCACCGTGTCCACGAGCCCGTCCAGGATCTCATCCTCCTGGGCAAAAACGTCTTCCCCTTCCTCTCCCGCGCGGACCAACGAAGCTAGCGCGGAGATCATCCCACCGGCCAGATCACCCGCCTTGCGGGTGGGGCCGACACATCCTGTGCACGGCATGCCCAGTTTGGGGCAAGCGGCCTCGCAGCCTCCCCGCGTCACCGGACCCATACACACAACACCTTGATCCAGTAGGCACTTGTCCGGATCGGGCTCTATCTCGTGTGGACGCACGAAACGCTCTATCGGTCGGTCCTCTTTCTCCCGCGGACACTGGTCACACAACGCCTTTTCCTCAGCGAACACATGGCCGACGTCAGGCATGTATCCTTCCAACAGACCTCGGAAGAATTGGCCAATCAGCTGCGCGGGCGGAGGGCATCCGGGAACCACATAGTCGACCGTTATCGCGTCAGAAAGCGGCACCACACCGGCGGTCAGAGCCGGAGGTGCGTCGCCGTTTGCACCGGGAACGGGCGCGGAAGCTTGCCAATCCTCTCCCAAAGCGGTGTCAACCAACGATTGTGCAGAGTGGAGATTCCCCAGTCCGATGATCCCCCCTAGGTGGGCACACGCACCGTAGGCGACGATGAGCTTGGCCTTCTCCCGGAGGAGCCTAACCATCTCCATGTTTTCCTCGGTCCGGAGGGCCCCGTTGATCAGCACCGCATCTATGCTCCCAGCGGGCAGCGCTTCCACGTGGGCCCGCTTGGCGTCCATGAGTGCCGGCCAGAAGACAATTTCGACCCCCGAAAGGACATCGACGATCGCCTCTCCCACTTCAAGCGGCGACACATCACATCCCCCGCAACCGCCGGTCCAGTACATGGCGATCCTCGGTTTAGCCATGGCTCACCGCCTCTCGCACTACCTGGCCACCGTTCTCCTCAACCTCATGTAGCTCTTGGGGAGCACCAAACTGTCCTCGGTATGGGCCCAGGGACCGCACTTCCTCCACATAGTCACGCACGACCTGCGCAAAACGCATCCCTTCGGAGGCCGAAACCCATGTCAGTTTGAGGCGCGCAGGCTCCACTCCCAACTCCTCGAGCACCTTTTGGAGCAGCGCGACCCGCCGCCGGGTCTTGTAGTTACCGGAGACATAGTGGCAATCCCCGGGATGACACCCGCCGATGAGTACCGCATCCGCCCCTTCCCGCAACGCTTCAATGACCCAAGAGGGTTCCACTCGGCCCGAACAGGGGACACGGATGGGAATCATGTTTGGCGGATACGTCACCCGGTTGGTCCCCGCCAGATCGGCGCCGGCATAGGCACACCATCTACACAGGAACGCCGCGATTTTCGGTTCATGCTTTTGCTCAGCCACCGGCTATCTCCGCCTCCTCCCGCTCGTTCAGCGCAGCGCGCAGCATCGCCATCACCTGAGGATCAGCCAGGTT
>PXEP01000099.1 GCA_003566155.1 Candidatus Acetothermia bacterium | reverse complement strand
CACGGACGATGGGTCGAACTCCGGTTGTTCGGTCACCTCAAGGGCCTCGATGCCGGTGAAGCGTGAGTCGAGCCGCCCCACGCTCCGCCGCTGGGCGCGCAGGAGTTCCTTGCAGAATCGCTGGATATGCACGCGGAGATTTGTTCCCAGGACGTATTCCAGGTCGAGCGCGGTGTAGTGGGCCAGCCTCTCCCCAACGGAGCGCCGCTCGGCATCGGTCAGTCGGTCGCCCTTCATCAGTGCGACGGTGAGTTCTCCCTCCGCCCAAGCTTCTACCTCGGCCAGGAGTTCCTGAAGCTGTCGTTTCTGAAGGTCGGGCGCGAGCTTCTTGTGGTACCAAGCGGTGGCACAGTAGGTGGGAACGAACAGCTGGAAAGGCAGGTCGTTGGCCGGCATGAACCGCAAGGGGCTGATGTCAAGCGCACTGGAGATGAGAACGATGCCGGTGAACGCTATCCCCCGGTCCACCAGGTGGCTGGCCAGCCCCGCCGCCCTCGTGGTGCCGTAGCTTTCGCCGGCAAGGAACAGCGGCGAGGACCACCGGCCGTAACGGCTTATGTAAAGCCGGATGAACTCTCCCGTCGACCGGATGTCGCCGTCGACGCTCCAGTACTTCTTGTCCAGCTCCTCTTTGGCCGCGCGGCTAAATCCTGTTCCCACCGGGTCAATGAACACTAGGTCGGTTTGTTCAAGCCAGGACGACGCGTTGTCTTCGTACCGATAGGGAGGGGAAGGCATCCATCCTTGTTTCTCCATCACCACGCGCTTCGGCCCTATGGCCCCCATGTGAAGCCACACGGAGGACGATCCGGGACCGCCGTTGAAGGCGAACGTCAGCGGGCGACGCGACCGTTCATCGATGCCATCCAGTTCATAGGCGGTGAAGTAGATTTCCGCCTCGGTCTCTCCGAACTCGTCCTTCAGAGGTATTGCCCCCGCTCGTGCGGTGTACTGGAGGGTTTTTCCGTTTGTTGACAGTTGATGCTTGGTCTCTACCGGTTCAATCCCCAGTAGCTGTCGCTTCTTTTCCTTGCCCTCTCCAGAGTCTGCGTTGCTCTTGTGTTCTGCCTGGGCTTTCTGTTCTGCCATCGGGCATCGCTCCTTCCTTGGAGTTAGTTCACAACTGCCGACCATTTTACCGCCATCGGGGACCGCCGGGGACGCCGCGTGCGGGGGGACTCCCTGGGGGATATGATGCGGGGACACGTATGCGGGGATTCCCGCACAAGGAGGCAACATGGGGCGTTATTGCCACGCGTGTACCATGCCGCTGGAGGCGCCTGAAGTTCAAGGTCCATCGGACAACTACTGCAAGTACTGCACGGACGAGCAGGGGAGACTGCTGTCGCGAGAACAGGTCCAACAGGGGATCGCAAGCTGGATGGCCGAATGGCAAGGGATCGATCGAGAACGTGCGCTAAGGAGGGCGGACCTCTTTATGCGCGGACTTCCCGCGTGGGCCGATGATTGCTCTCCGTAGAGCTCCCGGTGTTGTCCAGGGAGGACTTGACAGGGTCGTCAGCACAAGGGGTCGGCTCGCTGGGGCATGACCCCTTGACAGGGGGGCGCGGCAGTCGTATTTAAGAAGTAAGGCCCGCCGAAGGCGGGCCATTTTGCTGCCCGATGTGCGGGGCGAATCCGGTCGCGTAGTGGCGTACCGTTTATGTCGCTGCCGTTTAGACTGCCTCCACGTCTGCCACTTGTGGGACCTGCTCCTTCAGGTATCGTGCCACAGTTTCCTGAAGCGTTATCGAGGCCATGGGGCAGGAATGGCAGGCGCCGGTAAGCCGTACTCGGACTACATTGTCCTCGGTGACTTCCACCAGCTCTACATCCCCGCCATCAGCCTGCAGCGCTGTGCGGACGGTCTCCAATGCTTGGCGCACTTCCTGTTCCATCGTCCTATCCCCTCCAAGTTCTTGCCTGGTCGCTGTACCCCAAAGCATAGCATCTGCGAGCGCGATATTCCTCCGACGAGATTCTAAAATGGAGTGTGGCAGAACTGTACGTGCGACGGGGGACAACCGTGGAGGCCGCCTCGGCGATCGATCTGTGGCGGGAGAGTTTCCCCGCCGACTGGGCACCGGATGCGCTGGACTTAGGGGCGGTAAGAAGTCTCATGCGCAAGCTCCTCCGCTGTCGGCGGTTGCCGTTGGGGGCGCTTCACGTCTTGGGCAGTGCAGCTGAACTCTGGGTGGCTTACCAGGACGGGCAGTTGGTCGGGGTGCTGGGGCAACTGGGCGAGCAGATTCCTCGCCTGACTGGTCTCGTGCTGCATGGTGATGTCCGTGGTACAGGAGTGGCCGGGGCATTTCTCCAGCGGGTGGTCGCTGAACACGACGGCATGAGAACGCGCCTCATCCGAGCTCTACCGGCATATGAGGGCTGGGGACGGGGGGCGCTGGCTCGCCTGGGGTTTGCCCAGTTGGGCGGGGTGCAGGACTATGAATTGGCGCTTCCGCTGTCGGTGAGTTTGTCCTCAGAGGAACGGGTTCGGTGGTTGCGTTGGCGACAGCGACGGGCGCTCGTTGGGCGCGCGATGGCCGCGGGGGACCTTGCGCGGGCGGTGACGGTTGATGGCGCCTATGGCGCACCGGTGCTCTCTTGGCTTGGGCTCGTGGACGGGCTCGTGGTGGGCCCCCGGGGGGAGCCTGCGGGAGTTGAGTACAGCAAATACCGGGAGTGGGGGCAAGTGCGGTTGTGCCCCCCTGCGGAGAGAGGCCACAATGTGCTGCTCCTTAGGGTAGTGGCCGAGGAGCTGAGCAGGAGAGGCGTGCGCAGCCTGCGGGTTGCGCTATGGGACAGCGACATGGAGACGCGCCGGACGGTTGAGCGTTGGGGAGCTCGCGTTGGAGGACACTGGTCTTGGATGGCGCGGCGCCGAGGGGAGGCGTAGCTTTCCCATCAGCGTCAGAGCGTGCTCAGTCCGCGGCGAGCGGCCTGAAGGATCCTGTGCAGGGCTCGTCCGTGCGGCGGGCGCTGCAGCAGAACAGCGTCGTAGCGGCATACCTCGTGGCAACACATGCAGCGAATACATCTGCGTCGTGCTATGTGCGCTTTGCCTTGGTGCATGGCCGCGGCTCCTGTTGGACAGATGTTGGCGCACGCGGCACAGCCCACGCAGCGGGCGGTGTGAATCGTCGGACGGGGCGACAGCTGGCCGGTAAACAGACGGGCGATCGGAGCGGGCACACGTCGCAGGTAGCGTGTGGTGGCGGCGCTGGGGAGCTGGAAGCCTGGTACGACGGCATCCTCGAGCGTGTCGCCGACCAGGTCGATGTCATCGGTGTCTCCGACGCCAACTCCGCGCCAGTGGGCTGCGCTTATCATGCCGATATCTTGGGGATCAAGCCCTATGAGGCGTGCTGCGATCGCATCCACGGCTACCCCGTCGAACCCCGCCACGATGTACCCTATGTCTCGTGGCTGGCCGCCGGCCGGCCCTTCCCCCTCCATTCCCTTGACGGCGTCCATTAGCTGGATGGTGGGAGGCACGGCGGCATAGATGTCCACGAGCGCCTGGGCGAACTCCTCGGGTTTGCTGAAGCGTCCGTGGCAATGTGAACGGTGGCCTGCGGGTATGGTTCCGTAGAGGTTCTTCACCGCCCCGGTGAGCGTGGTCAAACTGTGCGTCTTGAGTTTAGGGAGGTTGACCACGACATCCGCTTCCAGGATGTCACGGGCCACGAACAGCTTGTCCAGCACCTGTCCAGAGCAGTCGATCTCGTGAAAACCGTGTTCCTTGAAGTTGATCAACTGAGCCCCCAGCTCGCTGGCCAGCTTGCGATAGCCTGAGACCGCAAACGGGTCGCCCTCGCCCTGAACATCGTCGCCGAACGCAACGTGCGGCGTTATCTCCATGATGTGTTCCAGTACTGCGCGGGTGAACTCCGGATGGGTGACGATGGCCCGCTCCGGCGGCGACGGTGGGGACAGGTGGTTCACCTTGACCAGTACCCGATCGGTGGGTCGGAGGTGCTTCTCCAGTCCGCCGAGCAGATCACATGCCCGGTGAACGGCAGGGGTCAGTTCCCGCTGCCGGTAGGTCGTACATCGAACGAGGGCGACCTGCGCTCTGTCCATAGTCACCCATATTGCGCAAGCAACGCGCCGGGTGCCACGGCCGATGGCCAAAACGCACCTACTGCACTATCATCACGCACAATCCCATGAGAGGAGGCGGAATATGCCGCGTTGCATCCCCGAGCCGTACAAGATCAAGATGGTGGAACCCCTTCAGGTCACCACTAGGGAGTATCGCCAGCAGTGTATGGAGGAGGCGGGCTACAACACGTTCCTCCTAAAGAGCAAGGACGTGTTCATCGATCTTCTGACCGACAGTGGCACCAGCGCGATGAGCGAGGTGCAGTGGGCAGGTCTGATGCGAGGCGATGAGGCCTATGCCGGGAGCCGCAATTTCGACCACCTGTGCGAAGCGGTGGAAGAGATACTCGGATATGCGTACACGGTTCCCACCCATCAAGGCCGTGGGGCGGAGCACCTCTTCTTCCAGAATTTCGTTCAGGCTGGTGATGTGGTGCCGATGAACATGTATTTCACCACCACCCGCCAACACGCCGAGCTGGCTGGAGGCGTGTTCCAAGATGTGATTGTGGACGAGGCCCATGATCCGGCTTCCAAGTGTCTGTGGAAAGGAAACGTCGATCTGGAGAAGCTGCGGGCATTGGTCGACAAGTACGGTCCGGAGCGGGTGCGCATGGTGAGTATGGCGCCCAACGTCAACATGGCCGGCGGTCAACCCTTCAGCTTGGCCAATCTGAAGGAAGTCCGCCAATTCTGCGAGCGTCGTGGCATCCGGATCTTCATGGATATCACCCGTATCGCGGAGAACGCTTACTTCATCAAGGAACGCGAGGAGGGGTACTCGGACTGGTCCGTACGGGACATTATGCGGGAGATCTGTGCCCACAGCGACGGGGCGTGGATGAGCGCTAAGAAGGATGGACTGGTCAACATCGGCGGGTTCCTGGCCTTTCACAAAGGGCAGGAGGAACTGTTCGAGCGCTGCCGCAGAATGGTCGTGGTGTACGAGGGATTGCACACGTACGGCGGCATGGCCGGGCGCGATATGGAAGCTTTAGCCATCGGGCTGGGCGAGGTGTGTGACGCTGACTATCTCGCTGCTCGCGTAAGCCAGCTGAGGCTTCTGCATGGAATGCTCGACGAGGAGGGCGTCCCACTGGTGCACCCGTGTGGGGGACACGGAGTGTTCTTGGACGCACAGGCGTTTCTTCCACATCTTGACCAGGACCTGTTTCCCGCCCAGATGCTTGCTGCCCAGATCTACATGGAGGGGGGGGTGCGCAGCATGGAACGGGGGAATGTAAGCGCGGGACGGGACCCGGAAAGCGGGCAGAATAGGCGGCCCCCCTTGGAGCTGGTCCGCTTAACCGTGCCGCGCCGTGTGTACACACAGACCCATATGGAGTACGCGGCTGAGTCAGTGATCGACGTCTTCCGGCGGCGGGAGCGCATACCTGGACTCAAGTTCACCTACGAGCCCGAGGTGCTGCGTTTCTTCCAAGCACGGTTCGAGCCGGTCACTCCCACTCGATAGTGGCCGGGGGCTTGCTTGTGATGTCGTAGACCACCCGGCCCACCTCGGGGACCCGGCGGATGATCCGGCCAGCTACGTGGTCCAGGAACTCCTGGGGCAGTTGGGCCCAATCGGCCGTCATCCCGTCGCTGCTGGTCACCGCCCGCAGGGCGATCACGTGGCCGTATGTGCGGCCGTCGCCGGATACGCCTGTGCTCCGCACTGGGGTCAAGACCGCCAACGCTTGCCACACCTGGCTGTACAGGCCGTGCTCGCGTAAGGCGTCGATGAACTGGGCGTCCGCCCGGCGCAGGATGTCCAGCCGCTCGGGCGTAACTTCGCCCAAGATCCGGACTGCCAAGCCAGGGCCGGGGAACGGGTGGCGCAGGCGCAGTTCATCGGGCAGCCCCAGGCAACGGCCGAGTTCGCGTACTTCGTCCTTGAACAGAAATCGGAACGGTTCCAGAAGCTCAAACCCCAGCCGCTCGGGCAGCCCTCCGACATTGTGATGGCTCTTGATGTTCGCCGCCCCTTTCGCCCCCGCCGATTCGATTACGTCAGGATAGAGCGTGCCCTGCGCCAGAAAATCGAATGGGCCTCGGCGGAGGGCCTCTTGTTCGAAAACCTCGACGAACGCTGCGCCAATGGCACGCCGCTTGTCCTCGGGGTCGGTGATTCCCTTGAGGCGGTTCAAGAAAAGCTTCTGGGCGTCGACGGTCACCAAGCTCACTCCCTGAGTGTGCATAGCGGACTCGACTTGCCTGCGTTCTCCCGCTCGGAGAAGTCCGTGGTCAACGAACACCGCGTGGTGATCGACGCCGGCATGGGCTAGCAACGCCGCTAGGGTGGTGGAGTCCACGCCGCCGGAGAGCCCGAGCAACACCCGATTAGTAACCACTTTGGTCCGTACCTGGTCCACGAGCGTGTCCAGTATGTTGCTTGGGGTCCAGGCGCGCTCGACGCCGGCCATGTCAAGGAAGTTGCGCAAGATGGCTGTTCCGTGGGGAGTGTGGGTTACTTCAGGGTGGAATTGGACGCCGGCCAGTCGACCGTCAGCGGTATGGGCTGCGGCAATGGGGCAATCGGTGCTGGACGCTGCCGTCTGCCAGCCGGAAGGAAGCTCCTTGACCGCGTCGGCGTGGCTCATCCACACTGGCATGGACTCCGGGAGGCCGCGAAACAGGGGCCCCCGGGTATGGAAAACCGTAGCGCGTCCATCCTCGCGGCGATCGCCGTGCACAAAGGCTCCCCCGAGCGCCTCCGTCAGGCAGTGCATGCCGTAACAGATGCCTAGCATGGGAAGCCCACAGCGGAGCACCTCCGGCTGTGGACGTGGTGCACCCCGCTCGAAGATCGAAGCGGGGCTTCCCGACAGGATCAGCGCCTGAGGTCGGTAGCGCTCGATCTCGGCCAGTGGCGCGTCGCCGGAGACGACTGCCGAGAAAGTATTCAGCTCACGAAGGCGCCTTGCGATCAAGTGAGTGTACTGGGAACCGAAGTCCAGTATGACAACACTCATAACAAGTTAAGCGGCGAACGCAATCGTTCCGCTCTCTGGGTCCATGCGACTGATGGGCGCCAGCGCGACAACGGGCACCGCAAACCGCTCCAGTACTGACCTGCCGCCGCTGGCGCATTTCTCTATTACAAAGCCGAACCCGGCTAACTCGCCGCCGCACTCGGCGACCATGTCGGCCAGGGCGGACGATGTGGTTCCCCGGTGTAGGAAATCATCTACTACCAGCACCCGCTCCCCCGGTCCTAGGTAATCGCGGCACACGAAGAGATGTTGCTGTATCCCTTTGGTCGGCGAGTGGATGCGGCGGCTTACGGCGTTGCTCATGGTGACCGCCTGACCTTTCTTAGCGTACACCGCACTGGCTCCCAGCCGTCGGGCAGCCTCGTAGGCGATAACATTGCCGGCTGCTTCCGCCGTGAGGACACAGGAGATACCACGGTCTGCATACGCTAAGGCCAGTCCCTGTCCGGCCAGTTGCACAAATTCGGGGTTGATGCGGTGATTGAGAAAACCATCCACGCGCAAAAACTCGGGACCCAAGACGATTCCCTGCTCTCTGATCCAGGCCTTCAACGCTTCCATTTATCAATTGTAACCACGCGCCCGGGGACTTGCCCCCTGGGAGGCCTCCTTGGCCACGACGGTGTATAATGATGCAAAACGACGTGTTAGGGGGCGGAGGTAGGCATATGAAAGCAAAGAGTGTCCATGAGCTCCCGGCAGTGGACCGTCCGCGCGAGAAACTGCGAACGCGAGGTGTGCAAGCTCTTTCTGACCAGGACTTGCTGGCTCTCCTGTTGGGTAGCGGGGGACGCGGGCGGGGCGTACTGGAGCTGGCCGAGGAGATCTGGAGGCGGTTTGACGGTCACTTGTTGGGAGCCACTTTGCACGAGCTGGAATCGGTTCCTGGAGTGGGAAGGGCGGCGGCATCCCGGGTGATGGCGGCGTTAGAGCTGGGACGCCGTACGCTGTTGAGTGGGTGTCCTGTGATCCAACAGCCGGCGGACGTCCTTCCCTATGTCCGGGACATCGTGGGCAAAAAACAGGAGCATTTCGTCTGTCTGTCTCTGAGCGGTGCTGGGGAAGTGTTGGCAACACGGGTGGTTACAGTAGGTCTGCTGGATGCCGCGCTTGTGCACCCCCGCGAAGTGTTCGCCGATGCAGTGACGGACAGAGCTGCGTCCATCATACTGGCTCACAATCACCCCTCCGGGGTGTGCGAGCCCAGTGCGGAGGACCTGGCGCTGACCAGGCAGCTGGTGGAGGCTGGGCGCACTCTGGGGATCCCGGTGGCGGATCACCTGATAGTCTGTCCTGGTCGGATTCTATCTCTGCGTGAGCAAGGGTTCGTCTAAGGGTTGTGCAGGGCGCCCGGTGGGAGTACCTTGACCTAGCTATGGAACGTTACGCTCTTTCCCCGATGCGGGAGTTATGGACTCTGGAGACTCAGTACAACCGCTGGCTTGAAGTGGAGTTGGCTGCGTTGCGAGCGCTGGAGAGTGTGGAGGTGGTCCCTCAGGGGACTGCGGAGGCGGTCCGGACAAAGGCCAGCGTTGACGTGGACCGCTTGCTGGCGATGGAGAAAGAGGTGGGCCACGACCTGGTGGCATTCTTATGGGTAGTGGAGGAACAGGTCGGCCCCGAGGCGAGATGGGTGCACTACGGACTTACCTCCTCCGACGTGAAGGACACGGCACTGGCGTTGGTTCTGCGGGACGCAGTCGGCATCCTGCAAGAGAAGGCCAACGCGCTCCAGGAGGAGCTGAGGAGCTTTGCCCGGCGCTATCGGCGGACTCCTATCGTCGGGCGCACCCACGGCCAGTGGGCTGAGCCGACCACTCTGGGGCTGAAGGCCCTGAGCTGGCTGGACATGCTGACCCGTGCAGGCGAACGGTTGGCTGGGGCGCGGGAGACAGTGGCGGTGGGGAAGCTTGCGGGGGCTGTCGGTACCTACGCCTACTTCCCACCGGAGGCGGAGGAACGGGCTCTTGCGGAGTTGGGGCTTAAGGCATGCGTGCCCGCCGGCCAGGTAGTGCCCCGAGACCGGCATGCCGAAGGGGTGTTCGCGGCAGCGGCGGCGGGGACCGTGGTGGAAACGATAGCGTTTGAGATCCGACACCTGTCGCGAACGGAGTTGGGGGAGGTGTCGGAGTTCAGACCGGAGGGGTCCTCGGCGATGCCGCACAAGCAGAACCCCATTCTGTCGGAGCGATTGTGCGGATTGGCGAGACTGCTGCGTTCTTGTATTGTACCCGCTCTGGAGAACATCGCCCTGTGGAACGAGCGGGATATGTCGCATTCGTCCGTGGAACGCATGATGCTCCCGCAAACATTTACCGTTGCCGATTTCATGCTTACGCGAGGTCGCGGCTTGATAAGCGGGCTGCAGGTTCACGAAGAGGAGATGCGCAAGCGTATTACGGCCGCCCAAGGGCTTCCGTTTTCCGAGGGGTTGTTGTTGGCGCTGGTCCGAGCGGGGATGAGTCGCCGCGCGGCGCACACACGGGTCCGTAGATTGGCTATGCGGGCTGTGGCTCAGGGCAGAGATCTGTCCGAACTCGCGGCTGAGGATCCGGAGGTATCGAGCAAGCTGTCCGCCGAGGAGCGCGCGCGCATATTTCGCCTGTCAGAACTCCTGGGCAAACTGGACACCAATTTCAAGCGCACCGGTCTGGTGGAGTGAGCGACGGGCGGCGAGGATGCCTTCCAGTGGGGCGCTGGTATAATGCCGAGGAGGTACCGATGACTGAGCGACTACGAGCCTGGCGCCATATTGCCCCCTCCTAGGGGGCTCTCTGGGGGTAGCAGACGATTGTTCTGATGGCGATGGGCTCGTGTTGCATTTACCAGTGATTGTTTCAAGGAGGAGCCGGTGAGCTTTGATAGGTTGCGGGAAGATCCCGCGGCGCGGGAAGCAGAGGTACTCGCGTTCTGGGAAGACAACGGGATCTTCCAACAGTCGCTTAATCGAACGCGGAACGGTCCACGGTTTGTGTTCTACGAAGGTCCGCCTACGGCTAACGGACGACCGCACTTTGGCCATCTGATGCCGCGCGTGTATAAGGACTTGTATCCGCGCTACAAAACAATGCGCGGGTACTACGTGGGACGTAAGGCGGGATGGGATTGCCATGGCCTTCCGGTGGAGCTGGAAGTGGAGCGACACCTGGGGTTGGCCAGCAAACAGGACATAGAGACCTACGGCATCGAGCGATTTATCGAGGCCTGCAAGTCCTCCGTAGAAGGCTATATCCGCGAGTGGGAAGCGATGATGCGCCGCTTGGGGTTGTGGATCGATACCGACCACCCCTACATGACCTATACCGACGATTACATAGAAACCCTGTGGTGGGAACTAAAGACCATTCACGAAGCGGGGAGGCTGTATCGAGGCCACAAGATCCTTCCCTACTGCCCCCGGTGCGGCACGGGGCTTTCCTCGCACGAGGTAGCTCAAGGATATGCAGAAGTTGAGGATCCTTCGGTTTTCGTCCGCCTGCGGCTGCATGAGAGAGAGGAGCTCAGCAAACTGGTGAGGGAACGGACGACCGGTGATGCAACAACGGTTTCTGTTTCGCTGTTGGTGTGGACTACGACGCCTTGGACGCTGCCGGCCAACGTAGCGGCGGCGGTGGACCCGGAGGCTGACTACGCGGTTGTGGAGCACGAGGGAGAGTATCTGATCCTGGGAGCGGCGCGTGTGCAGGAGGTGTTGGGCGAGAAGGTTCGCGTGGTAGGCGAGATCCGTGGGGAAGGCCTGGCGGGCAGCACCTATGAGCCGCTGTACCGGCTGTCCGACGATCCCGCGGCGTATCGGGTGGTGGGGGCGGACTTCGTGACCATGGGCGAAGGAACTGGCGTAGTGCATATAGCACCTGCGTTTGGTGAGGAGGACCACCGTCTGGGCCAGCAGGAACGGCTTCCGCTGGTACAGCCCGTGGACCGCACGGGCAGGTTCACCGAGGAGCTGCCGTTGGTAGAAGGTGCGTTCGTCAAGGATGCCGACGCGCAATTGGTGGACGATCTGGCCAAGCGGGGGCTTCTGCTGCGCTCAGAATCGTATCAACACGATTATCCCTTCTGCTGGCGCTGTGACACACCTCTACTTTACTACGCTCTGGACTCGTGGTTTGTGGCCACCACGCAGGTGAAGGACGAGCTTCTGGAGGCCAACTCCCAGGTGAACTGGTACCCGGAGCACGTGGGGCGGGGGCGATTGGGAGATTTCCTCTCCTCACTACGGGATTGGGCGCTATCGCGGGATCGGTTCTGGGGAACTCCGCTTCCGGTATGGATATGTGCGAGCTGTGATTCACACACGGTTGTCGGTTCGCGGGACGAACTCGTGCGAAGGGCGGAGGATCAGAAACTGGCGGCATCTGTGGAGCTCCACCGCCCGTATGTAGATCGGGTGGTGTTAGGCTGCGAGTCGTGCGGCGGACAAATGCGGCGCGTTCCGTATGTGCTCGATACGTGGTTCGACTCGGGTAGCATGCACACAGCGCAGTGGCATTACCCGTTCGAAAACCAAGATCAATTCAGCGATGCCTTCCCCGCGGATTTCATCTGTGAGGCATTGGACCAGACTCGAGGGTGGTTCTACACGTTGCTTGCCACCAGCGTGCTGCTCTATGGCGAGGGGTGCTATCGCAACGTGTTGGTCACCGGGATGGGCTTGGACGCGGACGGGCACAAGATGAGCAAATCTCGGGGTAACGTCCTCGATGCCCTTCCGCTTGCGGACAAACATGGGGCTGATGCGATCAGATGGTATCTGGCTGCGGAGTCGGCTCCGTGGTCGGAGCGGCGACTGTCCGAGGATGGTGTGAAGGGGGCACGGTTCCGCTTCTTGGAGACGATCCGGCATTGCCACGATTTTCTGTCTCTCTATGCGGGCATCGATGGGTTCGCCCCTTCGGGGCAGCCACCGGCGGAGCGCCCGGCATTGGACCGATGGCTTGTGTCCCGCACCGCAGGGGCGGCGGCGGAGGCAAGCCAAGCGTTGGATGAGTTCAGGATCGTGGAGGCCTGTCGCACCTTGGAGCGCTACGTGGACGATTTGTCCAACTGGTACATCAGGCTGGCCCGGCCCCGATTCTGGGGCGAGGGGATAGACGAGGACAAGCGGAGCGCCTACGAGGCCCTGTACGGGGCGATGAAAGCGCTGAGTCAGATGCTGGCGCCGGTGATGCCGTTCTTGGCGGAGGCTATATGGCAGTCCCTCAGGCGTTCGGAGGACCTGCTTTCTGTACACCTAGCTCCGTGGCCTGCATTTGAACAGCGGGATACGGCCCTGGAGGACGAAATGGAAAGGGCGCGAGGGATTGTTTCGTTGGGGCTTGCGGCTCGTAATGCAGGCCAGGTTAAGGTGCGACAGCCGCTGCGGGCTCTTCATGTCTCCGGCGAGGCTACGCTCTCACCTGAACTATGGCAGTTGGTGTGCCAGGAACTGAACGTGAAGGAGGTCAGGGCGGGGGCCGAGCTGGGGGATTTCCGCGTGCCCGAGGTGAAGCCGGACTTCAAGCACCTGGGGCCGCGCCTGGGTCCGCAAGCCGGGCCCGCGGCGAAAGCCCTGAACCGCGCAGATGCGCGGGAGGTGATCAACGCTCTAGAGAGTCGAGGCAGATGGGTTGTGGAGCTGGACAGTGAGCGTGTGGAACTGCTTCCCGAGGATGTGAAGGTGAGCTGGACGGCGAGAGAGGGGTTCGTCGTTACGGAGGACGACGACTGTGGCGTGGCGTTGGATGTGCGCATAGACGACGAGCTGCGGGTGGAAGGGGAGCTCCGGGAGCTTGTTCACCGACTGCAGCTGGCGCGCAAGGATGCCGGTTTCCACGTGACCGATCGGATCGAACTGGCGCATCAGGGAGACTGGAGCCCCCTCGTGTCGGAGCACGAAGAACGTGTGGCCCAGGAGGTGCTGGCGGTACGCATGTGGGAAGGGACAATGGATGGGCCGGAATACGACACAGAACTCGCGTTGGGGAACCGACGGGGAAGGGTTTCCCTGCGCCGTGTTGTCGAGTGAGCGATGATGACCACGGCCGTTATCGGAGCACAGTGGGGGGACGAAGCAAAAGGCAAGATTACACATTTCTTGGCCCGGGACGCCCACTACACCGTCCGGTTCAATGGGGGACCGAACGCCGGCCATACGGTCAAGGACCGGCACGGAACTGCCAAACTACACCATATCCCCGTCGGTACGCTGCACGAGGGCTGCAAGGGAGTACTTGGCCACGGGATGGTGATCGACCCGTGGACCTTGCAGGACGAGCTGGCTGCCCTGGAGGCTCAAGGCAGGCCGCGGCCTAAGCTGGGGTTTTCCGACCGCGTTCACCTGATCCTTCCCCACCACAAGCTGCGTGAACAGGTGCAAGGCAGTGCGCAGCGGATCGGCACAACATGCCGCGGCATCGGCCCCTGCTACGAAGACCGCGCGGGTCGCAGGGGACTTCGCCTGGGTGAGCTAGACGAGGAGGACACGGTTCGCGCAGCTTTGGGGGCAGGGATCGCTGAACTGGAAGCCGCAGGATGCAAAGATCCATACGATGTTGAAAAGGTGCTGCGGGATTTGCAGGAGTTTAATGAACAGGCACGCGAACAGGTTGGAGATATGCGCGCTGAAGTGGAAGCTGCATTGGCCAGCGGACGCCGAGTGATCTTCGAAGGTGCGCAAGGGACTTTGCTGGACCTGGATTGGGGCACCTATCCTTATGTCACATCCTCCAGCACCACGGTGCACGGTGTGGGCTGGGGGACGGGGATTAGGTCGGAGCAGCTGACCGAGGTCATCGGGGTGGTCAAGGCCTACACTACGCGGGTGGGAGAAGGTCCTTTCCCCAGTGAAGATAATGGAGCAGCGGGTGAACAACTACGGGAACGAGGGGGGGAGTACGGTACCACGACCGGGCGGCCACGGCGTTGCGGATGGTTGGATCTGGTGGCGCTCAGATACGCATGCAGAATCAATGGGTTCACCGGGTTGGCGCTCACCAAACTCGATGTGCTGAGCGGCCTGTCGGAGGTGAACCTCTGCGTGGCCTACCGAACGAGCGCCGGAACTGTGGAGGATTTCCCGGCTGCGAGCAGAGAGCTGTCATCTGTCGCGCCGGTATATGAGTCGCTCCCAGGCTGGAACGAGGACATTGGCGGAACGCGGTGCGAGGACGAACTGCCGCGGGCTGCGCGGCGCCTGTTGTCCTTGGTGGGGGATTTTGTCGGCGTTCGCGTGAGCCTTGTGGGCGTTGGTCCTGCTGAGGAAGAGATTGTGGTGATCGATTGACAGCTCACGGGCTTGAGGCGATGCAAGTGGAGTCTATAATGCGTGTCGGTGAGGAGGAAACGATGCACAAGACGTATATGGCAAAGAAGGAGGATGCGGGTACGACCTTCGAGCGCAAGTGGTACGTGGTTGACGCTGCGGACCAACCGCTGGGGAGGCTGGCATCCAAGCTTGCTGTGGTACTGCAGGGCAAACACAAGCCTTGTTACACTCCGCACTTCGATGTGGGCGATTACGTAGTCGTTATCAACGCCGAGCGAGTGAAGCTGACCGGGAAGAAGTGGCAGCAGAAGATGTACTATCGGCACTCAGGTTACATCGGACACCTCAAGGAAATTCCCTATGAGATATTGCGCGGTCGTCACCCCGCTCTTCCCGTACGACTCGCTGTGCGACGGATGCTTCCCAAGAACAAACTCGGCCGACGCATGCTGCGTAAGCTAAAGGTATATGCCGGCCCCGAGCACCCCCATCAGGCACAAACACCGGAGGTACTGGAGCTTTAGGGGCCGCCGAGCCCCGCCGAAGGTGACGTGTGTCACCTTCGCTCATGACAAAGTGTGGTCGAGGGGGGGCCCGCGCTTCCTTACTCCTTGCTCCCACCCTAAGGTACCCTGCGCCGAGCCTAGAGCGAACGCCATGTGCTCCAGGTTCGGTGGGGGCTTTTGTGCACCACCGGCCTGGAACGCAAAGGGTAGTACGCCGGTGAAGAGGAGAGCAAGGAGGTAAGGATGTTAAGGAAGATCAGCCTGTGGGCTGTAGTCGTCCTGGTTTTCGCCTTGCCGCTGTCAGCGGGGGGCTATTACACGATGAGCCAGGCCGATGTGGAGGAGGACTTTCGCCCGTTGAAGGGCAATGTGTCCGCCAGTAGCTTCTACGATTACGACGAGGGAGCACGTCGCAGCCAGAACCCGTTGGTGGAACGGGGGGAGAGTTTGCTGTTTGTGTACGAGGACCCCAATGGCCAGCTCCCCCTGTTCATCATCCACGGACCCAGCGATCCCCGCGTGGATGCCGAATTTCGGATCGTGGACGTGCCTGGGCGGGCCGAATGGATCGTGGAGGATGATCCGGCCGATGTATGGCCGAACAACGTCTACGATTTGGAGGGGGAACGTGCCGAGTGGTCATGGGGCGGCTTCTGGATGCGGAACCGCTCGGCAGGTGGAGTTCTGGGACCGTTGGGCGAGCAGTTCGACCTGCGGATTACGCCCGAGGTCTTTCCGGAAGCACACCGCCTGTACTTCTTGTCCGGCGATGTCGCCAACCCCGAACGGATTCAACTCAACAGACGGGACACGATCGCCATAACGGGATTTCCCTGGGTGCAACCTACGGCGCGGCTGGAAATCCGCCCGGTCGAGCCGCGGGTGCGCGACGAAGTGACGTTTGACGCAAGGGGCAGCGAGCTTGACCCCGACCTTGAGTGGGCGGAGTTCCGGTGGGACTTTGGCGACGGTACCGCGCGCACCACAACCGAACCCGAAGGAAGGCACACGTATACCGAGGCGGGAACGTATGAGGTCACGCTGACTGCAGTGGATAGTGCAGGGGGCGAAAGCACCACATCGTTCACTGTCGTCGTGGAAGATGTAGCCGTGTCCGTGGAGCGTTCGATTTCCACAACCCAGGCGCTTCCCGGGTCCACCTTCAGGGTGAAGGTCCGCATACGCGCTGAGCGAGACCTGGTCGGCGCTGGTCTCCAGGAGACAGTGCCCACGGGGTGGAGCATAACGCCGGTTGATTCGGCCGGAGCTGTGTTCCGGCGTCCGGATGTGCAGTGGGTGTTCCTGGAGCAGATTCGCGCGGGCACAGAGCGGGTGATCGTGTACGACGTGACCGTGCCTAAGGCCGAGGAGCTGAAATTCTCGCGCCTGCCTTACAAGATCGAAATCCACGGCCACTTCCAGGCGAAGAGTCCGGAGTTCGAGATCCCCATCGAAGGCGAGTACAAAGTGGAGATCACGGACTGCCTGTCTGTGCTGACAGCGATTGCCCACCTTGTGGTGGCGCCAGAGTCCGAGCAGCCTGGCGGAGACAAAGTCGATCTCAGGCTTTCTGAGGAGATCACCAAGGAGCAACTCCAGCGGGCGGCGGAGCTGTGGCGTAAGGACGACCCGGTTCCAGAGACCTGTGGAGAGCGCATCAGCTTGTCCAAGCTGAAGGAGATCGCCGCACATCACGAATCGTGCGTTCCGGTCGATCAGGCGCTTCCCGAGCTGCCCCGGCCCAACCTAAGGGCAGAGCGGACCATAAGGACGCCGATCCCATGTCAGGGAGTGGTGCTTGGGTTCTACGATGATAAGGACGAGCCCGTTGGCAACCGATTCACGGTCAAGGTGGAGATCACTTCCGATGTGGACGTCAAGGGAGTAGGGCTGGACGAGGAACTTCCCTCGGGTTGGAAGGTAACGCCGCTGGACAACGCCGGGTTCATATACAAGCCGACGGCGAACCAGTGGGTGTACCTGGGCACCTTGAAGGCGGGACAGACGAAGCAGGTTGTGTACGAAGTGGAGGTCCCGTTCGACCACGAGCTGGACTACTCGAGTAAGGACCCGAAGCAGAAGGACGTCCAATACTTGTTTGGCCGCGTCGACTCCGGCTGGCCGTGTCTGGAAGTAGATGTGCACGGCGACGATCGCGTGGAGCTAAGTGAGTGTCTGGACGTTATCGTGGCCATATCCCGCTGGGATGTGAGAACCGAGGAGATCGACCTCCTGCTGTCGGACAGGATCACGTTCCAGCAGGTGCAACGCGCGGTGGCCTTCTGGCTCGAGGGAGGAGAGATATCACGCGTCTGTTACCCGCATGTGGTCGAGTATGAGACCTTGAAGGAGATCGTTGCACGATGGCTCACAGATACACCGATCTGCGACGACCTCCCGGCTGCCCCGCCCGAAGTGTGCGAGGATAAGTGAACCAAACAGGCTGATCTTCCTTGAGCAGTAAGGCGGGAGCCGGGCCCACAGGACCGGCTCCCGCCGTGCCATAAGAGTAAGGGGGGATGAAGATGAGGATGGCTGCGCTGATTACGCTGGTTCTGTTGGTGGGAGTGGGGTGCGTGGCCGCTGAGATGTCGATAACGGCCTCCAAGCCCTATCCAGACCCCGATACCGAGGTCTCGTTCCGGGTGGAGGGAGCGCCCGAGGGGAGCGAATTCCGCTGGACAAAAGGAGAAGACGGCGAGACTGTCCGCACCGGAGGAGCGCTACGGTGGACCGTGCCCGAAGGATATCATGTTCTGGAAGTTGAAGTGTTACGTGATGGCGCGGTTGTAGGTACAGCGGCGTACGGCGTGCTGGCAGACCGCCGGCTGGGGGCAATGCGCACTGTGGACAGAAAGAGCTCTGACCGTGTGGAAGTCCAGATCACCGTGAGGATAAAGGAGACGATCACCGGCGGGCTGACTCTGGAGGAACGGATTCCGGACGGGTGGCGGCCCTACCTAGGCGATGCCGTCAGCGATGGGACGCTCGAGCCGGAAGAGGTTGATGGGAAACTGGTCACCGGTTGGTGGATGACACCGCTGGAACCGGGGTTCGACGGTTATCTCCGGTACGCTCTTTGGTCGGACGAACGCCCAGAGGACAGACCGTTTTTGGGCTTTGTCGTTGCGTACATTCACGGTGAACGGGCGGAGTTCCGCATAGGGGGCGACTTGACGGTCCGTTGAGTTTCACAGGCGGAGATCATGGTGGTCGGGGGCTCATACAGCCCCCGTTTTCCTTGTGTGGGGTGCGCATGCGAGCGCCGGAAGGCGCGGATAAGATGTAATCTGGAGGAGATCGGATGAAAAACAAACTCAGCACGGCTGACCTGCGGCGCCGTTCGGACCCTGAAACGTTGGACTTTGCCAGCACGGATGAGCTCGCCCCACTGGATGGCATTGTTGGCCAGGACCGGGCGTTGGATGCATTGCAGGTAGGACTCAATATCAAGGACGAGCGAAGCCGGTACAACATATACGTCTCCGGGGCCACCGGGCTGGGGAAGACTTCGGCCGTATCGTATTTCCTGCGCAAGGTCTCTCGTGGGCAGGAGACACCCCCCGACATCTGCTATGTGCACAACTTCGCGGTTCCTCAGGAGCCGCGGTATTTGCTCGTGCCCGCGGGCAAAGGAAAGGAACTGCGGCAGGATATGGAGCGTTGCGTGGAATTCCTGCGCCGCGAGCTGCCTAGGGTGCTGGAATCCGATGAATTCAAGGCTCAGGCCAAACAAGAACGGGATCAGTATACCTCACAGAGAGATCAGCTGTTTCAGGAGCTGGACAACAAGGCGCGAAAGCTGGGGTTCACGGTCCAGCGTACCCCAGTGGGGATGAACACTGTTCCCCTGAAGCCAGACGGCGAACCGTATTCACAAGAGGAATACTCCGAGCTGTCCGAGGAGGAGAAGTCGGATATTCTGCGTCGCCAGGAGGAGCTGCAGGACGTTATCCGGGACACGCTGAGCCGACTAGGGCAGCTGGAAGAAGAATGGCAGGAATCAAGACGCAAGCTGACCAAACGGGCAGCTCAGTTTCTGATGGAGCCGCGCTTCTGCCAGTTGGCCGATAAGTACGCTGACCTCGAACGTGTGCGAGAGTATCTGCGCGAGGTACAAGACGATATTCTGGAGCACGTTGAGGAATTCAGGTCCGCGAATAGGCAGGCGGGGAGTGCCGCTCCGATGCAGCAGGCTCAGATGGCACAGATGCAAATGCAGTCTCAGGACCGGTTACAGCGCTATTCGGTCAATGTGCTGGTGGACCGAAGTGGAGAGGAAGGCGCCCCCGTGGTGGTGGAAGAGAACGCTACTTACACGAACCTGGTCGGTACGGTGGAGAGACGTGTTCAGTTCGGCGTGGTGTCCACCGACTTCAGTCAGATCCGGGCGGGATCGCTCCACAGGGCCAATGGGGGATACCTGGTGGTGTCGGCACCCAATCTGTTGCGCTCGTGGATGAGTTGGGACGCCCTAAAGACGGCCCTGAGAACAGGTAAGGTGCGGATAGAGGATCCTGCGCAGATGTTGGGCATCTCGTCTACCGAAGGTCTCCGCCCAGAACCTGTTCCGCTGGACGTAAAAGTGATCATCATTGGTTCCCCGTGGCTGTACCATTTGCTGTACCGCTACGACGAGGATTTCCAGAAGCACTTCACCATCAAGGCGGACTTCGATACGGAAATGGAGTGGACGCAGGAGGCGGAGCGGACGGTGGCTCGGTTCGTGCGCTCGCGCGAACTGGAGGATCGGGGAGTGCTGCCATTCTCGCCCGCTGGTGTGGCTCGGCTGGTTGAACACGCCGGGGAAGTGGCGGGAGACAAACGCAAGCTGTCCACGCGCTTCTCTCAGTTGGCGGCGTTGGTGCGGGAAGCCAGTTTTTGGGCCAGCAAAGCGGGCGCGGAAATGGTGGACGCTGAGCACGTGCATCGAGCTGTGGAAGAGCGGCGAACACGTCACGGCCTGATAGCGGAGAAGGTTCGAGAGATGATTGCCCGCGGTCGTTTGGTTGTGGACGTTGCAGGAAAGCAGGTTGGACAGGTCAACGGGCTATCCGTCCTCGATATGGGGGATTTCGCCTTTGGACGGCCCGCCCGCATTACAGCCAGCGTACACGCTGGCAAGGGCGGGGTTGTGGATATCGAACGTGAGGCGAAGCTCGGCGGAAGCGTGCATACCAAAGGAGTGATGATCCTCAAGGGCTACTTGGGAACCCGGTTTGGGGCGGCGCATCCCATGTCGTTGTCGGCCAGCCTGGCCTTTGAACAGTCTTACGCACAAGTGGATGGTGATTCCGCCTCGTCGGCGGAACTGTGCGCGTTGTTGTCGGCGTTGGCGGGGGTTCCGTTGCGACAAGGCATCGCGGTCACCGGGTCCATCGACCAGCTGGGCAGGCTACAGGCGATCGGCGGGGTCAATGAGAAGGTATTGGGACATTACCTCGTGTGCAAAGAGCTGGGACTGGACGGTGAGCAGGGAGTGGTGATCCCCCGAAGTAATGTGGACACGCTCATGCTGCCCGAGGAGGTGGTGCGCGATGTCCAGGAAGGCCGGTTCAATGTGTGGGCTTGCGCGTCCGTGGAGGAAGGACTGGAGATTCTCACCGGGATGAGCTGCGGCGAGCCCGACGAACAGGGTGTGTACCCGGAGGATACGTTGTTCGGGAAGGCACAACGTAGGTTGGAGGCTATCCGCCAGGCCTTGCGTGATAAGGGTGACGACGCAGACGAAGACAAGGGGGGGAGTAACGAGCAAGGTACCTAGTACACAGAACCGTAGAGTGTGATCTTACAGCGGGGTACCGAGACCACCAGCGGTTATTGGGTGCCGTGCTTCAATGCAGCAAAACGTTCGGCGAAATCGCGCACCTGCTGGTGGTCGAAGTCCTGCTTGTCCAGGCGCAGGCCCCTGCGCCCTGCGGGTTGCAAAAGCAAGGTGTTCCCCTCCATGGTTATCTGAACTGTCTGCAGGTCATGTTCGTAACCGATCCCCGCCTGCTCCAACGCTCGGTCAATCCAACGGGGAAGGTGTCTCTCCAGTCGTCGCAGGAGAAATCCGGCCGCCCCGCGTTGTTCCGCCCGCTTCTGGATCAGGTCCTGTGCTTGCTTGAGCTTCGCCTGTGTTTCCTTGGACAGTTCCACGACAACTTTGTCCTGGGTAAGGATGATGACCAGGCTGCTGTCTTGCCCCCCCAGCCGGGCCAGTTCGTCCCGCCAGGCGGCCTCAAACGCCGGCTGTGGAGGGAGGCCTTTTAGCTGCAGTTCATGCAGGGGCAGAAAGCGAACCGAGCCGTGCCGATGGTAACGCTGGCGTATTTCGGGGCACACCACTATCTGACCGGCGCGGGCTTGGTCGGCAAGCCGCTTGGCAAGATTCACCGAATGCCCAAACAGGTCTCCGCCTTCCTGAATGGGGTGACCCCAGGCTATGCCCACTCCGGCGGCGATGTCGGATTCGGGCTGCGCTTTGTTGTGCAGGCTAATGCTTCGGTGCAGATTTACCGCACAGTCTACCGCGTCCGAGGCAGTGCGGAACTCGGCCATCACCCCGTCGCCGTAGGTCTTGACCACCCGTCCTCCGTGGTTGGCTGCCTGGGTGTCCACGAGCTGAGCAAACGCCCGCGCCACGGCATACGCCTGAACGTCGCCCACCGAGGCTGTATAGGAAGTAAAATCTCGAATATCCCCAAACAGGACGGCTGCTTCCTCCTGCTCAGGTACCATCGCACCCGCTCCGGAAGCTATTCGCTCAACTGCATGCTCGTCTGTCGAAGGCGCCGTGCCAGTTCGGATATTATCCCCATCGCTATTTCGGGGTATGTAGTGGTCAGTCCTTTGATGTCCCAACTGGTAAGGGCAAGGCAAGTGGTGTCGCTGACCGCGTATACATCGGCCGACCGTGGCTGGCCATCCAACACGGACATTTCCCCGAAGAACTGCCCGGACCCAAGCTTTGCCAGCACCTGCCCGCCGCGGCGCACCTCTACCTGACCGTCCAGGATGAGGTAGAAGCCCACATTGCTCTGTTCTCCCTCTTTTACGATGGGTTTGCCTGCCGGAAACTTGAGTTCCCTGGCTGATCGGGCGATAGCCTGGAGGTGTTTGTCTCCCAGCTGGGAAAACAACGGAACCTGTTTAAGCAGCGCGATGCTTTCTTTCGCCATCCTGTACGCCCCCTTGTGGATGATACGCAAGCATATAGAACCGAGCCATCGTGGTCAACTCGATTCCGGTCTATGGTTCAAATAACTCATCAGGTGCTCGGACCTCTTCTACATCCTCGAACTGAAGCGCGGTTTTTTCTATCTGTGCCCACATAATCGTTGTGCGGCATGCCCCGCCGGTTGTCCTATGCTCGGGATCTGAGATATCAAGTTCCAAGGTTGTCCCGGTCAAGTGGACGTCCGTGAGCTGCACACCGGGCAGCGGGAACTCTGTGGAAAAACCTTGTGCTTCCTCCGCTGGGGTAGGCCCTCCCTGGAACAGTAGCTCTAGCGTATCGCGTATGGCCGAATCTGTCGGAGGGAGGTGTCGACGCACAGGCAGTACCGCCTGGGCACTGCATGCTACATGCCCGTGAAGCTCGATGTCCGTTCCAGCATGATAGAGATAGATGCTGACGGCCAGTTGCCCCCCGAGTTCACGCTCTTCTGACCCGTGGAGAGAACGGGCCGCCAGCAGAGCGGCGGAAAGCCCGAAGGCCAGCAAGATCAAGGTAAGCTTAAGCTGCACGTCGTGCTCCTTCCTTGCACCCCATTGGGGCATGGTTCCCTGCGCCTGCCAGGGCCGGGCAGTGGGTCCCCGAAGTCAGGGGGCGGGAAGGGAGCTATCACCCTTCCCGCCCTGATCTGCTCTGCTACATGAAAAACGGCGATAACGGGAACAGTGAGGCAAACAAAAGGGAAACCACGGACATAAGCTTGATGAGGATGTCCAGGCTTGGGCCCACTGTATCCTTAAGCGGATCGCCCACTGTATCCGCTGTTACTCCGGCTGCATGGGCCTCGGAGTTTTTGCCCCCGAAATGCCCCTCTTCGACGTACTTCTTTGCATTGTCCATCGCCCCGCCCGCGTTGGCGCAGTAGATGGCCAGGACCACGGCCGAGATCAGGGCTCCGACCAAAAAACCGGCCAGCGCAAACCGGCCAAAAATCAACCCTACGACAAGCGGTGTTCCCAAGGCGAGTGCGGACGGCTTGACCATCTGCCGGGTCGCACCCGAGGCGGTGATGGTGATACATCGCTTGTAGTCCGGGGTGGTCTTCCCTTCCATGATGTCCGGGTTTTCCCGGAACTGCCGCCGGATTTCCTGCACCATTAGGTTGGCCGTGCGGGACACGGACCGAATCAAGAGGGAGGAGAACACATAGGTAACCATCCCCCCAACGATCATCCCTGCCAACACCAAAGAACCTACCTCATGGTGATCTACCGTTCGGCCAATGAGAGGGATATTCGGGACGGTAACGTCTACGGCAGCGCCTACGGCCGACCACAGGTAAGCCGCGATGAGAGCAAGCGCCGCGAACGCGGCCGACCCGATGGCAAAGCCCTTGCCGATGGCAGCGGTGGTGTTCCCGATGGCGTCCAGAGCGTCGGTCCGTTCACGAACCGACGGATCAAGTTCGCTCATCGTGGCGATCCCCGAGGCATTGTCGGCGATTGGTCCGTAGGAGTCGACCGATACGGTCATTCCCACGAACGAAAGCATGCCCAGCGCCCCGAACGCGGTCCCCAGGAGCCCTCCGACTTGGTAGGTGATGACCATGGCTGCGCCGATGATGAGACACGGCCACAACGAGGACATCATCCCGACCGCCATCCCTTCGGTTACGCCCACGGCCGCCCCCGACTGATAGGATTCGGCCAGCTGCTGTGTGGGTTTGTAACTCGAGGATGTGAAGTACTCTGATACGAACCCGATCCCTATTCCGCTGGCTACACCGAGCAGCATGCACCAGAAGGGCACGAAGTTGGTCGGCGAAAGCCATGTGGTAAGGGCGGCCAGCCCGACAGTGAGCACCGCTGCGATGCGGGTGCCGTTCATCAGTACGGGCTGCATGTTCTCCTGGGCTCGCGACAGGCGGATGTAGGCGAACGCTATCAACGTGGAGACAATTCCTCCCGACACATACAGCATTGGCATCAACAGCATCCACCAGTAGCTGGTAATCTCTTGGATGTCGACTCCGTAGCGGGCGATCAGTTGGCGTATTCCCTCACCTTCACCGATGTCACCAACGTACAGGTACATCCCGATGATGGCCACCGAGATGATGGAGGCGATGAACGACTCCAACAGGTCGGCCCCCAGTCCGCCCACGTCGCCCACGTTGTCCCCGACGTTGTCGGCAATAGTAGCTGGGTTGCGCGGATCGTCCTCGGGCAGCTGAAGCTCCACCTTTCCTACCATGTCCGCTGCCATATCGGCAGCCTTTGTGTAGATGCCGCCGCCAACACGGTCGAACAGAGCCACCAGCGAGGCGCCGGCCGAATACGCCGACACGATGATCGCAGCCTTGATGAAGTTCACATCAGCCCCGGGGATGCCGAGGATGGTCTTCGTTTCGATGCCGATGGTCTCGGGGGCGAAATCCCCCCGGAACAGCCAGATCACCAGGGCCAGACCGCCCAACGCGAGACCGGCTACGCCCATCCCCATGGCCGTCCCCCCGGAAAACGCTACGTTCAGCGCCTTCTTGAATGAGGATCGGGCCGCCTCGGTCGTCCGACCGTTGGCCAGCGTAGCCGCGTTCATCCCCACGAACCCGGCGGCCATGGACAAGATAGATCCGATCCAGAACGCCACCATCACTTCCCAGTAGAACAGGATCCCGAGCACACCGCCTACGATCAGCATGGAGATGGCCATCACTCGGGCCTCCTCCAGCATGAAGGCGTACGCCCCGTCCCGGATGTAATGTTGAATCTCCTTCATCCGATCTGTCCCTTGGGAATGGCGCACGACCGACCAGGTGGAGTATGCCGCCCACAATACGGCGGCCATAGCCACCAGCCCCGCAACGCCTACGAACACACCCATAATCTCCTCCTTCCTGAAAGTCAGAAACCGGGCGTACTTTACCCATCCCTAAGGGGAGCCTCAAGCAACATGGGTGCGGGATGCAGTTCTCTTCTCCTCGAATAGCAGCTGCAGCGCGTGACGAGCGGACACTTGTCTGATCGTGTGGCGACAAACCGGCATTACAGGATGCCCAGAGGGCCGTGTGGCTGAACGTGACACAGGCTACCTTGGGGCGTCCGAACGCCGGAAAAGGAGGGGTTCAGGTGATGAGGCGAACAATAGGTTGGTTGATGGTGGGGGTGATCCTGTTAGGGGGTGGCGCCCTGTCCGGCTACGGTTCGGGCGTACAGCTGCCTCCGGCGGAACAAGAGATCGCCGATATGGAACGAGCTTTTGGTGAGGTGACTGCCTTCTTCGCGGAGTTGATCACCGAGATGAAGGATGCCGTGGCCGCGCTTAACGCTGTTGACCAGGACTTGAGAGCGCGCTATGACGAACTATCCGTGAAACTGCGCCGCTTGGAGAAAGAACTGTCCTCGCTGGCTGAGGTGTGCGCTGAGGTGCCGGGGTTGCAGGATAAGGTCCATGACCTTGATAGGCGTTTGGGGGATCTTAGGAGCACCGTGACCGAACTGCGGCGCACAGTTGACCGCCAGATAGAACGACTCGACAAGCGGTTAGACAGCGTCGAGTACGACATCTCCGAGCTGGAGGTTGGACTCAGCGACGGTATCGAGAAGCTGGAAGCGGAACTGTCCGCCGAGATTCAGGCAGTGGAGCAGGAAATGCGTCGGCTGATCACTCAGCTGACTGAGCTGAAGGAAGACTTCTCCCAGTTGTCCGCACAGGTTTCGGATCACGAGAAGCGGATCACTGAGCTGGAGGACATGGACCTGGGTTCGCTACATCGGCGGGTGTTGGGTCTGGAGCAGTCCGCTCAAGCGTTGCAGATCAAGATCGATAACAACCGTAAGAAGATCGAAGGCGTGGAAGCTACACTGGGCGGATTCAGCGAGAGGCTTTCTGCCCACGACAAGGCCATCGGGGATCTCGAAGGCCGCATGGGAACTCAGGAAAGCCGGGTAGATGATCTGGAGGGCATGGTGGAAGAGCTAGACGTGCCGGCCCTCAGGGATGCGCTGGGCACAGCCCAGGTGCTTGGAATCATAGGACTGTTGCTCGGTGGAGCAGCACTGGTCTTGACACTGCTGAACTAGGACAGTGATGGCAGGGCGCGGTCAAACCGCGCCCTGCTTTTTGCCGCTATGCGTAGCAGATGTTATATTCGTTACACGAACCGAAGGGGGGCGGATGGATAGTCTAGGTCCTGCTCTTAGGAGGTATCGTCTTGAGCATGGTCTTAGCAAACGGGCTGTGGCCGGGTATTTGGGGGTGTCCATCCCTACGGTGATGCGGTGGGAGGCCGGGGAGGCAACCCCCAACGACTACAATCGGCATAAGGTGGAGTCGTTGCTGGGTGGGGGTGCTGTGTGGGAGATGCCCAGCAAGCCCCGCCGGCGAGTGGTCATGCTGGAACTGTTCGACTCCCTCGTATGAGCGGTAGCGTCAAGCGGCTGAGCGTAAGCGGGTTCAAGTCTTTCCGCCGCCCGACGGTTGTGCCATTTCACCCAGGATTTACCGCCATAATCGGGGAGAACGGAACGGGCAAGAGCAATATTTTCGATGCGCTGACGTTTGTCATGGGACGGCGCTCACGCTCGCTTCGGGCGGAGAGGATGGAACAGCTATTGCACGCTCCGCCAGCGGGCGATCCAGTGGGGGAGGCCGATGTGGAGGTCACCCTTAACACCGAAGGGGCCGAATTGGAGGACTTTCTGCCCCAGGGTGGACAGGAACTAGTGTTAAGCCGGCGGATTTCGCGAACCGGTTCCACTTACCGACTTCAGGGGAAGGTTGCTCCCGCCCGCTCCGTGAACAACGTGTTGGGCGCGCTAAGCATAGAACCAGATGGACACCACATTGTGGAACAGGGCATGGTTGTGGACGTGTTGGAGCGCTCGCCCAAGAGACGACGGGAGATCCTGGATGAAGTTGCGGGAGTGGCGGCCTACGAAGAGCGGAAGACCAAGGCGATTGAGGAGCTGGGGCAGGTGAAAGAACGGCTCAACACCAGCCGCATCATCCTCGCGGAAAGACGACAGCGCTTGGCAGTACTGCACCGCGAACGCCAAACCGCTTTGGAATACCGTTCGCTAACGGAGCAGCGGGACAAACTTGCCGCTACCCTGCGCTGGCGGCGCTGGGAGACGCTATGCGCTTCGCGGGATAAGGCCCAGGCCCAGCGGGATCGCGCTCAAGAAGAGGTGCGTGAGCTCGAGGCCGAGGTCGATCGCTTGGATCGGGAGGTGGAAGCCAAGGAACGTACCCTGTCACAGGGGCCTTCTGAAACTGACGACACGGGCGTGGAGCTGGTGCGGAAGGTGGAACGGTTGCGGGGCGAACTGTCGGCGAAGGAAGCGGAAGCCCGGTCGGTCGAGCGCGAACTATCCTCGTTGCAGGACACACTGAAGCAGTTGAACCAGTGGACAGGTGGGAACAAGCGGGTTCCGGAGGCGGTGGATGCCCTAATCAAGCGCGGTTGGGATGGGGTTCTAGGCACTGTGGGTTCCTTGATTCGCCCGCGTCGTGATGTTGGGAGCGCTCTGGAAACGGCCCTCGGGGGGCATGTCCACGACCTTGTGGTGACCACGCGGGATGTGGCGCTGGAGTGCGTCGACTTCCTGAAGGAGAACAACTTGGGCCGGGCACGGTTCCTTCCGTTGGATAAGCTGTCTCCACCGACTGTCTCCAGCCGTGCCCGCAATGCGCTCAAGCTTCCCGGCGTGCTCGGACTTGCTGTGGAACTGGTGGAATACCCCGAGCATGTGAAGCCCGCTGTCGCTTACGCGCTGACAGACACGGTGATAGCGGAGAGTTTGGATTGTGTACGGGACCTGCAGGGTGTGCGGGTCGTCACGTTGGGCGGCGATCTGTTGGAGCGTGGTGGGGCTATCGTGGGTGGAGCTGCCCGAGGAAAGCAGCGCAGCCCTGATCTGGGTCAGTACAAGTCGCGCATAGAGAAGATGCAGGCGGAACTACAGCGAGCGCGCTCGGAGATACAACGTGTTTCCGGCGAGCTGACCAGTGCTGAAGCGCAACTGCAACAGCACAGCGCCCAGGAGGCGCGCAACAAGGCTTCGCGGGCGGAAGAAGAATCCGAGCTGGGGCAGCTGCGCGAACGACGGAAGCAGGCCTACCTGTCGTTGGAGAAGGTCCGGGGGACGCTTTCCCGTAGGGAGAGAGAACTCGCAGAAATGAACGGAGAAATATCGGCCTTGGGTGAGGTATCCCCGCCGGAAGGGGGCGCCGAGGAGGGAAGCCTCGAGGTGTTGCACAGCCGGCTGCAACAAGCTGAGCGGCGTATAGCTGAACTCGGGGCGGTGAACCTGAGGGCGATCGACGAGTACGACGCTTTCTTGAATGAGTTCCAGCAGTTCAAAGAGCGGGTGCAAACACTGGAACGCGAGAAGCAGGAGATCGAACGCTTCATCGGCGAGGTGGAAGCTAAGAAGAAAGAACGGTTCTTCTCGGTGATGGAGGCGGTGTCGGCGGAACTAGCCCGGCTGTTCAATCGGCTGTTCGGCGGAGGAGAGGCAGAGCTGGCGTTGGCTGAGCCGGGGAACATCGACTCGGGACTTCTGATCAAGGCGCGCCCGCCTGCGAAGGAGCCCCGCCTGTTGGATGCTTTGTCCGGCGGCGAGAAGACATTGGTGGCGATCGCTTTTGTGCTGTCTTTGGCTGCCGGCCGCCCGGCACCGTTTTATCTGTTGGATGAGGTGGATGCGGCGTTGGATCAGGCCAATTCAGAGCGACTGGCACGACTTCTGAAAGAGTTCGCTGCAGAGGCCCAAGTAATTGTGATCTCCCATAACGAAGAGGTTGTGCGCTACGCGGATCGACTGTACGGGGTCACAATGCACGATGGTGCTTCAGAGGTGGTGGCGTTGGAGTTGGTGGGAAGTGAGTGAGCTCAGGCTGCTGGAACCGTTGGAGCTGGCGCGCGGCGATTGGGACACTGTGCTGCGCCGGATGGCCGAGGGACTTGATCCCTGGGCGGTTGACTTGGTGGAGCTGGTGCGCAGATTCCGGGAACACATGGCGACGTTCGCCGCGCTGGAGTTGGAGGTTCCGGGGCGGATGGTGCTAGCCGGCTCGGTTCTGCTGAGGATGAAGTCCGACTGGGTTCGGGAGGACGACGGCAACGGTCACGGGCCCACGTTGGAGGAGGTTGTGGACGAGGTAAACGAGGACGCGGATTTCGAGCAGGATGTCTATATAGCCCCCGAACTGCGTCTGCCGATCGTGCGCCGGTGCGAAGGGCGTTCCACCGTGCGGGACTTGAAAAGAGCACTATGGGCAGCGTTGAGGCCCACTCATCGCAGGCAGAAGCCCAACATGGTGGAGGCCGACTGGGAATACATGGGGGTAGATCTGGAGAGGGAGCCCTTCACCAAGAGGGCTGTGAGGTTGTTGCGGCGGCTTGCGGCTATGGTGAACGGAGAACGGGTGGTGGCCTTCCGTCGGCTGGTTGACAAGCGTGATCGGCGGGAGGAGGTAGCGCGGTTCATGGAACTTCTGCACCTGGATGCTCAGGGTGCGGTGCGCGTCTACCAACAGGACTTCATGGGGGAAGTGCTGATCGAGGTTGTGGAGGATGGATCAGGCGCTGATTGAAGCAGCGCTGTTTGTGGCCGACGGGCCCGTATCGCTTGCCCGGTTGTCTCAGGTGTTGGAAGCGGATCCGGGTGCAGTTGGCGCCGCTCTGCACGCCCTTGCCCAGGACCTAGAGGAAGAAGGACGGGGCATCGAACTGGTGCAGGAAGCGGGGGGGTATGTACTGCGGGTCAAACCGGAGCTTGCCGAGAAGGTACGCCCGCTGGCCCCCCATCAGGACATCCCCGAACCCGTTCTGAGGACGCTGGCCGTCATTGCCTTCAGGGGACCGCTGCTGCAGTCGGAGCTTGTACGTATCCGGGGGCAAAGGGCCTACGGGCACGTACGGGACCTCATGGGGCGGGGATTTGTGGACGCCGAGGAAGAGGGTCCCAGCAAGCGGCTCACTGTTACGGACATCTTCCTACAGTACTTCGGCGTGGCCAGCGTGGCCGATCTTCAGGAATCGGAGGAGGGTCTAGCCGGGGCGGATTCGCGTTCCCCGACCGACGAGGACATCCCTTAGTTCAACGCCCTCCAGGTGGGAGTGTTCATCGACGACACATTCGGTGAGACGCGAGTTGCGAATCGAGGCATCCCCTAACACGATGCTTCTCTCGAGGCGAGACTGATCGACGGTTGCCTCAGGGTGAATCCATGAACGCCCTTCGGTGAAATGAAGATTGGCGGCGATGTATGCTTCCCGGCCGCCGATATCGAACCATCCTTCCGCGAACCGATATGCGTGCATAGTTTCCCTGGCGCGCAGCCATTCCAGGAAGTATCCAGGTGCATCGCAACCGCGCTCTGACTGAGCCAGAAATCCATCAATCATCGGTAGCACGTGGCGAGGAAACAGGTAACAGGCGGTCGCTGCAAGGGCGGAAGCCGGGCGATCGGGTTTCTCCTGAAATCCGGTTATGACACCGTTCTCCACCAGGGCCACTCCGTACCGGCCGCGGGCAATCTCTGGGTCGCCGAGGTCATATACTGCGACCAGCGGTTGCCCCTGAAAGGCACTGATGAAGTCCTGCACAGCGAAGCTAAACAGGTTGTCTCCCCCGATTACCAAAAGCTCGTCGTCCAGTTGATATCTGTCGATCACGTGGGCCAGGGCTCCGACCGCGCCCAGCTTTTCCTCTTCGGCGCGGGTCTCCTCGACGGCCAGTTCGATCGGACGGGCGCTTGATGCGGCCCAGCGCTCAAACTGTGGGGCGAACCGCCGGTTGATGGAGAGTATGGGTGCGGGTTGTTCCGGCAGTTGGCTTACGATGTAATCGAGAATAGGTCTTCCCGCGACCGGGAGCAGGGGTTTCGGTCGATCGTAGGTGATCGGCCACAGCCGCTTTGCATACCCTCCGGCAAGGATTACCGCTTGCATGACTTCGTCACTGTACCAGTGAGACGCATCCGGTCGCAACTGCGGTTGTCTGGCTAGCCGTTTATGCGCTCTGCCAGGTGCTCGTGAAGCTCAGCGGCTGGGATCCGCACTTGTTCCGTCGTATCCCTATCGCGAACGGTCACCGTGCCGTTCGACAATGACTCGCGGTCCACCGTGACACACATTGGGGTCCCGCTCTCGTCCTGGCGGCGGTAGCGACGGCCGATGGAGCCTTTCTCGTCGTAGGCCACGTTCCAGTTCTGTTTGAGTGTGCGGTACAAGTCCTGGGCAAGCTCGGGCATTCCTTCCTTGCGGGTGAGTGGCAGGACCGCGGCCTTCACCGGAGCAAGGCGGGGATGAAGGCGTAGCACCACCCGAGGCTGTGGCACTCCCTTTTCATCCGGGATGGCATCCTCACTGTAGGCTTCGCATAGGAAGGCCAGGGCTGCCCGATCAGCACCCGCCGAGGGCTCGATTACGTGGGGGACAATGCGCTCGCCGGTGTCGTCATCGAAGTACGTCAAGTCCTTCCCCGAGCCGGGATGCCGGGGACGGCCGCTCTCATCTCGCTGGAGTATCAGCTCGTCGCCGTCGCGCACGAGTTTCCCTTCCATGTGACTTCGCAGGTCGAAATCTCCACGGTGGGCGATCCCCTCCAGTTCACCGAACTCTCCCTCCGGCAAAAAGGGAAACGCGTACTCAACATCGGCAGTTCCGCAGCTGTAATGGCTGAGCTCGTCGGATTGGTGATCCCGAAGGCGCAAGCGGCTGCTGTCCAATCCCAAAGCGACATACCAGGCAAATCGCCGATCACGCCAGTATTCGTACCATGCGCTGGATTCACCGGGGCGGCAGAAAAACTCGATCTCCATCTGCTCGAACTCCCGGGAGCGGAAGGTGAAGTTGCGCGGTGTGATCTCGTTGCGAAAGCTCTTCCCGATTTGCGCGATCCCGAACGGTAGTCGTACGCGGGCGGTGGCGAGCACGTTCTTGAAGTTGACGAAGATGCCTTGCGCTGTCTCCGGCCGCAGATAGCTCTCCGATTCGGGATCGACCAGGGCGCCGATGTACGTCTTGAACATCAGATTGAACTCACGCGCTTCGGTGAGTTGGCAGGCGCTGTGCTCGCCCGGTGCCTTGCTGGGCTTGAGGGGACAGTGGCTGCTGTCCAGCTGATCGGCGCGGAACCGGGCCTTGCATCCGTCTGCTTTGCAATCGACCAGAAGATCGTGAAACAGATCGTAGTGCCCAGATGCCTTCCATACCTGGGGGTGCATAATGATGCTCGTATCCAGGCCAACCATGGAATAAGGACTGGGTAGCCCCTCCGGGGCAGTGGTATCGTCGTGTCGGGCAACCATGTCCTGCCACCAGGCGTCTTTAAGGTTGCGTTTCAGCTCCACTCCCAAGGGGCCGTAGTCCCAGAACCCCCCTAGTCCGCCGTAAATCTCGCTGGATTGGAAGATGAACCCCCGTCGCTTGCATAGTGAAACGACTTTTTCAACCAGCTGCCTGCCTTCAACCATTTGCTCTCCTCTTCTGCCTCTGCCACCACACATGGGCGCGACCTCAAAGCCTACCTGGGTCGCCCGTTAGCTACAAGGGGGCGCTGCACACATGGGGTGCTCCGTCACCGGGGGTTGACAGCATGGTTGGAAAGGTATTCACTGGCAGGGTAGGGGGGACGATGGGCGAAGGCCAAGTGATTCTGGTGACTGGAGCGTCGTCGGGGGTCGGCAAATTGTGTGCCCAGCGGTTGGCCGAGCGAGGCCATGTGGTGTATGGCACCAGCCGCCGCGCGCGGGACATGGAACCGCGCGAGACCGGGTACCGGGTGCTGCCCATGGATGTCACCGACGAGCAATCGGTCAAGGAGACGGCGGAGGAGATCTTGCATGCGTCGGGCAGGCTCGACGCGGTGGTAAACAACGCGGGCATTGGCCTTGCCGGACCGGTGGAGCAGACATCGATTGAAGAGGCTCAGGCGCTCCTGGAGACGAATCTTCTGGGAGCGCTGAGGGTATGCCGCCAGGCGCTGCCTGTGATGCGTGGTCAACGGAGGGGAACCATCATCAACATCTCCTCCCTCGCCGGGCGGGTGGGCCTTCCTTTTCAGGGGCTATACAGCGCTACCAAATTCGGATTAGAAGGAATGTCGGAAGCCTTGCGTCTGGAAGTGAGGCGATGGGGAATCCGGGTGGTGGTCATCGCTCCAGGGGACCTATGCACGGAGTTCACGGACAACCGACGGCTGGCCTCAGCATGGGAAGGAGAAGGCCTGTACGGGGAAGCCATGCTCCGTGTACTCCGGCGCGTGGAAGTCGATGAACGAGGAGGGCCTGTCCCCGACAGAGTGGCCGGCTTGGTCGTACGGGTGGTGGAAGGAAGGGCGCGGCGAGACTGGTATTCAGCCGGACGCATTGGGCAGCGGTTGCCTGTGGCCCTGCGCCCGTTCATCCCCCGGAGGATGTACGAGAGGGCATTAATGTGGCATTATCGGGTCTAGTCATCGTGTAGGCGGCCAGATGGCCACCACGGTCACGGGTGGATAAGGAGCCGAACAAGTGGACCTGTTTGACAAGTGCGAGCGTTTCCTGAACGACCCCTCGTACGCTACGACGTTGGGGATGCCGGCCAGCCCGGCGGTTGCTGAGCGAATGGGACTGTACCCCTACTTCATTCCGTTGGAGGAGAACGAGGGGACCGTGGTCTCCGTCAAGGGGCGGCGGATGATCAGTATCGGCTCCAACAACTATCTTGGACTGACTTCTGACCCACGGGTCCGAAAGGCCGCTGAAGATGCGGTGGCTCGATTTGGCACCAGCTGTACAGGCTCGCGGTTCTTGAACGGGACTGTCGCTTTGCATCGGGAGCTTGAGGAACGGTTTGCGGAATACCTGGGCAAGGAAGACGCGTTGGTGTTCACCACCGGTTACCAGACCAATCTGGGTGTGCTCACGGCGTTGCTTGGTCGTGGCGACATCGTGGTGTGCGACAAAGAGAACCACGCTAGCATAGTGGACGGATCTCGGCTGTCTCTGGGGCGGATGATGCGCTTTCGCCACAATGACCCAAGCGATCTGGAGCGCGTCTTGCGTTCTTGCCCAGAAGATGCGGGTGTATTGGTCGCTGTGGACGGTGTGTTCAGCATGGAGGGGGACTTGGCTCCGCTGCCCGAGACCGTGGAGCTATGCCGGAAGTACGGGGCACGACTGTTGGTAGACGATGCGCACGGTATCGGGGTCACGGGTCGCGGGCGCGGAACGGCGGCAGAGTTCGGGGTCAACGATGAAGTTGATCTGATCATGGGGACGTTTAGCAAAGCGCTTGCCTCTCTGGGAGGGTTTGTGGCCGGGGACAAATCGGCCATCCATTGGATCAAGCACCGGGCTCGGTCGCTGATCTTCAGCACAAGTCTTCCCCCATCCAATGCTGCGGCGTCGCTTGCCGCTTTGGAGATACTGGAGTCGGAGCCGGAACTGGTGGACCGTGTCAACGAGACAGCGAAGCGGATGCGCGGGCATTATCGAGAAATGGGCCTCAACGTGGGACGCAGTGCCACCCCCATTGTTCCCATAATCATCGGGGACGCCATGGAAGCGGTGAAACTGTGGAAGGCGGTGTTCGACTCCGGGGTGTACACGAATGTGGCCATCCCCCCCGCGGTGCCCGACGGAAAGGCGCTTCTGCGCACAAGCTACATGGCTCCTCATACCGATGAGCAGATGGAGCAAGTGGCGCAAGTGTTTGCGTCCTTGACCGGTAGCTGAACACCAGGCCCGCGGTCCGGGGAAAGCCCTATCCCGCGAGCGCAAGGAAGAAGCGTGTACGGATCACCGCTGGTTATTCGGACTGCGGCACTGGATCCAGCATCCGTGGTGGTTTGGGCCGCTGACGGGAGAACGGTATCCTAGTGGCGGCAGCAACTCGCGACTTGGACCTAGCTGTACGTTGGGGGGTTCAACCGGGTCGATGGCGGTCTCCACCGCCCGGCGACGACAGAGCGCGAATATGGTTATTGAATCGAAGGGTCCGTGATGGATGTACAGCTTGTGGCCACGCTGGGTGTGGTCGTCGGGGCGATGGCATTGCTGCTGAGCGACCGGTTGCGCCCCGATGTGATTGCCCTGGCGGTCGTGGTGATATTGGGAGCCACGGGTGTGCTGTCCCCGCGGGAAGCACTGTCTGGGTTTAGTAGCCCGGCTGTCATCACGATCCTATCGATCTTCATCCTTGCCGAAGGACTGAACCGGGCCGGTGTTACCCAGAAAGTGGGGGGATTGCTGCTTCGCCTTGGCGGGCGCAGTGAGACGCGGCTTGTGATTACGGTGATGATCTCCGGGGCATTCTTATCGCTGTTTATGAACAATGTGGCGGCTGCAGCGGTGTTGCTGCCTGCGGTGACCGGCGCAGCGCGGCGTGTGGGCGTGAGGGCCTCGCGAGTGCTGATGCCTTTGGCTTTCGCCACCATGCTGGGCGGAATGGCCACGCTGTTGACCACGATGAATATCGTGGTGAGCACGGTTTTGCAGGACCACGGATACGCCGGATTTGGACTCACCGATTTTGCATTGGTGGGACTGCCCGTGGTCGCTGCGGGCGTGGTGTATATGGGGGTGTGGGGACGCCGCCGATTGCCGGACCGTGCCCCCGATGACGAACTGGCGTTTTTTGAACGCAGGGACAAGGACCTTCTGGATGTATATCGCCTTGGAGAGCGGTTGTTTCGGGTCAAGGTGCCTCGGGGTTCGTTCCTCATAGGCAGGCAGATAGCGCAGAGCACGTTCAGGGAGGAGTTCGGGTTGACGGTTGTCGCGGTCGAGCGGGGCGGGAAGATCCTCACATCTCCGCTACCTCATACAGTTCTTCAGGAGGGGGATGTGCTGTTGCTGGAGGGGGACAGGGAAGATTTCCGGCAGCGCGACCGTGAGCCTTACCTAACCATACTGCCTGAGCGGCCGTGGAAGGAACATGATCTGGAGAGCAGGAGCACCGTGGTGGCCGAGGCCATGCTCTCCCCGCGATCCAGCCTGATCGGACAGACCTTGCGCGAGACGCGGTTCCGGGATCGATACGGTATGACGGTGCTGGCCGTGTGGCGGGCGGGCGAGCCTATCCGTGAGGGGCTTCCGGATGTGAAACTGGAGTTCGGCGATGCTTTGCTTATGCAGGGACCGCGCGACAGACTGCGTCTGTTAGACATGGAGCCCGACATTATCCTCCTTAGCGCGGAGAAGGAGGCGGCCCCCGTACCGCGGAAGGGCAAGCTGGCGTTGGCCATCATGGCGGGGACGCTGGCACTGGCCGTGGCCGCGCCTCTGTGGCTGGGGCAGATCATGCTGGGCGGCGCATTGTTGATGGTCATGATAGGCATGTTGTCTATGGACCAGGCCTACAGGGCTGTGGATTGGCGGAGTGTTTTCCTGGTGGCGGGTATGCTCCCCTTGAGCTTGGCGATCGCACAATCCGGAGCTGCGGAGTTGCTCGCCGACGGTATCGTGGCCACCGTGGGCAGGGCGGGGCCCACGGCCCTCGTGGCCGGCTTGTTCGGGGTCACCGCACTGCTCACGCAAGCCCTGACCGGGCCCGCGGTTGCGGCGGTGATGGCACCGATCGCCATTCAGATAGGCCAGTTCGCAGAAGTGAGCGTGCAGGCGCTGGGTATGACGGTGGCCTTGGCTACGTCGTTGGCGTTCCTCAGCCCGGTGGGGCACGCGGTGAACGTGTTGGTCATGGGGGCGGGCGGATACCGCTTCCGCGACTACGCCCGGGTCGGCTGGCCGCTAAGCCTAATCCTATTTGGGCTGATCATCATTCTGCTGCCGATGGTGTGGCCCCTTGCTGGTTGACAGGCGAACAGGTTCGAGTTGCCCCGGAGGTGCCGGTAGCGGTATAATTCCCTTCCGGTGACCTGAAGAGGAGGTTCATCGGGCGTGAGAAACACAAAACATGTAGCGCAAGCGGCGACCCCGGAACAGGGGTCGCTTTTTTTGTGTTGGCAATCGGCGCGGTTGGTGGCGCGGCACCGGTCGGGCAGTTATGCCGTTGTCGAGCTGGCTACCGAGCGCGAAATCCCAGGCGAGCCGGGGCAGTTTCTCATGGCCCGTACGGAGTGCGGACCGCCCTTGCCACGTCCCCTTTCCTTGCTGTGGACCGACGGAAACCGGTGTGCGTTTCTAGTGAAGGATGAGGGCTTATTGCGGGCCCGGCTGGCCGAAGCTCCCCGAGGGACTCTGTGCGAGGTGCGTGGCCCCTACGGGCTGGCTTACCGGAAGACGATTGACCCTGGGCGACGCTATCTCTTGGTGGGCGGGGGGAGCGGGATCGCGCCGCTTGATTTCTTCGCCAGACGACATCCTGAGCTCGTGGAAGCTACTGTGTTTGGGCTCCGTTGTGCAGCCGATGCCGCTGTGCTTCCGGAGCGGACGGTTCTGGTGGAGGAGCTGGGCCAGGGGACGGCGGGCGCCCGAGCCTTGGACATGTGGAGGCCGGGCCTGGGGATCATAGCTTGTGGTCCTGAGGCGATGTACAGGCAACTGGCGGCAGGGCTGCCCGGCGACAGGGGAGTGTACGTGGCCTTGGAAGAGAGAATGGGTTGTGGCTACGGAGCATGTCAGGGCTGTGTGGTGGGCACTCGGGATGGGCCGGTCCGGTTGTGCAAGGACGGCCCACTGATGCCGCTGGAGTCTGTGCAGTGGTGAGTGTGGGAGTCAATTGCCTGGGCCGGTCGTTTGCCAACCCAGTGGTGTTGGCCTCGGGCCCGGCGGGTTTCGGGTTGGAACTGAAGCCATTTTTCCTCCGGCGCCCACTGGGTGCCCTGACAACCAAGACGATTACCCGGGAACCCCGGTCCGGGAACCCCCCTCCCCGCCTGGTGGATGCGCCTGCGGGCGCGTTGAACTCGATTGGTCTGGCCAATCCTGGACTTGAGGCCTTCCTGGCCGATGTGCTTCCCGAAATACGTGAGCTGTCGACGGTGAGGATCGTGAGCTTTGCCGCTTCCGATCCCAGCGAGGCGGAAGTCATGGCCGGGCGATTGGGAGAAGCCAGCGGGGTTGACCTACTGGAGGTGAACCTTTCCTGCCCCAATGTTGAAGGACGACCGCCAGCCTGTGAACGGGGTACAGCGTGGGAAATGGTACGGGCGGCTTCCGATGCCACTTCGGTGCCGCTTCTGGCCAAACTGGCGCCTGACGTTTCGGACGTGGTGGAGATCGCAGAAGGGGTTCTCGAAGCTGGCGCGAGCGGTCTGACTCTGATCAACGCAGTCCGGGGGCTACGGATCAACCGTGATACGGGACGGCCTGCCCTGGCCAGGAGGTGGGGGGGACTGTCCGGAGCGGCGATCCTGCCGGTTGCGTTGGCCAAAGTCTTTCAGGTGCGCGAAGCGTTTCCCGAGGTCCCCATAGTGGGGACAGGAGGAGTCACCGAACTGGGAAGCCTGTTGGAGATGTTGATGGCTGGGGCCGATTTGGTGGGGCTGGGATTGGGCGTGATGGCCGACCCGGAGGTCCCGTGGAAGCTGGCGCAGGAGCTGGAAGCGTGGCTTTCCCGCAGGGATATCGACGATTGTTCGGAGATCATTGGTTGTGCGCATCGAGGAGGGCTGGGTGTTGGTGAGACTAGGTGAGCGAGGGGGCATCCGTTCCGGGAGCGGGCTGTGTGTGGGCCTGGATCCCAGGCCGGCCGAACGGCCCGCGGCGGGGGGAAGGGACGGCGGTTGGTTGTTGGAATGGGCCAAGAGGGTGGTGGATGCCACCGCGCCTTGGACGAGTGCGTACAAGGCGAACCTTGCATTCTATCTGGCATGGGGAGCGGAAGGCGTGGAGGCGTTGGGCGCAGCGATTGACTATATCCAGGCCACCACAGCGTGCCCGGTGATTCTCGACGCCAAGTGGGGCGATATCTCGTCAACCGCGGAGGCTTATGCGGACGCGGCGGCGAGGCTGAAGGTGGACGCGGTTACCGCCTCGGTGTATATGGGGCGGGATTCGGTCATCCCTCTTCTGGAAAAAGGACTCTTTGTCTTCGTTCTGGCTTTGCCCACCAATTCTGGAGCGCGACGCGTGGTGGACCACGGAGTCCCCCCGCTGTATGCGGAGGTGGCCTTGCTGGCCGCAGAGATGGAGAAGGAGTACCCGCAGCAGGTTGGACTGGTGGTGGGAGCCACCCGTGTGCCGGAAGCAAGACGGGTACACCAGGCGGCCCCGCATCTGCCCTGGCTGGTCCCCGGGGTGGGAGCACAAGGGGGGGATGTGGGGAAAATCTTGTCGGTTGCCTCCGATCACCAGGTGCTCGTTAATGTGTCGCGTGCGGTGGCCGGGGCACCAGATCCCGGGGCTGCGGCAAAGTCGATGGCCGAGAGAATCGGGGCGGCGAGGGGGTCTGGATGACCCGCAACTGGCACGAGCTGTTTGTAGACCGGGGTGCCCTTTCGGAAGGACACTTCCTGCTATCTTCCGGTCGGCACTCTCCGGCGTATGTGCAGTGTGCAAAAGTGCTGGAGCGACCGGCGGACGCCGAAGCCCTCGGGCAGACACTTGCGCAGCGTGTAGCAGGACTTGCTGTAGACCGAGTGGTCGCCCCCCCCATGGGGGGGATCTTGATTGGGTATGAGGTAGCAAGGGCATTGGGAGTGCCGTTCTTGTTTCCCGAGCGGGATGAGAGCGGTGCGTTGGCCCTCCGGAGAGGTTTTTCGCTCCCCCAAGGCGACCGGGTGGTGGTGGTTGAGGACGTGGTAACCACGGGATTGACCACTCGGGAAGTGCTGCAGCTGGTGCGCACCAAGGGGGGGACTCCGGTGGGGTTGATGGCGCTGGTTGACCGCTCGGAAGAGCATCATGTGGATGGGTTGCCGGTCCAGGCTGTGCTTCAGCTTCAGTTCCCCACCTTCTCTCCTGAGGGTTGCCCATTGTGCGCTGATGCTGTCCCCCTCACCAAGCCCGGTTCGCGCGCGGTGGTAAGTGGAGCGCGCTAGCGGAAAGCCCTCTGTTGCGCGTTGCAGTGTGTCAGGAGGACAATGCCCCGCGGGAGGGAGTACGTTGTGGACACCGAGGAACGCAGACCATGGTTGGAGGAACTGAACGCGGCACAACATAAGGCGGTCACCCATACGGGAGGGCCTCTGTTGGTGGTCGCTGGCGCGGGCACCGGGAAGACGCGAACCCTTGCCTACCGGGTGGCCCATCTCGTTTCCACGGGCATCGAACCAAGCAGGATCATGCTCCTGACGTTTACCCGCCGTGCGGCACAGGACATGCTCGCCCGTGCGGCGGCGATCGTTTCACGAACGGATCACAGCGTGGGGCGTGTTTGGGGGGGTACGTTTCATGCGGTGGCCCTCCGCTTGCTGCGAGGACGGGCCGAGGCGGTGGGATTGTCCCCAGAAT
>PXEP01000009.1 GCA_003566155.1 Candidatus Acetothermia bacterium | reverse complement strand
CCGCCGACCGTGCCGTGAGCATGGCCAAGGAGGGAGAGCCGGTGGTGCTGGTGCGCCATGAAACTTCCCCTGACGATATTGCCGGCATGGCGGCCGCGGAGGGGATCCTCACCTCTCGCGGGGGGATGACGTCGCACGCAGCTGTGGTCGCCCGGCAGATGGGCAAGGTGGCCGTAGTAGGTTGCGACGGACTGACCATAGACTACAAGAACCGTCAAGTGCGCGTGCAGGGCAAGAACTTCCAAGAGGGGGACTGGATCTCCTTTGACGGGACCACGGGAGAGGTCCTCGCAGGTAAGGTGGAGACCCGCGCCTCAGAGGTGCTGCAGGTCTTGATCGACAAGACCCTGTCCCCCGACGAGGCACGGATCTACCAGCTGTACGACAAGCTGATGAGCTGGGCCGACGCACGGCGCAGACTGGGCGTGCGGGCCAACGCCGACAAACCCGAGCAAGCAGCCACAGCGTTGGCCTTCGGGGCCGAGGGAATCGGCCTGTGCCGGACGGAACACATGTTCTTCGGCGAAGATCGCATCCCCTATGTGCAGCAGGCGATCATCACCGAGGATCCCGGGGCGCGGGATGACGCGCTTTCCCACCTGCTTAAGCTGCAGACGGAGGACTTCGCCGGCATCTTGAGGGTGATGGACGACAAGCCTGTCATCATAAGGCTGCTCGATCCTCCAATGCACGAGTTCCTTCCCGGAAGCGACGAGGACATCGCCGCCCTCGCCCGCAGATTCGGACTTGAAGCTTCTGAGTTGAAGCAGCGCATTGACGCACTGCACGAGTTCAACCCTATGCTGGGACACCGAGGATGCAGACTTGGCATCACCCACCCGGAACTCTATGACATGCAAGTAGAAGCGATCTTCCGCGCGGCAGCTTCGTTGGCCCGCGAGGGTCTGCACCCACGTCCGTACGTGATGGTTCCCCTGGTGGGGTTGGCTACCGAGATGCGGGCGGTACGTCGCCGGGTGGACGACATCGCAGCAAAGACGACGAAGGAAGAGGGCGCAGATATAGCCTACAAGGTGGGGACGATGATCGAGATACCGCGGGCGTGCGTGGTCGCCGACGAGATCGCCCAGGAGGCGCAGTTCTTCTCCTTTGGCACCAATGACCTGACCCAAATGGCGTTCGGGTTCTCCCGCGACGATGCGGGCACGTTCATCAACCGCTATCTGGACGAGGCCATCTTGCCCAGCGATCCCTTCCAGACCATCGATCGCTCCGGCGTAGGCGCCCTAATGGAAATGGGGGCTAGCAAAGGCCGCGAAACCTCGTCCGATCTGTCCGTGGGTATCTGCGGCGAGCACGGCGGGGAGTCCGGCTCGGTGCAGTTTTGCCACCAGATCGGTTTGGACTACGTTTCCGCATCGCCATTCCGCATCCCCATAGCTCGCCTGGCAGCCGCGCAAGCGGCGTTGAAGGAGTGATGTTCCCACCGGTCGGCACCTAAACGGTGCCGGCCGGTTCAGCCATGGGACGATACATGCTGGGCCGCGCGGCAGCCATGGGGGCAACGCTGTTCAGCGTGTCCCTACTGATTTTTCTTCTGCTAACAGTGGTCCCGGGGGATCCAGCCCGCCTGGCGGCCGGACCGGAGGCAACTCCCGAGGTCTATGAGTCCATCAGGGACAAGTTGGAGCTGGACCACCCATGGCCGGTCCGGTTTGCGCGCTGGCTGGGAGGTCTTCTCCGCGGCAACGCGGGGACCTCGCTCAACTACGACCGGCCGGTGAGCGACCTTCTGACTGCCGGCCTTTCGATCACCGTACCTTTGGCCTTTTTCGCGCTGGCACTTGCGCTGTTGATCGGCGTGCCCTTGGGGCTGGCGGCTGCCTCACGGCCGGGGGGAGCGATCGACCTGGCCACCGTGGGCGTCTCGCAGTTGGGCATGGCGATCCCCGAGTTTTGGCTGGGCCTGTTGTTGGCCGGCATTGCGGGTTTGCGGTGGGGGATACTCCCAGTAGTCGGATTCCCGGGCTGGGAGGCGCCAGGGCGGGCGCTGTTACACCTTCTGCTACCGGCGGTCGCCTTGGCGCTACCACGGGCAGCGTATCTCGCGCGTATGGTACGGGGCTCGGTGGCCGACGTCCTGTCGGAGGACTATATACGCGCGGCACGCGCCAAGGGAGTGTCCGGGTTGCAGGTGGTCCTCCGTCACGCACTGCGTAACGCGCTGGTCCCAGTGGTGACAAGCGCCGGCCTGACGCTAGCCCGCTTGTTCGGCGGGGCATTGGTTGTGGAGAACGTGTTCTCCCTGCCCGGGCTCGGGCTGTTCGGCCTGGTGGCGGTGCATGCGCGGGATCTTACACTGATTGCTGGAATCGCCGTCGTCACAGCGGGTCTCATGGTGGTGGCTAGTTTCACGGTGGATCTCGCCTATGGCGTGCTGGACCCAAGGATCCGGCGATCATGAGGGGATTGAGCCTACGAGTGGGCCTTGCTTTACTGTTCGTCACCCTGGGACTTGTGGTCGTCGGGGCGTTCTGGACACCGCATCCTCCCACACGGATGAACCCCGATGCGCTGGCTGAACCTAGCCTGACCTACCCGATGGGAACCGACTGGTTCGGAAGGGATATCCTGTCTCGGGTCATGGCCGGCGGCAGGAGTACTCTGGCCGTGGCGGCCATCGCCGTCGCCGCTGGAGGGTTTCTGGGAACAGCTCTCGGGGCGTGGGCCGGCTACCGCGGGGGGGCGGGCGGCGAATTCCTAATGCGCACAGCGGATGTGCTGCTTGCCTTCCCTACAATCCTCGCCGGGCTCGTGCTGGCCGCGATCTGGGGGCCGGGGGTGATGGGGGTGGCGGTCGCCCTGGCGGCGGCCAACGTGCCGTTCTTCGCGCGGATCGCACGGGCGGGCTTCATGACCTTGAAGGAACGCCAGT
>PXEP01000169.1 GCA_003566155.1 Candidatus Acetothermia bacterium | reverse complement strand
CAACGAAGAAAGGTCCTGGAGGTTCTGGCCGCGCGGGACGACCATCCCACAGCGGAAGACCTATATGGGCAGCTGCGTACGCAAGGTGAACCTATAAGCTTAGCTACGGTGTATCGTACGTTGCGATCCCTGGAGCAAGAGGAACTGGCGCGAGCCCTGCATGGGCCTGGGGCAGACCGGTTCGATGCACGTACGGACGCCCACTATCATATTGTCTGCAATGCATGCCGCCGCACGGTGGACCTGGAGCTACCTTACCAGACCGCGGTTGACCAAGCTGCACGCAACGCAGGGGCCCAGGTAGGGGAGCATGTGCTTCTGTTCCTTGGGAGATGTCCGGACTGCGTCAAAGCGGGAAGGAGCGATCTTGATGCGCAAGATGACTGAACAGAATCTCAGGATGGCGTTTGCTGGTGAATCACAGGCGCACATGCGCTATGTGTTGTCCGCTGATGTGGCAGAGGGAGAAGGCAAGCCCAACCTGGCACGACTGTTCCGGGCGATCGCATTTGCAGAACGGGTTCATGCAGCCAACCACCTGCGCGAACTGGGTGAGCTAGGCGAAAGCCTGGCCAACCTGAAGGAAGCGATCGAAGGCGAGACATTTGAGGTCGAGGAGATGTATCCCGCCTATCATGCGGTGGCTGAACTGCAGGATGAGCGCGGGGCCATGCGGTCCACTCATTACGCGCTGGAGGCGGAACGGATTCACGCCGGCATGTACGAGCAGGCCAGGGCGGCGCTCAAAGGGGGAAAGGACCTAACGCTGGGCGAGTTACATATATGCTCGGTGTGTGGGTACACTGGAGAAGGTGGTGCCCCGGACAACTGCCCAGTATGTGGGGCACCTACGGGGAAGTTCGTCGCATACTAACAAAGGAGGGACCGATGGGAGAGAAGGCACGTGAATTGGCAGGAGCAGATGTCGAGAGGGTCTTGGAGGAACTGAACAAGGCCTACGCGGATGAATGGCTCGCATTTTACCAGTATTGGGTAACGGCGAAGGTGTTGGAGGGTCGCTATTCGGGCTTTGTCGCAGGCGAACTGAAGCGACTGGCTACAGAAGAGCTGGAGCATGCGGATGAACTTGCCGAGCGGATTGTCCAGCTGGGTGGGCGCCCGCTGGGCAGCCCTAATCAGTGGACGGAACAATCCACCTGTGGATACAAGGAACCGCCGCGCGATGCGAAGGATCTGGACAAGGTAATCAGGGACACGATAGACGGAGAAAGGTGCGCGATCTCCGTGTATAAGAAACTCATGGATATGACTCGCGGCACCGACGACGTCACGTTCCAGCTTATCCAGCACATTCTGGAGGAGGAACTGGAACACGAGGATACGTTCGAGAACCTGCTATGATTGGTGGTTTTGCCACCGCAAACTAGGAGGTTGATGATGGCTATCGCGGACAAGATTCAGTCGGCTGACTGGCAGAAGGAAAAACACGTGCCGGTCATCGATTGTCCGGATCGGATCACAGCGGGCGAATGGACTCAGGTCAAAGTGACCTTGGGCAAGGCAGTCGCTCACCCCAACACGACCGAGCACCACATTCGTTGGATTGAGGTGCTCTTCTCCCCAGACGACGACAAGTTCACTTATGAGTTGGGGAGGTTTGAATTCACCGCCCATGGAGAGGCAGTGGCAGGAGCAAATCAGGGCCCGGTGTACACGCATCACGAAGCGGGATTCTCGTTCAAGGTTGATCGGCCGGGCACGCTACACGCTGTTGCCTACTGCAATATCCACGGCTTGTGGGAGTCGGAAAAGCACCTGAGCGTGGACTAGCCACAGCCTAACGATGGTTATGTGGCCGGGCCCCGCCGTCGCAGCGGGGCCCGTGTCTGACCAAGGGAGCGTACTATGGATGAGCTACGCCGGACGCTGAACTTCGCCGTGGAGAAGGAACGAGAGGCCGAGGCGTTCTACCGCAGCTGGGCAGCCAAGGCCGACGAGCCGGGGGTGCGGACCCTGTTCACGCAGCTGGCCTCGTGGGAGCAAGGGCACGCAGAGAAGTTGGCTAGTATCAACGCTGAGGAGGTTGCGGCCTTGGAAAGCCCCAGCACAGGATCGGGGTTGTCGGAGCTGTTGGTGGACATCGAGGCGGCGCCCGATATGACTTTGCAGGAAGCATTTGTTGTAGCGATGAAGAGGGAGGAGGCATCGGCCGCCCTATATCGCGGGATGGCCGCGCTGGGTGGGAAAGCAGGGCAGCTCTTCTCCGGACTGGAGGCCGAAGAACGACGGCACAAGGAACTCTTAGAAAGGGAGTACGACGAAATCTTCCTTCCCGAGAACTGAACGCGGCGGGACTTGCCGTCGTTTGCTGCATCAGCTACAGGCAGTGCGATACGATGAGGTTCTATAGCTGAGGAGGCGCGCATGAAAGCGATGCTTGTGATCGCCGATGGACTGGGGGGACGCCCAACCGATTGGAATGGGGCGACATGCCTTGAACAGGCGGAAACACCCCACATGGATAGATTGGCTAGGGAAGGGGCGCTCGGACTGATGGACCCGATTGCGCCGGGGGTTAGACCTGGATCGGACACGTCGCATCTCTCCATCTTCGGATATGACCCGGCAGAGGTATACACAGGTCGCGGGGCGTTCGAGGCGTTGGGGATCGGGTTGAATGTGCGGGGCGGAGATGTTTGTTTCCGAGCCAACTTCGCTACGGTGGAGGACACTGGCGGGGACCTGATTGTGCGTGACCGGCGAGCGGGCCGGCTTGCCGAAGGGCAGGAGTTGGCGGAGGCACTGCAAGAACTGACCTTGAACGACGGAGATGTGTCGTTCACCTTCCGCGCATCGACCGAGCATCGTGGCGCGTTGGTGTTGCGTGGTCCGGGGCTCAGCGCCGAAGTGACCGACTCTGACCCCCACGAGGAAGGGAAGCCGGTGGCTGTCTGTAAGCCGCAGAGGGAGTCCGATGAGGCCCGCCGGACAGCCGAGCTGGTGAACGCGTTTTCCCGCAGGGCGTATGAGCTGTTGCGGGACCACCCGGTGAACCGTGCGCGCAGACAACAAGGGAAGCCTGAGGGTAACGTTCTGCTGCTACGTGGTGCCGCGGTCATGCCCCACCTCGACGCGGTCACTGAACAGTACAGGATACAAGGAAGCTGCATCGCCGGGGGAGCGCTCTACAAAGGCGTCGCGGGGGCGGCAGGGCTTACAGTACTCGACGTGCCCGGCGTCACAGGAGATCTCAAGACAGACCTTTCCGCAAAGGCTCAAGCAGCGGAACGCGCGCTGGAGTCTTCTCAATTGGTATTCGTTCACATCAAGGGTACGGACAACGCAGCGCATGATGGGGAAGCCGAGGAGAAGTCGCGGTTTATCGAGCGGATCGACAAAGAGTTCTTCGGTGGGTTGGCCGATCGTCTGAGCAGAGGTGACGTGGTGCTCTGTTTCTCCGGTGACCACAGCACGCCACCAGCGGTGGGGGAACATACAGCCGATCCGGTGCCGGCCCTGTTTTGGGGGGCGCCGATACGGAGGGACGCCTGCGAGAAGTTCGACGAAATAGCTGCCGGGGCCGGAGGCCTGGGGAGGTTCTCCGGGCGCTTGGTCCCTCAGCTTCTGGGATATTGTGATCTGGGGGGGAAATTCGGGGCATGAACATTGACCTCAAGCTTGAAGATGTAGCACGGTTGACCGAGGCACAAGTGCTGACCGGGGAGGACCAACTGGGACGCCAGGTTACGCAGGCATGTGCGGCCGATCTTCTGTCCGATGTGCTTGCGCTGGTGCAGGACGAGGGGGTGTTGCTGGTTACCGGATCCATGGCGCCCCAGGTGTTGCGGGTTGCGGAAGTCCTTGGTTTGGGCGGGCTGTTGTTCGTGCGGGGCAAACGCCCCAATCAGTCGATGTGCGACTACGCGCGTGACGCAGGCCTGCCTATCTTGATGACCGATCTCAGCATGTTCGAGGCCTGTGGCGTCTTGTATTCCGAGGGGGTGAGCGGCGCCCAACGAAAACGCTTTCCCCGAGACAATGTCCGCTAGGGATTCTTTGCTTCACCGGCGGGTATTTGTGCTGCCGGCGGGGAACCTGGAGGAAGCGGGATCCGTTTCCGGGGATGTAAGGCGGGAACTAACCGCTATGGGAGTGGAGCAGGACATCATCCGCCGGGCGGGCGTCGTGTGCTTCGAAGGAGAGATGAACATCGCCATGTACAGCCAGGGAGGAAGAATTATCCTCCTGGTGGCGGACGATCGGGTGGAGCTTCTGTTCTCCGACCGGGGGCCTGGGATTCCGGACATCGAACTTGCTCGCACCCCAGGATATTCCACCGCTCCGGATTGGGCGAGGGAGATGGGTTTCGGCGCCGGTATGGGGATACCGAACATGGAACGGCAGTCCGACCGGTTGGAGATTCGGTCTCGGCTGGACGGGGGAACTGTAATCCGCGCGGTGTTCAAAAGGGGGGCAGAGTGACGGTAGCGGGAGTCGTGGAACACCTGGCGCTTGATGTGTTGGCCGAAGGGGACCTGAGCACACTGGTAACGGGCGGCTATTGTTCTGATCTCCTCTCAGATGTGCTGGCCCATGCCGGGGGCGGTGATGTGTGGATCACCCACCAACGACATATGAACGTGGTGGCTGTGGCCAAACTCAAGGAGGTGGCCGCGGTGGTCATCGTCCGCGGTGCGGCCCCAAACGAACAGATGGTGGAGCGGGCCAGAGCAGAAGGGGTGAACCTGTTGATGAGTGGGGAGAGTGCATTTCAAGCTGCGGGGAAGCTCTATCGGTTGCTCTCGGGATGAAACGCCTACGGGCTGATCTACATATACACACTGTTCTCTCGGCCTGCGCCGATCTGCGTATGTCCCCGCGGCGGGTAGTGCACGAGGCTCGGAGGGCCGGGCTTGCTCTAATCGCCATCGCCGACCACAATGCAGCGGCCAACGGGCCTTACGTGCGCCGCATCGCACGGGGCAACCCAGCTGTGTTGCTGGGAATGGAAATTCAGTCGCAGGAAGAAGTGGAGGTCCTGGCGTTGTTCGACGATGAGTGGGCGTGTCTGACGTTGGAGGAGGAGCTGTACAAGGATCTCCCTGACGTCGATTGCGATCCGGATTTGTTCGGGGACCAAGTGGTTGTCGACGAGCAGGATAACATCGTCCGTACCGTGCGGAAGCTCCTCATATCGCCGGTTCCGTGGGCCCTGCCCGATGTGGTACGCAGGGTAGCCCAACTCGGCGGATGGTCGGTGCCTGCTCACGTGGATCGAGTTCCCGGCGGGTTGCTCGCGGTGTTGGGTTTGCTGCCCGAGGGGGACTGGCCTGAGGCGGCGGAGCTGTCCCCGTGGAGTTCCGCGAACGACACGATTGAGCAATGGCCCGCGCTCGGTAGATTGTCCCTACTGCGGGCCTCGGATGCGCACTTTCCGCATGAAGTCGGGAGGGGATGGACTGAACTGCGGGTAACCGAGCCCTCGCTGGCTGAACTGCGGGCCGCCGTCCAGGGGGTGGAAGGCCGATCGGTTAGCCTGGGGCCACCGTGTAAGGAGGGTCGATGAACAATACCAAGCAGATTGCCGAACTGGTGGAGCCGTTTGCCGGCAAGCCAGGTGAGTTGATCCAGGCGCTGCACCGGGTGCAGTCCGAACTGGGCTACGTTCCCCTGGATGCCCAGGAGGAAGTGGCGGAGATCGTCGGGGTCTCCCCCGTCCAAGTCTACGGGGTGCTTACGTTCTACCACTTCTTCCGGACCGAGCCCTGTGGGCAGCATGTGATCCGACTGTGTATGGGAACGGCTTGTCATGTCCGAGGAGCGGATCGGGTGCTGCAAGCCCTGTCCGATGAGCTGAAGGTCGGGCTGGGGGAGCGTAGTGAAGACGGCATGTTCACCTTGGAGGGGGTCCGGTGCCTTGGAGCCTGTGGTTTGGCTCCAGTGATGATGGTGGACGACGAAGTGTATGGTAGGCTGGATCCGAACAAGGCGCGAACCGTGATCCGGGAGTATCGCGACAATCAGGAATGATCGCTGACCTATGCATGCATCTGGCTGATCTCGTGCAGAACTCGATCCGTGCGGGGGCGAGGTGGGTCGAGGTAGCTGTGGAACGCGACGGGGATATGTTGCGGTTGGGGGTCGCAGACGATGGAGGAGGGTTGACGGCCGACGGCCGCCGCCGTGCCTGCGATCCTTTCTATACCAGTAAACCGGGCCAGCGGACAGGGTTGGGGTTACCGCTTCTGTGCCAGACCGCCGAGCAGGTGGGCGGTACGTTCTCGTTGGAGCAGCGCGATGAGGGTGGAACGTGGGTGACGGCCGAGTTGCCCTGGGCACATCCGGATCGTCCTCCGCTAGGGAACCCCACAGATACGCTGCTTCCGCTGATCGTCACAAGCGACGGGGTTGAATTTACCGTTCGGCTCCGGCATGATCACGCGTTATGGGAGTTGGATACCCGCGAGATTCGCGCTGAACTGGGGGAGGTGCCCCTCACTCACGGTGAGGTGCTTTCTTTTTTGGAGGAACAGTTTCGTGATGGGTTGGAGCTGACCGGATTTAAGGAGGAAGCATGAAGCTGGAGGAGCTACGCCAAATCCGAGAACGGGTCCAGGACGAATTGCGGCTCCGCGGCGGTTCTGCTCGAGTACGGATTGTTGTGGGGATGGGCACATCCGGTATTGCCGCCGGGGCCAGGCAAGTGCTGCGGGCGATTTTGGACGAAGTCTCTCGCCGAGAGCTGGGGGATGTTGTGGTGGGCCAAACCGGCGAGAAAGGACTTGCTTCTCATGAGCCGGTGGTAGAGGTCTACGAGGGGGACAGGGTCACAGTGTACGGCGGCGTCGACACCGACCTGGCGCGCCGGATCGTCTCCGAGCACGTGGTAAACGGTCGTCCGCTGGAGGAACACGTGCTTGAGGTGCGGGAGGTGGACGGTTGATAACCCTGGAGATCGCTGGCAGGCAGGTGCAAGCGGAACCCGGACAAACCATCCTCGAGGCGGCGGAGTCCGCGGGGATCCATATCCCGACGTTGTGCAACCTCAAAGGGTTGTCCCCGCGCGGGGCGTGCCGGATATGTCTTGTGGAAGTCACCACGTGGCGAGGCAAGTTGGTTCCCTCCTGTGCCACATCCGTCGAGGAGGGGATGAAGGTGGTGGCGCATTCGGCTCGGCTGCGTGAACTGCGGCGGACGATCCTCGAGCTTCTATTCGCCGAGCGCAACCACATCTGTGCAGTGTGCGTGTCCAACGGAAGCTGTGAGCTGCAGGATCTGGCATGTGAGTTGGGCATGGACCATGTGCGCTATCCGTACAGGTTCCCTGGGCTGAATATGGATGCGTCTCACGGTAAGTACGTGGTGGACCACAACCGATGCGTCCTCTGCGGCCGCTGCGTGCGCGCCTGCTCCGAAGTGGAAGGGGCAATGACCTGGGGCTTCTCCCGTCGAGGAGTCGATACGCTGGTGGCTACCGACGTCGGCAGTCCGTGGGTCGACTCCAAGACCTGCACCGAATGCGGCAAGTGCGTGGAGGCCTGTCCCACCGGGGCCCTCCTGGACAAGCGAACCAGCGTAGCCGAGCAGGAGAAGGACCCTGAGGTGCTGTCGCAGGTCACCGAAAGGAGGCCCCGTGTCTGACGGTAAGGTCAAACTGGCTACGGTGTGGTTCTCCGGATGCTCCGGATGCCATATGTCGCTTCTGGACCTCGATGAGCGACTGGTGGAGCTGGCGGCCAAGGCCGATCTTGTCTACTCCCCGGTAGTGGATATCAAGGAGTTTCCCGAGGGGGTGGATGCTACTTTGGTGGAAGGTGCAGTAGGCAACAGCGAGCATCTGGAACTGATAAAGGAAATACGGCGCAAGTCAAAGCTGGTGGTGTCCTTTGGGGATTGCGCGGTCACAGGCAACGTCCCCTCAATGCGCAATTCGCTGGCGCCGGAGGAAGTGCTGCGCGCGGTGTACGGGAAAGGTGATGTTCCGGGTTTGGAGGAGGGGGATATCCCCAAGCTTCTTCCCCAAGCGGTGCCTGTGCACAATGTGGTCCCGGTGGACGCCTATATCCACGGCTGTCCGCCTCCCGCGGAACGGATCTGGACGTTCGTCCGAAAGCTGCTGGCGGGAGAGGAGCTGGAGCTGGTAGGCGAAGACCTTCGGTTCGGCTGAGGAGGAGTCCCTAATGGAGAAAATACGCATCCCGGTGAGCCGCGTTGAGGGCCATGGGCTGATCACGCTGAAGTTGGACGACGGCGGACAGGTAGCCGATGCCAAGTTTCACGTGACCGAGGCGCGGGGATTCGAGCGGTTCTGCCGCGGCCGGACCCTGTGGGAGATGCCCGGGATCACGGCCCGTATCTGCGGGATCTGTCCTGCGTCGCACCTGCTGTGCTCGGCTAAGGCCGGGGACGCGATCTTGGCTGTGCGCGTCCCGCGGGCGGCGGACAAGCTGCGTAGGCTCATGAACTTGGGCCAGTACGTGCAATCACATGCCTTGTCGTTCTTCCATCTGTCGGCACCGGATCTCCTGCTGGGATGGGATTCCGATCCCGCCAAGCGGAACGTTCTGGGTCTGGCGGCTGACGCACCCGAGCTGGCCCTGGAGGGGATCCGCCTGCGGGCATATGGGCAGGAGATTATCGAATCATTGGGCGGCAAGCGCGTGCATCCGGCATGGGCGGTCCCCGGTGGAGTTCGTGCTCCCCTTGCGGCCGAGGCCAGAGATCGACTGTTGGCCAAACTCCCGGCAGCGCGCCGGACGGCCGAGGAGGCACTGGCACTGTTGGAGAAACAACTGCCTGATTGGCAGGAAGAAGCCCAGGTGTTCGGCGAGTTCCCATCCCTCTTCATGTCGCTTGTCGGGCCGGACAACGTATGGGAGCACCACGATGGCCTATTGCGCGTTGTGGACGAGCAAAGGCAACCGGTGGCCGAGAACATCGACCCCGCACGGTACGCCGATTATGTCGGGGAGGCTGTGGAAGGCTGGTCCTATCTCAAATTCCCTTATTGGAAGGAAGCCGGCTATCCTGAGGGTATGTACCGGGTGGGAGCGCTGGCGCGGCTCAACTGCTGTGACCATATGGGCACGCCGTTGGCCGACGAGGCCTTGGGCAGATTCCGTGCCCTTGCCGACGGCAAGGCCGTAACCGGATCGTTCCACTATCACTATGCGCGGTTGATCGAAATCGTGGCTTCTTTGGAAAGGATCGAGTCGTACCTTGACGACGATGAACTCCAGTCCGACCGCGTGCGTGCTGACGCGGGTATCAACGAACTGGAAGGAGTCGGCGTTCATGAGGCCCCACGTGGCACTTTGCTTCACCACTACCGGGTGGATGAGGACGGGATCATCGAGTGGGCAAACCTGATCGTCTCCACCGGTCACAACAATCTGGCCATGAACCGGACGGTGGAGCAAATCGGTCGGCACTATCTCTCCGGGAAGGCGGTCACCGAAGGGCTGCTGAACCGGCTGGAGGGAGGGATCAGAGCGTACGATCCATGCTTGTCTTGCTCAGTACATGCGGCGGGGCAGATGCCGCTGACGGTACGACTGGAGGACGAGCAAGGCCGGGTCATTGACGAGCGGGGACGGCGGTGAAAGTCCTGCTGGTAGGGTTCGGGCACCCGCTGCGACGCGATGATGGGGTCGGCCTCTGGGTAGCCAATCGCCTGGAGGGAACCGAGGGGATCGAGGTGGTATCAGGCCAGGTGCTTACGCCGGAATTGGTCCCCAAGGTGGCGGGAGCTGACTTGGTTCTGTTCGTGGATGCCAGAGCCGGTACGGGGCCTGTGCGCTGGGAGAGACTGCGCCCTACCCCTCCTCCGGGATTGGCCCACTCATTGAGCCCGGGTGCCCTATTGGCTTGGGGGCAGAGGTTGTTCGGCAGAAATCCCGAGGCGTGGTTGGTGACGGTCCCCGCCAAAGATTTCGGAATTGGAGAAGGATTGAGCCCGGGGACGTTCCGGGCTGCCTCCGGACTGGTAGAACGTATCAGAACGTACTTAGCAGAAAGGGGCGAGGGATGAGGCGTCTGGACGTACTGGTGTGCTCGGGTACAGCCTGTGTTTCGTCCGGGAGCACAGAGGTCAAGGAAAGCCTGGCCCAAGCGCTGGCCGACTCCGATCTCAGATCAGAGGTCCGAATCTTGGAGACAGGATGCATGGGTCCCTGCGAGTTGGGACCGGTGATGATGATCTATCCCGAGGGCACGTTTTATGTGAAGGTGAGCCCCGATGATGTACAGGAGATCGTGGAGGAGCACTTCCTGAAAGGAAGGCCGGTCCGACGACTCCTTTGGGAGGGCGTAGCTCCGGCGCTGAAGGAAGTGCCGTTCTTTGCTCGGCAACATAAGCTGGTGCTGGCCAACTGCGGGATCATCAACCCCGAGCGTATTGAGGAGTACATAGCGCGAGGGGGATACGAAGCGCTGGCACGTGCTGTCAGCGAGATGAGCCCGGAACAAGTAATCAGCGAAGTGAGTGCATCAGGCTTGCGAGGGCGTGGCGGCGCCGGCTTTCCCGCGGGGAAGAAATGGGAGCTTATGCGCAACGCCAACGGCAGCCCTAAGTACATCGTGTGCAACGCGGATGAAGGCGACCCGGGAGCGTTTATGGATCGGGCTGTGCTGGAGGGCGATCCACACGCCGTCATCGAGGGTATGGCTGTAGCAGCCTACGCAGTGGGGGCGCAACGCGGTTTTGTATACGTGCGAGCAGAATATCCATTGGCGATCAGCCGGCTGGAAGAGGCGGTCGGTCAGGCGCGGCGCATGGGGTTGTTGGGCGACAGTATCTTGGAGACGGACTTTTCGTTCGACATCGAGCTTCGCATGGGGGCCGGCGCGTTCGTCTGCGGCGAGGAAACGGCGCTCATTGCTTCCATTGAGGGCAAGCGAGGCGAGCCTCGCCCGCGGCCACCGTTTCCTACCGAGTCGGGGCTTTGGGGCTGCCCCACGATGATCAACAATGTGGAGACGCTTGCCTGTGTCAGGCATGTGGTGGTCGGCGGTGCGGACAAGTTCGCCTCGGTGGGGACCGAGACCAGCAAGGGGACCAAAGTGTTTGCCCTGGCGGGACAGATTCGAAATACTGGACTGGTCGAGGTCCCGATGGGGATTTCGCTGCGAGAGCTGGTCATGGAAGTTGGAGGGGGAGTGCCCGAAGGGCGAAACCTGAAGGCTGTGCAGATTGGGGGACCGTCCGGAGGATGCCTGCCGGAAAAGCTTCTGGACGTGCCTGTGGATTACGAGTCGCTCGGCGAGCACGGGGCGATCATGGGCTCGGGCGGCGTGATCGTGCTGGACGACACGGCATGCATGGTGAACGTGGCGAAGTTCTTCTTGGAGTTCACTGCGGATGAGTCGTGTGGCAAGTGCGTCCCTTGCCGTGTGGGGACAAGCACCATGTTGGACATCTTGAGCCGCATTGTGGCCGGCCAGGGTACGGAGGCCGACGTTCCACGACTTAAGGAGCTGGCCGAGTCAATAAAGATGGGTTCGCTGTGTGGCCTGGGCCAAACCGCTCCAAACCCGGTTCTATCAACGCTGCGTTATTTCCCGGAGGAGTACGAGGCACACATTGCGGACAGGGCGTGCCCGGCGGGCGTATGTCCCGACCTGGTTCACTATCTGGTGTTGGTCGATCAGTGCCGCGCATGCGACCGTTGTCGCCAGGTGTGTCCCACAGGCGCAGCTCAGGGCGCCCCGGGGACACCCCCGTATCACATCGAGGACGAACTATGCATCCGCTGCGGGGCGTGCGTGGAAGCCTGTCCGTTCGATGCAATCATCGTGAAGCCGGGCCGAAAGGGGTGAGCATGGCGGACAAACAAGAGATTCTGTCACGACATCCGAGGTCGGAGGACCGGCTGCTGGCCATTTTGCATGATCTTCAGGAAGCCAGTCCAGACAACTCGCTGACCAGAGATGATCTGGCTTTGGTGGCCGATCACCTGGAGTTGCCGCTGTCCCGCGTGCATGACGCGGTGACCTTCTACTCCATGTTTAGCCTGCGACCGCGAGGGCGCCATTTGATCCGCGTCTGCGACTCTCCTCACTGTCATCTGGAAGGTGCATGGTCGGTGATGCAGGAACTAAAGCGGCAACTGGGGATCGGCGAGGGGGAGACCACCGAGGATGGGCTCTTTACCCTGGAGCTTTCCAGTTGCTTGGGGGTGTGCGGTGTGGCTCCAGTGATGATGGTGGACGAGGAGATGGTGGGTAACCTTACGCCGGACAGGTTGCGGCAGGTGATCGACAGGTACCGGGAGGGGCAATGAGACTGGCACGGGCCCATGTGTTGATTGGAGTGGATGACGAGGCACGCTTAGCCGGCGTGGAAGACGTCATCCACCGAATGAGGGCAGCCTTGGAAGAAGCAGACCTGAGCGAAGAGGTACAGCTTGTTGAGACGGGTACCTTGGGTGTCTCCGGCCACGGGGTGGTGTTGGTGATCTACCCGGAAGGCATCTACTACGGGGATGTGACTCCGGAGCTTGTCCCGACGATCGTCGAGGAACACCTGTTGAAGGGTCGCCCGGTTGATTCGCTGCGCCTGCCCAGTGCTGCTCCCGCAGTACGCCCGGCGCAAGTGTACGAGCGGCAGCGGCGAGTAGTGCTGCGTAACTGCGGGCTGATCGACCCGGGAAACATAGACGAATACGTAGCCGCGGGCGGTTACGAGGCCTTGGGCAAGGCGTTGACGGAGATGAGCCCAGGGCAGGTGGTGTCCGAGGTGAAGAACTCGGGACTCCGTGGCCGAGGCGGGGCCGGCTTCCCGACAGGGTTGAAATGGGAGCTTGTGCGTCGTGCCTCCGGTGAGCCCAAGTACGTTGTGTGCAACGCGGACGAAGGCGAGCCTGGCACATTCAAGGATCGCCTCATCCTTGAGGGGGATCCGCACAAGTTGGTGGAAAGCATGATCCTGTGTGGGTACGCATGCGGGGCGTCACAGGGGTATGTGTACATAAGGGGGGAGTACACGCTGTCCATTGAGAGAATCGAACGGGCCATCGGGCAGGCTCGTGCGTACGGACTGCTGGGGGAGGACATTATGGGCAGCGGACTTTCGTTCGACATGGAAGTGCGCCCGGGCGCGGGAGCCTATGTATGCGGGGAGGAAACGTCCCTTCTGGAATCGCTGGAAGGCAAGCGCGGGTGGCCCCGGATGCGTCCTCCGTACCCGGTGACCCATGGCCTATGGGGCAAACCGACGGCGCTCAACAACGTGGAGACGCTGGCCAACGTGCCGGAGATCATTGTGGGTGGGTCGGATTGGTATAAATCCCTCGGTACTTCGGCGTGTACCGGGACGAAGGTGTACACGATCCTTGGCCACGTGCGCTTCCCCGGCCTGGTAGAAGTGGAGATGGGAACTCCCTTGAGGACTCTCGTATACGACTTGGGAGGGGGACTACCCGAGGGGAAGACGTTGAAAGCTGTGCTTGTGGGAGGGGCTGCCGGGGCGTTCATCTCCCCACAGGCGCTTGACGTTCGGATGGATTACGAGTCACTGCGTGAATGGGCGGCTGCCCTGGGATCGGGGGCGATTCTGGTGATGGACGAATCGGCATGCATGGTGGACATGCTGGACTCGGTGCTCCGGTTCTTCCGACACGAGTCGTGCGGCCAATGTGTGCCCTGCCGGGCGGGTACGGACCGGCTTGTGCAACTCCTGCATCATATACAGCGAGGATCGGCCCCGGCAGGCACCCTGGAGGAGATGGACCGATTGGCTTCCGTAATGCAGGTAGCTTCTCTCTGCCCTCTGGGGCAATCGGTGATACTTCCGTTGCGTACTGCGATCCAAGGTTTCCGAGAGGAGTTCGTTGCTCACATGGCTGGTGACGGTTGTACTGTTTGTGAGCGAGTTGGGGAGGTCGCTGCGAGATGAAGCTGACGTTTGCCGGTGCGGCGGAAATGGTGACCGGCTCGTGCTTCCATGTGGAGGCAGGCGGGCGACAGGTGTTGGTGGACTGCGGGATGTTCCAGGGTCTCCCGGAGGTGGAGGAGCGTAACTACGAGCCGTTTCCGTTTGAGCCGCGGGACATCGACTGGGTTCTTCTTTCACACGCCCACCTCGATCACCTGGGGCTGATCCCGCGTTTGGTGCGGGAGGGGTTCCGGGGGAAGATCGCCAGTACAGTGCCCACCAAGGAGATCGCGCGGATCATGCTCATGGATGCGGCCAAGGTGCAAGAGGAAGAGGAGAACGGCCCCCTGTACACAGCGGACGATGCAACGGTTGCCCTGGATCGCTTCCAACTGACGGGAGAGTACGGGGAGACCTTGCCATTGGGTAACGGAATGGAGGCCGTGTTCCACGATGCGGGACACATTCTCGGTGCGGCGTTTGTCGAGCTTCGCGTTGAGGGGAAGACATTGGTGTTCTCCGGCGACCTGGGCAACCGAGGAAAACCGTTGGTGGAGGATCCAAGTTACCCGCCGAAGGCGGATGTTGTGGTGCTGGAGTCTACCTACGGGGATCGGGTCCACCGCCCGGCGGAGGAGTCGGTGGAGGCGCTGCACCAGGCGTTGGTGGAGACGTTCGAGGCCGGGGGAAATGTGATCATTCCCTCGTTCGCCTTGGAGCGGACGCAGGAGGTTCTGTACATACTGTTCAAGCTATGGCGGCAAGGAGAGCTGCCGCGCTGTCGGATCTTCCTTGACTCCCCGCTGGCCACGGCGGCGACCAAGATCTTCGACAAATTCGCAGATCGCTTTCCAGAGCCGGCGAGGAAACTATTCCGCAAGAAGCGCGATCCGTTCGACTTTGAGCTTCTCGAGTACACGCTGACCCGGCAGGCGTCTAAGCGAATACCGGTGGATGATGGACGCTGCATCATTATTGCCGGCTCGGGCATGTGTACCGGCGGGCGGGTACTGCATCATTTGCGCAGACAGCTCCCTCAGCCGAACTCCTCGGTGGTGTTCGTGGGGTTTCAAGCTGTGGGTACCCTCGGCCGAGAGATCTCCGAGGGGGCGCTTAAGGTAGAGGTCATGGGCTCGATCGTACCCGTGCGCTGTCGAATCTGGAAGATTGACGGGCTATCCGCGCACGCGGATCAGCCGATTCTGACCGACTGGGCGCTGAACGCTGACCCGGGGCAGGTGTACCTGGTCCATGGCGAAGAGGCGGGGCTGGCCACGCTGGCCAAGAAGCTATCGGACCATGGCGTGGCCAGCAGAATCCCCCGCTGGCAGGAGTCCGTGAGCGTCTAGGCTCAGCGGTCCCGGATCTCCGATAAGAGCTTGTCCGCTCGCTCTTGGGTCAGGGCGTTGTATAGCGGATAACTGTCTCCTACAGGATCTTCAAGGATGCTCGTAAGCACTCGCTCGGCCTCGTCCCACAACCCCTTTTCCATAAGGTAATACTGGGCGAAGAAGAGGCGATTCTCGAAATATTCGTCCACTACGGGATCGATAGGCCCGTGGGGACACAGCTGGGGTTCATCCACCACATGGCACAGATACTCCAGTGTTCTGCTCAAGTCCTGTACGTATCTTCCCAGGCCGAGCATGGTAACCAGGGCCCGTTCGGTGGGGGAACTGGGCAAGCCGCTCCAGAACGCGCCCAGGGTACGATAGACCCCGTAGTTCACGTAGCTGGGTTCGAGCTCAAGGATCCGAAGGGCCAGTGCCTCCGCCTTGGGGGGAACCCGGCCGGTGACCGCACCCATCACATCGAATTCGGCTGCCCGGAGCCAATTGGCCATGGCCCAGTACATTGCGGGCACGTCGGTTTCGGTCTGCACAGCCTTTGGATAGTCTGGTTCTAACTCAGCGAACTGCTCGTTCATCCGCAGGCTCCTAAGTCCCCAGTGCTTGCCCTTGAGGTAAGTCTCCTCCGCCTGGCGGCTTCCGTCGGGCAGAAATGCATCGGCCAAGGTGTAGTAGCACTGGGATAGGCTGTTCACCACGTCCCTCAATTCTGGAGCTACGGCAAACTCGGTTACCGCACGCTCGTTCAGTTCGTTGAGCTGAGGGGGGATCCCTAGTGCATCGCGAAAGGCATCGATCGCGTCTTCCAGCTGCTCCAGCCCCACCTCGTCATAGCTAATCATCACGTCGTGCTCGGGGACCAGGCCCAGGGCTTCCTCCAAATCCATAGCTGAAGCTTGCAGCACCGTAGCCCCGATAACGCAAAGGACAATAGCCATTGCTTGCCTCACTTGTCACCACCTCCGCGTGGGTCGCTTGGACTATAGATGCTCTAGGTGAGCGCGGCAAGTATGGCACGGGTACGGTCTTATTGGTAAACTCACGCGATACCGATCTGCTTTTAGGAGGTGCCATGGCTGTCAAAGTAGATATGGACCTGTGTACGGGCTGCGGGCTGTGCGCTCAGATCTGCCCTGATGTCTTTGAGTTGGGCGATGACGGCTACGCGCACGTGATCTCGGGGAGCGATGAATCCCAGGATTGCGTAGACGAATCCGTTGATCAGTGCCCCGTAGGAGCGATCAGTCGCTGATTTCCGAACAAGGGCTGAGCGACACAGGCTCAGCCCTTGTGTTACCCCGAGTTAATGCGCGGCTTGGGCCCGGCGCGTGGCCTAGAAGGGGGCGTGCCGGGTTTCCGGGCCGGGATCATGCCGCTTGTCTGTCGGGGTCAGGCGTTGAGAAGTTGGTTAGCGAGCTTGATACAGCCAAGGTCGTACGTGGTAGCTTGTATAACATGTCTGCAGCCGGACCTTCTGTGACATGAACTCCACCAAGGGCGTTCCCCTGGTATTGGGGCTGGGGATCGCCGTGATCTCCTTCGGAGCTATTCTGGTCAGGCTGACCGATGTGCCCTCGCTCACGGTAGCTGCATGGCGAATGGTGTTCGCCTCTGCAGTATTGCTTCCCATAGCGGTGAAAAGGGGTGTGCGGCTATCCCCCCGCGGGCTGGCGTTGGCCGGGGGGGCGGGGTTGCTCCTGGCACTGCACTTTGCCGCATGGATCGAATCGGTGCACTTGACCACCGTCGCCAGCTCCACGGTGTTGGTCAACACACACCCCATGTTCGTCGGGGTGATCATGTGGATGCTGGGAGAAAGATCCGACCGCGCGCTATGGCAGGGTATTGGCTTGGCGGTGGCCGGGGGCGTTCTGATAGGGTGGGGTGACCTGCGACTGGGAGGCCCGGAGCTTTTTGGGGACATGCTGGCCTTGGTTGGCGGGATCGCTGCGGCGGGCTATTTTGTCGTCGGCCGCTTGATGCGCCAGCATGGCCCTTTGCTTCCCTACATTACTGTGGCCTACAGTGTTGCGGCAGTTGTGCTGTTGATTGTCTCGGCTGGGGCTGCGGCACCGGCGCTCCCCCATGGGATGAACTGGTTATGGATAGCCCTCCTTGCGCTTGGTCCGCAGCTGATGGGGCATACCAGTGTGAACTGGGCCTTGCGTCGGGTGGCCGCCCCGGCGGTGGCTGTAGCTGTGCTCGGTGAACCAGCGGCGGCGACACTGTGGGCCTATGTCCTGTTTGGTGAGCCCGTAGGGTTGGTCCAAGGGGTGGGGATGCTGTTCATCTTGTGTGGTATCCTCCGCTCGCTGTTGCGGAGACCGGAGGCGGTGATGGGAGGATGACGATGCGCGAAGCCGCTCTTGAACAAGGGAAGAGGAAGATCGAGTGGGCGCGGCAGCACATGCCCGTGCTGCATGAGCTGGAGCGGCAACTGGCAGATGAGGGGGCCCTCGCGGGACTGCGAATAGGAATGTCCGTCCATCTGGAGGCCAAGACGGCGCGGTTGGCTTTGGCGTTGGCCGCAGCTGGGGCTGAGCTCGCGGTGACCGGATCCAATCCTCTCTCCACCCAAGACGATGTGGCCTGTGCTCTGTCCGAGTCAGGGGTTTCCGTCTACGCTCGCCGGGGCGTCGATGAACACACTTACTGGGAGCATCTGGCGCAGGTCTTACGGCACGAACCGCATTTGGTCCTCGACGACGGCGGTGATCTTAGCGCCCTTCTTCACCAGCCACAGGCCGCAGGAGGCAGCGAGCTAATCGGCATTTGCGAGGAGACCACGACCGGAGTACTCCGCCTGCGGGGCCTTTGGGAGCGGGGAGAGCTGCGTTTTCCGGCGATGGCGGTAAACGACGCCCGCATGAAGTACCTGTTCGACAACCGTTATGGGACCGGGCAATCGACGTGGGATGCGATCATGCGCAGCACCAATCTGTCGGTAGCGGGGAAGGTGGCGCTTGTTGTCGGATACGGTTGGTGTGGGCGGGGGATCGCCTTACGGGCACGGGGGCTAGGCGCCAGGGTGTTGGTCAGCGAAGTCGATCCGGTGCGGGCGGCGGAGGCAGTGATGGATGGCTTCGAGGTGGTGCGGGTCGAGAGCGGGATCTCCCGGGCTGATTACGCGGTGACAGCCACTGGTTGTCGTGATGTGATCACCTATGACGACCTCGCTCTGGCGAAGACGGGGGTGGTGTTGGCCAATGCCGGCCACTTTGACGTAGAGATCGATGTTGCCCGGTTGCGGAAACACGCGTCTCCTCAGCCCGTGCGGGAGCATGTCGTCGCGTATACGCTCCCCGGGGGCCCGACAGTGTATCTTCTGGCTGAGGGGCGACTGGTCAACTTGGTTGCCGGAGACGGCCACCCGGTGGAAATCATGGACCTGTCGTTTTCGTTGCAGGCGCTTTGCTTGGCCTGGTTGGCGCGGCACGCCGCCGCGCTGCCTCCTGTGGTGCACGCTGTGCCGGAAGAGATCGATGAGCGCGTTGCGAGGCTGTACCTTCGCGCCCGGGGAGTGGAGTTGGACGAGCTTACTCCTTCTCAGCGCGCCTACCTCGCAGGAAGTCAAGCCTGAACTTGCGGAAAGCGAGGTCGACCAGGAACAAGACCGCAGCGGCCCACAACAGGGTTCGATGCAGGGACTGCCAACTGCGCGCCCCTGCCGCCACTGGGGCCAAGTCGATCTCGTCCTCGGACAACTCCTGTCCGCCGGACAGCTGTGTGAGTGCCCCGACCGCTTCCGTATCGACTCCCAGGGAAGCCAGTTCTCGTGCGTAGGGCAGGGCCATCCCGAATGCTCCTCCGTACTGCCCCGTTGTGTCCCCTGCACTTAGCAGGTGCGGTCCGGCACCTGTGAACGGCGCTCGGGCCTCGTACCGACCTGGGGCGGAGGGCTGGAAGGCCAGATCGTGGGTGTCAGTTCGGCCTGCCAGTTCGCCCCGGAAATCCAACCCGCTTACCCAGCGCCCATCCGCTTGGACGTCCAACCGGATGCGCACAATTTCGTCTTCGACGGCCCAATCAAGCAAGACGTCGTCCTTGGGCGACCATAGCCAGCCCACAAGCGCTCCCCACAGTTCTCCCAGCGAAGGTGACTCCAGCCACCGGCCCGACCAACGCCCGTCCAGATCGACGTTCATCACAGCAGCGCGTCCGAGTCCCAGTTGCCAAGCGGCTACGAGCGGGTCGCCCTCCGGAGCGATGAACGCTACTTCGGCCAGAGCCTTGGGAAAGGTCAGCACATAGCCGTCCAGTGGGGGCAGCTCGACGTCCTCCAACCCGAGGGTCGCCGCGTTTGGTCCCAGATGAACAGGGAATTCGCCCTGTCTGAACCTCGGACGGGCAGCCTCCTTGGCCTCACCGATGAACACCTGGCGGAGGTCGCGGGCATCTTCCACCACCAGAAGCTCCCCTTGTCCGGCCTGGGCCAGCTCCCCCAAGGCGCCCAAGTCGGCTTCGGCGCCCAGGGCGATCGACGTTACTCCAACGCCGGACCGGCGCACCTCCTCGTACAGGTCCGGCAGGTCGGGCCGGGGCAATGTCTTGCCGTCCGACAGGACCACCATGTGTCTGATGCGAGCGTCCAGGTCTTCCAGCTCTTCGAGCGCCTTCCTGACCGCCGGCACCAAGTCGGTTCCCCCAAGGGGAGTAAGGGCGCGTAGGCTTTCATAGAGTTCCCCTTGCACCTCTGCTACCGGGCCGGGGTCGATCAACGAAGCGGGATAGCGGTCAAATGCGATAGCGCCCACCATGTCCTCAGGGTGCATGGCTTCCACTGCGGCGGCGGTTGCCTCCTTGAGGAGATCAATATGTTGAGCTCCGGCGGTGGTGGCGACCATGGAGGCCGACCTGTCCAGAACGAAGACGATCGCTGTGGCCCCCTCCTCCAGTCGTGCCGGGACCGAGTAGGTAACCGGAAGCACCTCTTCCAGGGCCCCTGCGTAGCCTTCAACCGCAGTTCGCCCCTGGATTACGAGGAGCCCTCCTCCGCCGGTCACATAGGTGCGCAAAGCATCGACATCCGATCGGCTCAGCCCTGACAGAGGCCAGTTATCCAGCACCACCAGCTCCACGCCTGCCAGATCGGTAATGGAGAAACTCTCGGTTGAGATGGCTTCCAAGCCTGCCTCCTCCACGAGGCGGGCGGCGGTCTCGTTCTCTCCAACCACCAACGCACTAGTCGGTTCTCCAGCTTGTACCACCCAGTCGAGCCGGTTGTTTCCAGGGATCGGATCGTTCTCGACTGCAACCTCCAACGTGAACGCATGTGCCCCCGGCTCGTCCAATCTTGCCGCAATGCTCGTCTCGTGGATCCCCACAGACAGTTCCTCGGTGCTGCGATCAATAACCCGGCCTTCACTGCGCCAGGTGATCTCCGCCTCGACAGGAGTGGTTACCTCGATGCGTCCGCGCAGCTCTACCGTGCCCAGAGGCGCTTGTTGCGGGCCTTCGAGCGATGCCACTCGTATTGGGTCCTCCACACCCACGGGGAGGACCGATATCGGTACGCGTCGCTCCCGCGCTCGGGATGCGGCGGCCCACATGTCGCCGGTGGTGGCTTGGGCATCGGACAATAGCAATATCTGCCCACCGGAGTCGCCAATCATGCCCAGAGCCAGGTCTATCGCTGCGCCGATGTCGGTGGACAGGGCTTCCCCCGTGGGACGCGCTGCAGAGAGCGGGGGGATCTCATGGCCTGGGGGTCGGGAAAGCTGCGGTGTGGCGGCGAATTCGATCAGCCCCACCGGACCAGGGTAATCTCTGAGCTGAGGGAGCAGGTCACGGTACGCGGCCTCAGCGGCGTGTGCCACGCTCTCTGAGCGATCCACCAGCACAAACAGGGGGGCGTCGCCCTGGTGGCGGGCCACTTGGGGTTGGGCGAGGGCGAGTACAAGCAGAGTCATGGTCAACGCCCTCCCCCATAGCGCTTTGCGTCCGGAGAACACCAACACCCCCAAGGGAAGGACGAGCGCGAGCAGTGCCCATGGAGCGAGTAGGCGGATCACACACCGCTCCTTTTGGCCAGGTACCACTCACCGCCCAACAGGACAAGGCCCACCGCCACCACCCACGGCCAGATAGGGGCCTGATGCTCGGTCGGGGCTCGCGACGCTGCAGTTTCTTCCGGCGGGGTGTTGAGCGTCACTCGAGGCACGTTCGCTGCGATATAGCGCAAGCGATCCCCGTCTCTCATTTCGAACAAGCCAGGTTCCTGAGGTACCCACGCTTCCGCCATCTCTGCGCGGGGCGTGTGCATCACGGCGTCGGGGGGCAGCTGTATGGACTCGCCTACCGTCACCGTAGACCCTTCCGGCCCGGGGATCAGCCAGGCTAGAGCGTTTCGCAGCAACACGGGAAACCCGACGGTTAGGGGAAGGTTGGAGCGGGCTAGCTGAACTGTAAGTGCAACACGGCGGCCGTCGGCGTTGCTCCAGCGGGCGAGAGCCGGCAGACCTCCAAGCTCAAGCGGGACGCGAACCTCCTCCGGGAGAGACAACTCATGCACCGCCGCTGCCGACCATGGTTGTACATCGACGTGTTCCAGCAGCATGTCCTCATGCATGGTCCACCCGTTGGCGGGCACCAGCTCTCCGCGCGGTGCCTCGGGCAGCCCCCCTTCCACCAATAGGCACGGGCCGTCGATTTCCTCCTCGATGTCCCGGCGCACAACGACGGTAAGGTCCCATGGGGGCTCGGCAGCACGCTCCACCGGGGCTGTGGCCTGCAGGGCTGCCCACAAGTAACGGTCCTCATCTCCTATCCAGCGCACGCGCAATGAGGCAGGCATGTCCAGGGCGTAATAGCGAACGTCGTCGTAAGGAAAGGCATCGTCTACGTTTAGTTCAGCGGCGTACGCCGGGCCCCCCCTTCCCCACAAGGGGAAGGCGAACGTATCCTGTCTGTCTGGTTCCAAAAGGCGCGCCTGCTGAAAGGCACGTCCGCCTTCGATGTCCCGCACTGTGACCACCACGTCTTGGTACTCGCGGGTGTCGTTGCGGACGGTCACCAGGGCCTGGTAGCCGGAGTCGTCGGGCTGAGCGCGCACGGCGAACGCATCGATGGCTACGTTGTCCACGGGGGAAAGCCCGATGACCTCTACAGGTGCATCGTCGGGCGCTGCACCCGTGATGACGGTGATCCTGTCCCATCCATCGGGCGCGAGTGCCAACGCTTGCCCCAACGGGGGGCGGGCTGCCAACCTGTAGGAAAGCTGGGCAATGCCGGTCATGATCTCTTCGCTGCTGTCGGTGGGTGCCACGATTAGCTCGGGGGGAGTACCCCACGACACGAGCGCCCACGGACCTGCCGAGTCTTGCACAACTTCGCGGGCCACGCGTCGCGCCTCCTCCATACGCCCCGCGGGGGCCGACTTCAGGGATGTATCCACTACGATTGCCGTGGCTCCGGCCGGTCGGGTCTGTGTCACCACTGGAGAAGAGAGGGCTAAGGCCATTACGAGCACGGTCAAGATTTGTGCCCAAAGGAGTAGATCCGTGCGGGGAAGCCACCGCGCCACTCTGCTCATCGCGTCGGGTGGCACCTGCTCCCACAAGAACAGTGCCGAGACGGGCAACTCCCGCTCGCGGCGCCGGAGCATATACAAGACCACCACGACCGCATTGGCCGCCGCCCAAGCGAGCGCCCATGGAGCCAGCAGGCTCACAACGACCTCCTTGCCGACACGGTCAGTGCTGCTTCAACCGGGGCGGCATCGGAGCGGAACATGAAGTGCTCGACGCCCAGCTTGCGGCACACCGAACTCAGTCCTTCGTTCCATTTGCGTAGGGCAGATTGATACGACCGCCATGCCTCCCTCCCAAGAACCAGCGGTCGGCTACGGCGCGTCTCCACATCCCACAGACGGACTTCTCCTAATCGAGGAGGATCCAGATCGACCTCGGCCAGAAGCTGCACTGCCCGTACTTGGTGTGGCCGGTGCTGTAGGGCTGTAAGGCCCTTCTCATACCCCTCAGGGGATAGGAAATCCGACAGGACGACGCAAGTGCCCTGGGCGCGCGAGGCTCGGGCCCAGCGCAGCAGGTCCTCGTCGAGGGATCTGCTGCCTACTGCCTGCACGTGATTGAGCAGGCGGAACGATTCCACAAGCGCACCCTTACCGCGGCGGGGAGATAGGTGGTCGTCCCTCTCCTCGCCCAATCTGTGGATGGAGAAGCGGTCCTGGCTACGATGGGCCATGAACGCGAAGGCAGCCGCCAGGCGACTGGCTGTCCTCAGCTTGGAAGGGTGCCCCTGGCCCATGGATGCACTGGTGTCCAGCAACAGATACAAGGGGGACTCTGCTTCCTGGGAGAACACCTTGGTTACCAATCGGCCAAGCCTGGCATAGACAGTCCAGTCGATGAGCCGATAGTCATCTCCTTCTTGGTAGGGACGATGATCCGCAAATTCCAGCGACAGCCCTGTCCAGGGAGAAGGGTGCAGCCCGGGCAGTGTACCCCGTACTTTCTCCAGGCGTACTCGGGCACGCGCGAGGGCGCGAAGCTCTGCGTCGGTAAGCAACACATCGTTCATGGTGCGCGAACTGAACTCACCACCGATTCCAGCACATCCGCCGGGGTCACCCCTTCCGCCTCTCCGCGGAAGTTGAGCAATACCCGGTGAACCAACGCCGGGCGAACGGCCCGCCGCAGATCATCCACCGTGACGTGATATCTTCCATCAAGGAACGCTTGTGCCTTGGCCGACCAGACGAGGGCCAGTGTGCCCCGTGGGCTGGGGCCATACTGCACGAAGTCGTTTACCAGCTCGGGTGTCCCTGACCGACGTGGATGAGCTGCCAACACCAAACGGACGGCGTAATCCATGAGCGGTTCGGGGACCGCATAGCTGGCCACCACTTGTTGAGCCAGAAGCACCTGTTCTCTGCTCATGACCGGATTCACGGAGGGCGTCGACTGTGCGCCGTACCGCCGGGTGATCTCCAGGAGATCATCCCGCGGGGGCATCTTCACTTCTGCCTTGAACAAAAAGCGGTCCACTTGGGCTTCCGGAAGAGGGTAGGTTCCTTCCATCTCGATCGGGTTCTGGGTCGCCAGGACGATGAACGGGGGATGCAGCTCATGGGTGGTACCGGCCACCGTAACCTGGTGCTCTTGCATTGCCTCCAGCAACGCCGCTTGCGTCTTGGGGGTCGCCCGGTTCACCTCGTCGGCGAGCACAGCATTGGCAAACAGTGGACCCGGCACGAACCGAAACGCTCCCTCTTCGGGCAAAAACACGTTTGTGCCAACGATGTCCGCCGGCATGAGATCGGGGGTGCACTGCACACGACTGTGCGACAGGCCCATCGCGGCGCTCACGGTCCTGGCAAGAAGTGTCTTGCCCAGCCCGGGCACGCCCTCGATCAGCAGGTGTCCCCCACATAGCAGTGCCGAGAGGGTAAGGTCCACCAGGTGTTTCTGCCCCACGATGACCTGAGCTACCTCCGAACGAAGAGCGGCAACGGACTCCTGGGTCGCCTCAACATCGTGTTGACTGATCACTCATTCCCCTCCGCCTTGGGTGTTCACGTGTTGGAAGTATCGCTGCACCACGTCTCGTAGTTCGGGGGGTACTGCACGACTGCGAAGCAACAGGTCTACCTCCTGCGGCGACAGCTCGCGCGGCTCCGGCACCTCGCCCGGTGATTCTCCCGGAACGTCGAACACCAGATAGGCCCGTGCCTGACCGTCACCCGAGCGGACATCGACCGGAAGCGGCGACTCATCGGGGTCCACTCCGGGCAACATGCCCTTGTCGTGGTCGTCGGGTTCCACATGCGTTGCGCCCGGCGGCCCGCCATACTGCGGATCGGTGATGTCTTCCGCGTCATCCTCGTCTCCTGCGGCCCGGCGGGCCGGAACACCGTTCATCTCCAGCAGGTCATGCATGCCGTTGGGGAGGGCTTCATCCCACGCTGGCCCCGTGTCCTCCCCGGCAAACTCCCCGTCCCCAGGCGGTCCTTGGTCGCGCGCCCTGTCGGGGCCGTCCGCAGCAGCCTCTCCATCGGCATCCGTCTCCGTTGGGCCGGTCGCGACCTCTTCGTCCTGGGCTAGCTCGCGTTGTGCTTCTAGGGCGCTGTCGACGGCCTCGGCCGCATGCGTGATATCCCGTTCGTCGCCGCTCCTTGCGGCCTCAAGGACGATGTCGCGCAGATCATCTCGGGCGAGCTCGGAAGCAAGGTCGGATACTTCGTCGGCTACATCCAGCCCGCCGCCCGTCGTTGCCAGCTCGGACAACCGTTCGGCGAGCTCACGTAGGAGCCCGTGCTGCTCGGCCAACGCCCTGGTCAGCGCGTCCGGGTCATCGCCCAGCTCGTCGACCGCCTCCAGGCCCAACGCAGCGATGAACAGGTCCGAGTATGGCGTATAGCCGGCCGTCTCTCGTCCTGCCAAGTCTCTATCGGCTTCCGCGTCGGTGGGGTCTGCACCTTTCTCTTCAGAAGGCTCTTCTTCTGTGATGGGCTCGTCTTCAACTGTTGTGACCTCCGGGACGCGGGCCTCTCCGCTTGGGGGCAGCCACAGAACGCCAACCAGCGCTACACCTACGAGTAGTGCTCCCACTTCCCAACGACCGGAGGCCAGCCGCCACAGTTTCCAGCGCCGACCTGCCACCTCGGAGGCAAGTAAGGTGCCTACACCTGTATCGGCCCGATCGGCCATGGCATGCAGGGCTGCTAGCCTCTCACCGAGCCCGAGTCTGCGCCCTAACCTCAGCAGCGCCCGTTGGGTTGCCGCAGGCCATAGCCAACCCAAGGCCGCTCCTGCGGCTACCATCGCCCACAGCGGGCCGGGAGGGCTCCAGTTCCAGAAGCCGGCGCCTACGAAGACCGCGCCGCAGATCAGGGCAGCGGTCAGCGCCCCGCGGAATGCTCGCTTTGCCCTTGTCCAGACAACGGCCCGACGGAGTAGGCGGGTCGTCGCGCCTTCCATATCATCACCCCCAAGCTCAATACGGCAGCTGTAGCGGAAGGTCCCCATCCGAGCATTCCGCCAGCGGCCTGTCCTTCCCAAGCTTCGGCTACAGCGAGTAAGGGAGTCAAAGGAAGTGGCGCTAACAGTGGCAGGAACATCACGAGTGCAAACAGCGCGTACTTGGCTACGAACCTCAGCGGATCAGATTGTATCATAGTGATCATCCCGGCCCCAACCACCGCCCAGCATGCATACGCAAACAGCAGATAGCAGGAGGTAACGGCCCACATATCCCACGGAGTACCGGTCCAGGCACGATATGCAAAGAGCATAGGGGCGGCTAGAGCAAGTGCGACCAGCCCCAGCACAACCGTGCGACCGGCCTGCCCTAACCAAGAACGTCGGCTGATTGTCGGCCCCCCCGAGTCCTCCCCCATCTGCAGCCCCAGGACACCCATAAGCAACGTCAGCACGTACAGAAGGAGCCTTCCTCCATGGGCTCCTTCCATGCTGCCCCGATAGTCTCCTACAGTGGCCGGGGTCATGGTGGCCAAGACGAAAGCCAACCCGGCAAGCAACAGAAAACGGCGCAGCGCGCCTACTAGGCGTGGTGGCACAAGCGGCTCAGGAGTCCGTGGGCCAAAGGAGTACATGATTCACCTCCTTCTTGCCATTGCGCACCGATGATTGCTCGCGAAACGCAAGTTCGCCCAGGACATCAACGTCTGCGGTGATCTTCTCCCAGATCGGGTCTTGTGCTGCCTGTTTCGGAGGCACTTCCTTCCACCCCTCCGTGGGGGCCCGTTCGTCCAAAGTCCACAGGACCAATGTGTCCCCCTGTCCAAAGCGCACATGCGTTCGCCAACCCTCCGGCCCCCACTCCCAATGCACATCGCGCCCTGCGCCGGGTTCGTCGACCACCTGTTCATCTGCCCACAGGCCGTCGAGCGTGATCTTCTGTCCCCGCCTGGAGAACAAACCGGACCAAACCATATCTACCTCGACACCGTCATCGCGGCTTACGCTCCATTGGTATTGGATTGTGTTTAGCGGGACGGTGGGACTAACCGCACCATACAGGCTCAAACCAAGACAAACCAAGCTCAACCCAACGAACCCCCAACGTCTGCCCTGTGCCCAGCGGCCCAGCAGCACCCCGGCGGCTACGAGATACAGGATCGTGGCCAACACGTACCACCACCATGCTTCGCCCTCGAACTCGGCTCTGCGTAGCGCGTTGCGCAATTCCTCGCTGGAAGGGTGGGCAAAGCTGTTTTCCTGGCTCTCGGACAGCAGGATCCGCCATGTATGGAGCGCCTGTTGTAGACTGGGGCTGAGGGTGTCGCCTTGGGCGACCTCAATGGCCGAAACACTCGAGTAGACAAGCGGATCTCGGGGCAAGTCCTCCGGGGCATAAACCACTGTACCGGGCTGAACACCGGCTGCCGGACGTCCCACATACAACCTTACGGGCCGCGGTGCCAACTCCACCTTTACCTCCACCGAGGACAGCTGTGCACCGTCGGCGTAGTAGCTGACAACGAGTTCCTCGGCTCCCAGGGCAAGTGGCCATGGCAGAACAAGCCGGGTATGTCCCCCCGGTCCGAGGGCCAGGGGTTTTGTCATCTCCCGCTGGCCTGCTCCGCGCCACGGCGAGACGACGTGCTGGCGGACGACCAACTCTCCCACTACCGTGGCGGGTGATTCGTTTGTGATGCGCAACCACAGGGGGTTTATCTCGCCGGCTGTTGCGTGTCCTTCCCAACCGAGTTCAGCTTCCAACGCCACCTGAGCGCCGGCCGAGAGGGACACCACTGCAAGCAGCACACACAGAACTCTCATTGCGGCAGGCTATTCACCGCCTCCCAAGCGTCCTCGGACAGTACATCGGCGTACACCTGTGTTGTGCGGATCGACGCATGTCCGAGCTGCTTCTGCACAAGCCGTAGGTTGTAGCGCGACGATCTGTAGAGCATGGAGGCGTAGGTGTGACGGCACGAATGTATGGTGAATCGTTCGGGGAGGTCTGCCCGGGCAGCCATACGTTTGAACATCAGGTACACGGCCTGGCGCGTGAGCTCACCTCCTTGGGGAGAAGGGACGAGGTATGCATCAGGGGCGGTGCTCTCTCCGATCGCCTCCTTCCACTCAATGTACTCACGCAGATGCTCACGCAGCGGCTGGCCGATGTCCACGCCCCGCTGACGACCACCCTTGCCGTTACGCACGATGATCGCTGCGTGGCTGGGATCGAGGAGGATGTCGCCCATCCGCAGGGAGACGATCTCCGACACCCGGAGCCCGGCGTCGAGGGCGATGTGTAGGATCATCCAGTCCCTTACCGGTCCGGTTCGACCTCTCTTGCGGGCCTCGTCGGCCGCGCGGCGGGCCATGGTCTTCAGCTGTCGCACCTGGGCCATGGTCATGAAATCCTCTTGGGTCAGCTCCAAGGCCATGTTTCCCCCTCGTAGCAGTTTACTATGGTAACCACGAATTTAACAATAGAACAGTCGATCGCTGTGATGCTGTGCTGCAGGGATGTTCCGCAGGAGCCAACTTTACAAAAGGGCACTTTTGTAAAGTATGTCATCCGCCTCACCCGATCGCGTACCTCTCGATGATCTTCGTCTCCTCCCCCTCGATCTCTGCCGATACGTCTATGTACCGGGCCAGCCCCGAGCGGTTGAGCTTCTCCTTGAACAGCGAGTCCAGCTGGAAGATGCCTGCGGAGTTGGACATTCGCACATGGATATGCACGGGCTTGTCGGTCCCTTTTTTCACTTCCACTTTCTCGATCGCCAAGGCGGACACCGAATGTATGGTAGGCTCGCCCACCCGGAATGGGATCCGCGCCCGTCCTTTCTCCATATCCAGGGCATCGGCAACCTTGATGATGCCCGCTTCCACAGTCAGCGGCTCGGCCTCACGTCGGTGGGAATAGATGGCGTGCATCGTGTCGATTAACACCGCTGTACGGAGTGGCTCCTCGTAAACTCCCTCGAGGAGGTCGTCAAGGAGTTGTGGCGAAAGCACCACGGACAGAAGCTCGTGTTCGGTTCGATGTATGGCATGACCCACGTCATGGAGCGCTGAGGCAAGGAACACCACCACCTCCGCTTCCTGGACGGTGCCGCCGTGGTCGGTGATCCCCGGTTGGACCCCCGCTTCCGTCAGGTAGCGCAGTAGTTTGAGGGCCAACCGGGTGACGATTCTTACGTGAACGGGCCCGTGGTCGTTCACCCGCATGCGGTCTATGGCGGTAATATTGGAAGCAGCCCACAGAGCGCGCAGGCGACCGGACTGCGCGACACGTTCCTTGACCTGGTCAAGCTTCGTTTGAGCCATAACTGATCATCCCCTATTGCCACCTTTCCCACCAGGGCGTTTGTCCGTCAGGACGGCCAGCTCTGGCTTCCAGAGCGGCTACGCGTGCCTCAAGTGTGCGTACTTGCTCGGCGAGGTACTGGACAAGCGTCGTCCATCCGGCGGGGTCTGTCTGTTCCTCCCCGGCGAGCTTTCCGGTTCCGCCCGGTTTAGTCTGGTATGGTGAGGCAGCGGAACAAGGTGAACGAAGGGAAACATCGTGTGCATCTTGCTCGTGTCGCACAAGCGCCGCTGCATCCTTAAGGGTATAGCCGGTTTCGCATAGAGCCTGCAGGGAGTGCAGGAGGTCCAGCCCTGCCTCGGTGACCAGTAGCTGATTGTTGGGTCCACGACGGAGGTGGCCTTGGAGCTGGTCACGGAGGGCGTTAATGCGGTTTCGAGCTTGGTTTTCGGTTTCCAGGTTGAGTATCTCCGCCAGCTGTGACACGGTATACACAGGTTAGGCCTCCTTTGGTCCGGTTTGGTAGCAGGGTAGCGTGGCAAGTGGGGTGGGGGCAAGTGGCAAGCGGCGAGGGTTGGGGATAGCCTAAGCATATGCGGATCCGGCGTCTGGAAGAGACAGTGGTACGGCAGATCGCCGCCGGAGAAGTGGTGGAAAGGCCGGCTTCGGCGGCCAAAGAACTGGTGGAGAACTCACTGGATGCGGCTGCTGGCTCGCTGCAGGTAGAACTGGAGGGTGGGGGAGCGATCAAGCTGCGGGTAGCGGACGATGGGGAGGGGATGACGCCCGATGAGATGCGGTTGGCCCTGGAGCGCCACACGACGAGCAAACTCATGTGGGAAGAGGACCTCCGCCATGTGCGTACGCTCGGGTTTCGCGGGGAGGCGCTGGCCGCGGTCTGTTCGGTGACGCGGGCGGAACTTGTGTCTCGGGCGCGCGGGGAAGACGAAGCCTACCGGATGGTGGTGGAGGGAGGGGCCGTAACCCAGGAGGCCCCAGCGGCTCGCGCGGTGGGGACGACCGTGGAGCTTAGTGACCTGTTTTTCAACGTTCCGGCGCGCCGGAAGTTCTTGCAGGCCCACTCCACCGAGGCGCGTCACACGTTGGGGATGTTGCGCCGGTTGGTGCTGGCCCGCCCCGCGGTCCGTTGGAACGTCAGCTCCGAAGGCCGGAATGTCCTATCCGTAGCGCCGACCGATGAGCCTGGCCGACGCCTGTCCCAGGTCTACGGAGCGGACATGACGGATCAGTTGTTGCGGGTGGATATGGAGGAAGGGGGGCTTTCACTGGTGGGGTTTTTCGGCCCCCCCGAGATAGCCCGTGCTACCCGGGGGGAGCAGCACCTGTTCCTCTCCGGTCGTCCCGTGCGCCCAGGGCCGCTGGGGAGCGCCCTCTATCAACCCTACGCCCGCTATCTGTCGCGCGGACGACACCCAGTTTGGTTCCTTTATCTGGATGTGGACCCAGAGGTTGTGGATGTGAACGTCCATCCGCGCAAGGAGGAGGTCAGGTTCCGTGCCGAAGGGGCGATGGTCGATTTCGTCCGACGTGCCGCGACGCGTGCGCTGGGGGGGAAATCGTATCCGGCGGCTGACCTGGGTGGATATGAGAGCGTGCGCGAGTCCGCCGGCCAAGCCTGGCGGGTGGCCGATGCCGGGGAAGTCCCAACGGCTGGTCTTTCCCCGCGGTTCACTTCTGCTGAGCGGTCCGGGTGGAGGGTATTGGGTCAACTGCACGGGGGGTACCTGGTGGTGGAGACGGATGATGGTGTAGAGATCGTCGACCAGCATGCGGCTCACGAACGGGTGTTGTTCGAGCGGGCCGAGGTAGACGATGAAGTACCCATGCAGTCGTTCCTTGTCCCAGTCCAAATTGATGTCCCGTTCGATCGAGTGGAGCCGCTCCGTCAAGCGATCCCTCAGCTTTGTCAGGTGGGGGTGCTGTTGGAGGAGTTCGGGGGGAATGCGTTTCGCCTACACGGCTGGCCCGCACCTCTCGCTGAACGCCAGGCGGCTTTGGGGTTTCGCGAGCCACTTCTGGCCGCCGCAGAGCTCTATTTGAGTGGAGGAGAGCCGCCCTTGCGGGAACTGTGGAGAGAAGTTGCCTGTACTGCGGCGGTAAAGGTAGGGGAGGAGTTATCCCCACCCGAACAGGAGGCATTGGTGCGCCAGTGGAAGGCTTGCCGCGAGCCGGCACGTTGTCCACACGGTAGGCCTGTTTCGATCTGCCTGTCCCGCGCAGAACTGGACCGCAAGGTAGGACGCTGAGTTGAGCTTCCCAATCAGGCAACTACTGTCAAACCCGCTGGGACCACCTGGATGGAGAGTGCCCTCACAGGGTACGGTAGGAGTTCTCCATCCAAGTGTACCGGCACCGCGCGATTTGCCTCTATCGTGATCCTCCGAGCGCGCTCCGATCGCATGCGGGACAGTTTCAGGTAGCTACCATCGCGGGTCTTAGGCAGGATAAACGGGCGCATGACCCGGGGGTAGTTTCCGGTGAACGATACGTCCAGCCGTCCATCGTCTACGACGGCGCCAGGGGCAAGGAAAAAACCTCCGCCCGCGTAGGGGCCGTTCATCACGGACACAGCGAGCATCGGTCCCCTGTGACTCCAGCCGTCCGCCCGCGCGTGTACGTGAAACGGCCGGAAGCGGGCTATCTCCCACAGAGCGGCCATGTAATATCCTGGTTCGCCCTTCAGCCAACGGATTTCTTTGTAGTCCCGGGCGATTTGCCCATCGATACCCATCCCCAAGGAGTTCAAGTAGTAGCGATCTCCGGCCAGCCCGATATCGACCTGCCGGGTCCTGCCCCGGGCGAGCACCTTCCCTGCGCCAACCAGATCCTTGGGGATCCCGAGCACTCTGATATAGTCGTTGCCCGAGCCCAAGGGAAGAATGCCCAAAGCGGTTTCGGTTCCCACGATGCCCTGGGCCACTTCATGTATGGTTCCGTCGCCGCCAGCGGCGATCACCAGCGGAGCGCCTTCCTGAGAGGCTTGGGCCGCCAGCTCGGCACCATGGCCGGGTTTCAACGTACGGGTCACAGTGGGGTTCATCCCGAGAGAGCTAAGGAGCTCTCGAATCTCTCTTTGTCTCTGTCCGGCGCCACCACGATCGGCCGCCGGATTTAGAACCACGTAGGCGTTGGACATGCCCGCATTCTACCTACTGGTGGCGTGCAAGCCACCAAGCGGCCTCCTCTATAATGAGCCAGGCGCGGGGTCCAGCAATTCTCGCAAGCCGCTCACTGCACTGAGCGGGCTTGCTAGGGCCAGGCAGCCTAGGAGGATGGCAAGCAGCGATCATGTTTATGAAGGCCTTGGATGTGGGTACCGTGGAGTGGGCACTTGCTTCTTGGAGGAGAGGCTTCCCTCGACCGCTGGTGGAGCTTACTTCGCTGGAACGGTTCGATCCTTATGGTCTGCTGATCCTCGTTTTGGTCGGGCGTCGATGTCAGGAGGCCGGCGGTCGACTGAGGGTTCTCCTTCCCCAACACCGAGCGGCTCGCGCCGCTCTCGCGGCCGCCGATCCGTTCCGCATGTTGGAGAATGCGGTATGGCTGGATGGAGAACTGGGGGAGGGCAAGCGCGGAGGACTTCTGGAGTTGGTCCGAGCAACGGAGGAGCACAAGATTCAGGGGTTGGTGGACGAACTGGTGGAGCGCCTCTGTAACAGGTTCCCATTGGCCGGTCACAGCGTTCGGGTGCTAGCCATGGCCATGTTGGAGCTGTTTCAGAATATCCCCCAGCATGCCGACCCGCGCGGGGCGAGGCTGGACCCGTTTGGGTTGGGCGCGTTGCAGGAGCTTCCGGACCATATTCACTTGGCGGTGGCCGACAAGGGCGTGGGTTTTCTCGGAAGCCTTGGACCCAGCGATGGATTGGATCACGCCGGCGCACTGGAGGCAGCGTTGGTGGATGGGGTTTCCCGCCTGGAATACCCGGGACGGGGAGGAGCGTTGCGGCGCATACGGGAACTGGTGCTGCGAGAAGGGGGAGAGTTCTACGTTCGCTCGGGGCGAGGCGCGTTCTTGCAGCGGGGCGTGGAGTGGACGGTGGGAGCTGTGCAGCCGTTTCCCGGCGTTCAACTCTCCATTCGCCTGCCGCGAGCGCTGTTTGAGGGATAGGAGGAACATGGGACACATGAAGGCCAGAACATTCCCGCTGGCCACCTACGGCCTGCGGCTGGGCACTCGGCAGGAAGGCAAACGTGTTCGCCATGAGTTGATCGAAGCGTTGCGGAGCTTGCCCGAGCGGGGAATCCTGCTGGTAGATATGAGCGGTTTGGAGGTGTTGAGCGGGTCGTTCGCCGACGAGACACTGGTGGAAGCTGTCGCCTGGTTGACCGAGCGTGGGGACGCAGGAAGGTACCTTGTGGTGCAGGGGTCGGACCAGGAAGCGGTGGAGGATCTCGGGGCGCGCCTGGCGCAGCGGAAACTGGCCGTGTTGGCACGGCTCGAGGACGGCCTATGTGTGCTGGGCTACCTGCCCCCTTACCTGGAACAGGCGTTGGATGTGGTTCACGTTAAGGGGGTAATCACCAGCCAACAGTTGGCAGGGGAACTGGGGGTATCCGTGCAAGGGGCGGCGGTCCGCCTGTCGACGCTGGCTCGGCTGCGACTCGTGCACCTGGAGCGGGAGAACCGGCCCATGGGCGGCTGGCAGAACCGGGCTATGGCCTTGCAGCCGGATCTTCCGTCAAGCGAAACGAAGGATCGGGCCGGCGATGAGAGGGACGATTTCGGGGGGGAGTCGAGATGACCAAGGGACAGCACACCACGCTTTATTATTTCACCGGCACAGGAAATTCGCTTGCCTGCGGGCGAGCGATTGCCGCTGGTCTGGGGGATGTGGAACTCCGGCCGATCGCTTTGTTCGGCGACCAGAAGGAAGTTCGAGTGCCGCCCGGTCGGATGGGGATCGTCTGCCCTGTCTACTTTTGCACCTTGCCCCTCCTTGTACAGGAGTTCATCCAGCGGTTGGATCTGACTGACGTAGGCTACATATTCGTCGTCGTTACTACAGGAGGACTCCCGGGGGTGGTGGTGGAACACGCTGCGGAGAGTTTCCGCAGACTCGGGTCCAGGTTGGATGCAGCTTTCACGGTCGAGATGCTTGGAAATTACGTTGCGCTGTACAACGTGGGCGGCGAGAAGGCCGTGCAAACCATGCAGGAGCGAATGGAGCGGGAGGTAGCGCGTATTGTGGGGGTCGTTGGAGAGGAGCGCCGGTCGATCGAACGGGTGCCCTGGGGTACCAGGATTGTGGGAAGGACGGTGTTCGCGATTGGGGGGCGGGCGTTTGTCAGAACCTGTCGCAGCCGGGATAGGCGCTTCACCGTCGATGAGACTTGTATTAGCTGTGGGACGTGCGCTCGGGTATGTCCGGTGGAGAACGTGCAGCTTGCCGGCGGCCGTCCGGAATGGCTGGGCCGCTGCGAACAGTGCTTTGCCTGTGTGCACTTCTGTCCGGTGGCGGCGATCCAGGTTCGCAGGAGGGGCACGCGAAGGCGCCGTCGCTATCACCATCCCGATGTAACAGCCGGCGATGTGAGCACGCAGGTTGGAAGTCCGCGGTAAGCGGTAAGTAGGGGTTGCGGCGACTTGTCCTTGGTCATGAAGGGGAGTTTGGGCATTGTCCCTGAGCTGTACGCTGCGCACGGCCGGCCACGGGTGTCTCGTTGACCTCCTCTCGATAAAGGAGTACGCTTTGTCGAGAGGAGGCGGCAGTGTTGCATCCGGTGGACGACCCTGTGGACGTGGAGGCCCTGTTTCCGGCCCGTGCCCCCTATCCCACACCCCTTCGGCTCCGGTGGCAGGGTCGCCCCTTCCCGGTGGAGGACATCCACCTGATCCATGAGCGTTGGGAAGGCAGCACCCGCCTCCTCTTTTACTCCGTCACCGCCGGGGGAAGCCTTCTTCGGCTTCGTTTCGATGGGACCAAGGTGCGCTGGTTTGTGGAAGGAGTGCAGTGGGAGGTGGAATGTTGATCATCCTCCATATCGATATGGACGCGTACTTCGCCTCGGTGGAACAGCAGGCCAACCCCGCCCTCCGGGGCCAGCCCATCGTGGTCTCCGGCCGGCCGGACATCCATTCGGTAGTGGCCGCCGCCTCCCGCGAGGCCAAGACTTATGGGATCCGGGCGGGCATGTCCACTTGGGAAGCTCGTAAACTATGTCCGCACCTCACCTTCGTTCCCGGCGATCCCGATAAGTACGAAACCATTACCCGGCGCTTTTTGGATGTACTCGTCGATTACACACCTATGGTGGAGGTGTACTCCATCGACGAGGTGTTCATGGACGTCACGCAAGAGGCGGATCGGCATGGGGGGGCGCTGTGCCTGGCGCGAGAGATACAGCGTCGCCTCCGCGCGACGTTGGGGGAGTGGATTACCTGCTCCATTGGTATCGCCCCCAGTAAACTTTTGGCCAAGCTGGCTGTGGAGAAGGCAAAACCTGCCGGAGTACATCGGATATGTCCCCAAGACGTACCTCAGGTGCTCGCTCGCACCCCGGTGGAGGACGTGTGCGGTATTGGCCCCCGCATTGCCCGGCGCCTGTCCCACATGGGCATCTGGAATCTGGCCGACCTGAGCCGTTATCCGGAAGGTTATCTGCGGGCCCGGTTCGGGGTGTACGGAGCGGTACTGGCTATGTGGGGTCGGGGACTGGACCCCAGCCCGTTGATTCCGTATTGGCAGGAGGAAGAGCTAAAGAGCGTGGGACACTCCCATGCTGTGCCGAAGGCCCTGCGTGATCCGGAGGGAGCGCGTAGCGTACTTTTGTACCTGTGCGAGCGTACGGGACGTCGCCTGCGGTCCAAAGGGTTGGCCGGTCGCGTGGTGCACCTGGATCTGCGTGATGCCAACATGCACCATCGTGGCGGGCAGCGTGCGCTGGAGGTTCCGACCGATGACGAAGAGATCATCTTTCAGACAGCGCTCGATTTGGTGCGTAGTCATGGAGGATTTCCCGGCCAGACCACCATGGTTGGCGTGCGGGTAGGATCGGTGATCAGCGGCAAGGAAGCTCCACGACCGCTTCTTCCCGAGCAACGGCGACGTGAGCGACTGGAGCACGCTATGGATCACATCCGTAACCGCTATGGGGAGAGCGCGCTGTGGCGGGGTTCGGTGTACGCCTGTCGGGTTTTGACGCAGGCCACCGGGGGCATGGGACGGCAAAAGGAGATCGCCCAGGATCGACAAGCTGACGATCGCCGATCGTAATAGAACGCAACTCCGCCAAGCTGTACACATTCTTCAGCTTTCTGCTTCCTCCAGGCGAGCACAGGGACAGAATCAAGGCCTTCAGCTACCGCCCCCCACCGTGTTTACTACCGTACTAAGCATCTGTCCATACTATAAGCAATTAGGTTTCATATCGCATATCTGAGTGCCCAATTCTGGACTTTGAACGCCAGGTACAGTAGTATGAATCTATCAGGGACGAAAGGGGGTGATCCACGATGCGAAAGCTCCGCCGTTTTAGGTGGTTGCTGCTCGTGCTCGTGGTGGTACCTGCGCTTATTACCCTTATGGGCTGTGAGGACATCGATGTCGACGACGACTTCGATGAACCGCCGCCAGTGAACAGCGTGCCGTAGGGTTGCAGGCAAACCAACAATCCGAAAACTCTTGACGGGGCGATCCGCGTACGGGTCGCCCCTTTTTGCTATCTGTCCGCTCCAAACACCGTCCGATGCAAGTGAATGCCTGGTGCTATGGGTCGCCGTATGCTGCTGTGGCGTAGAGGTGATCAGCCGACACCTTGCGTCTACAATGCCCGGCCATGGGACCGATCCGCGCGTACCGCGACAGGCTAAGGCAGTTCGGCCGGAACGCACGGCTTTACCTCGGCTATACGTTTCTTAGCGGGCTTGGGTTTGCCGTGTACCGCTTGTTCTTCAACCTGTACGTACTCTCCTTGGGCTACGAACCGTCGTTCCTGGGGGTGCTTGTCGGACTTCCCGCGCTGGTAGCCACAATATGTGCTGTTCCTGCAGGGGTGCTCGGCGATCGGCTGGGGCACCGTAAATTGCTGTTTGCTGCGCTGGGTATCGTATCAGCTTCGCTGACCCTCATCGTGGTCTCCCCCACGCAAGCGGCGCTGCTTGCATTTGGGGTGGGATTCGGACTCAGCCGAACCTTAATCGAAGTGGTGAACGCGCCGTTTATGGCCACCCACAGCGGGGAGGAAGAACGGACGCACTTGTTCAGCGTCCAGTTTTCTGCTCGCACACTGTCTGGATTCTTCGGCTCCCTGGTTGCGGGAGGGTTGCCGGCGTTGTTCGCCGTCTTGCTACAGGTCGAGGGAGGTGACCCGGCCGTGTATCGGGGAACCTTGCTGGTGGGGGCGTTGTTGTTCCTCGCTTCGGCCTTTCCTTTGCTTAGGTTGGACGTTCCCCGCCGGAGTTCACCTGTCCATCCCCGACCGTCTGGGCAACGGCCCAGCCCGCTCCAGGTCTTGCGGGGGGTTCGGCCCATGGTGCGGTTCGTGATCCCACATGTGGTGGTAGGACTGGGAGCGGGCGCGCTCATTCCGTTCTTGAACGTGTTCTTCAAGACGAAGTTCGATGTTTCGGACAGCCTGCTCGGGGCGCTATTTGCCGGGCAGTCGCTATTCATCGGCGTGGCGACTCTGCTGGGACCGGTTTTCGCCGAGCGCCTGGGTAAGCCACGTGCCGTTGTTGTTTCCCAGTTGGTTTCCATCCCCTTTCTCATAACGCTGGGGTTCTCTCCTGTGCTTGCTCCTGCAGTGGTGGGGTTTCTCATTCGCGCCGGGCTGATGAACCTGGGTAACCCGCTCTATTTCGCGTTCGTTATGGAGGAGGTGGAAGCCAAACGTCGGGCAACGGCGAGCGCTTTGCTCATCATGAGCTGGCAGGGCAGTTGGGCGGTGAGTTCTTGGGCCAGCGGGCAGCTCCAGGATGGCCCTGGGTTCACTCCGGTATTCGCCCTGACGTGTGTGGCTTACGTAGCGGCGTCGGTTTTGATGTACATGTACTTTGTGCGCAAAGGGGTCCGCCCGGCCAGATCGGCAGTGCAAAGCGCCGGGGAGCCGCGCTCTTGCTAGCCAGCTCCCCGGCGCCAGTTGGGGCAGGAGGTTGCGGCTGTTTTGGGCTCTCAGTTGCCAGTCAACCGATCGTAGTTTGCCCGAGCTGTGTCAATGGTTGGTTCACAGGGTGTGGAGACGAGGTGGAGGCGTTCCTCGACCGATTAGCCGCCGAGGGCTAGTATTCTACCCAGAGTCTGAGGAGAGGGGAGGTTCAGGATGCAAGTTCTGGTTCTATACCATTCACGGAGCGGGAACACGAAACTCCTTGCCCAAGCGGTCGCCGAGGGGGCGAGGCAGGTGGAAGGGGTGGACGTACTTGTGCGGAGCACGGAGGACATCACCATAGATGAGTTCAAAGAAAGCCACGCTGTGATTGCCGGGTCGCCGGTCTACTATGGAGGCCCGGCAGCTGAGATCAAGAAGGTATTCGACAATTTCATCAAGGTGCGCAAGCATATGGAGGGCAAGGTCGGCGCAGCGTTTGCCACCTCCGCCCACCACACCGGCGGCAAGGAAACCACGATGATCGCCATCCTCCAGGCGATGCTGATCTACGGAATGATTGTTCTGGGGGATCCGTTGGAAGTGGGAGGGCATTACGGCGTCGCGTGTGCCGGGACCCCGGACGAACACACGCAAGAGGCGGCCCGCAAACTCGGCGCGCGGGTGGCCGCGACAGCCAAGAAGCTGCTTGGCTAGCCGCCGACACGGGAAGCGTGATCCTGGAAGCATTACAGCCCAATGCTAGTCGTGGAGCTGTTTGCCACGGTTCTGCGGCGTGGCCATGGACCCCGCCTGTTGGGATTTAGCTCGGGGCGCGCTCGCCGTTCAAGCGTGCTTCGACTGTGCCAAGCTCCGCTTGCCAGACAGTGATCCGCTTGCGTTCGCGGAAGCCGAGTTCACGGTTGATCTTGAGCATCGGTGCGTTGGAACCAGCGTTCCCTGTGCGGATGCGCTCGACCTGTGGCCGCTCGGCGAACACCCGCTCCAGCATGGCTGCCTTGAGCCACTTGCCCAGCCCGCGCCGCCGGTAGGCGGGCATGACCCCCGTGTCGCCCTGCCCCAGACGCTCTGGGTGTTCTGGGCTCCAGTAGACTTCTGTATACCCGGCCAGCTCGCCGCTTGGCTTATGGCGACAGTAGAGGGTCCATCGCTCTTCGCCGGCGTCGGCCAGTGCCTGTTCAACCTGCCGCAGGTGCTCGGGGGTCCAGTGGAAGTCCTCCACATCCAAGTCCTCGCGCGGCGCTGTGTTCATCACCTCGCGCAGGGCGATGATCGCCGGAAGGTCTTCCTCCGGGTACGGACCAAGCCATACGCCCAGCTCGAACGCTTGCGTCGGCGCCTGTTCGATCCACCTTCGAATCAGGTCTCGGTCTACCTGCGCGAGCTCCAGTTGGCTGATGGACAATTTCAACCCCGGCTTTGCCTCCACAGCCTTGGCGAACGCCTCGCCCGCCGGGATATCGGCATCGGTGCCGTCCAAAAGCAGCCGCCTGCCGTCGGCACGGGCTGCAGTGGCGATTTCGGTGAGGAGTCTACTGCCAACACCCTTCCTGCGCTCTTCGGGAAGGACATACAAGCTGCCATCGGCCAAGTGGCGGTTGTCTTGGGTCTCCGGTAGCGCCACGCTTGCATAGCCCACGACGCGGGCACCCTTCCACGCTACCCACCGTCTCTTCCCAACAAAGGCGGGCGTACTGCGCAGGTCGCGCACGACCTCGTCATAGGTTGTCGCTGGATCCTCTGGCCAGGCCTCAGCATGCCGGCGCGCGAGCAACGCGTGCACCTGGGACAGGATCCCCGTGTCCTCCGTGTACGGGTCCAGTCGCTCTATGCGAAGTCGTTGCTCTCCCATGGCCAGCTCCTCCTT
>PXEP01000036.1 GCA_003566155.1 Candidatus Acetothermia bacterium | reverse complement strand
TCAGGAGTCCGTACGCCGCTTGTAATAGCTCTTCCAGCGCGGAGCGCTCGATCCCCCACTCCTGAAGGAACGCATCGTACTCCTCCGGACCTTGAGCCGTCTCGGCAACTTCCGCTTCCAACCGTCCGCGGATGGCGATGCACGGAGCGCTCCTCTGCTGAGCAAGGGAACTCAGGGCACGCAGGTGTTCGTTGACGCCTTCCTCCCCCACGTTGGCAACGTACAGGATCGGCTTGGCCGTAAGCGGGGCAAGGTCTTTGAGCCGCGTTTCCTCCTGCGGGGAAAGGGAGAGCTCACGCAACGGAACCCCCTGTTTGACCGATGTGATCAGGCGCTCCAAGGACTCCATTTCCTCTCGCGCGCCCCGGTCCCCGGTGCGGGCCACCTTGGCCGTCCGTTGTTGGCGTCGCTCCAAAGTATCCAAATCCTTGAGCAGTAGTTCCATCTCCACCATCTCCACGTCTCTCTTCACGTCAACTGTTCCCGCCGGGTGCGCCACCTGCTCATCGGCAAAACAGCGGACTATGTGGAGGATCGCGTCGCACGCTCGGATCTCCGCCAGAAACTGATTGCCCAAGCCCTCTCCGTGGGCAGCCCCGGACACAAGACCCGCGATGTCCACCACCTCGACGGTGGTCGGAACCATGCGTTTATCCGGGTACAACGAGTGAAGGCGTTCCAACCTGTCATCGGGGACACCGACGATGCCCCGATGGGGCTCGATGGTGCAGAATGGGTACGCCTCCACCCGGGCTCCTCCGTCTGTAAGCGCGTTGAACACGGTGGACTTGCCCGCGTTGGGTAGGCCCACCAGGCCGAAGCTTCGGCTCACCGCAGCCTTGCACCCACCAGTTCACTGACTTGAGCCGGGGTCCGGGCGACGGCAATCCCCCGCTCTTCCAGTCGGGCAGCTTTGGCCTCAGCCGTGCCCTCCCCTCCAGAGACGATGGCCCCGGCGTGCCCCATCCGCTTGCCGGGAGGGGCGGAGAACCCAGCAATATAAGCCACCACGGGTATATCCAGGTGTCGGGCCACCCAATCGGCAGCCTCCTCTTCCGCCGTCCCGCCAATCTCTCCCACCAAGACCAAAGCCTCGGTCTCCCGGTCCTGGGCATACAAAGGCAACAGATCGACGTACGTGCTCCCCACAACCGGATCCCCGCCAATTCCGATCACTGTGGATTGACCGAACCCAGCCTCAGACAGATGGTGGGCGATCTCGTAGGTCAACGTGCCCGATCGGGAGATGATCCCCACGGGACCAGGCTGGAACACCTCTCCGGGCATGATGCCCACCTTGGCCTTGCCGGGGGATATGAGGCCCGGACAGTTGGGTCCTATGAGCCGAGTTCCGTAGCTTTGCACCAACGGGACGCCACGTAGCATGTCATGTACCGGGATGCCCTCGGTAATGCACACCACGAGTTTCACACCCGCCTCAGCGGACTCCACTACAGCGTCCAAGGAGAAGGCCGCGGGGACGAATACAATGGACACGGTGGCCTCTTGCTCTCGCACGGCCTGGGCCACGCTATTGTAAACTGGGATGCCATCCACATCCTGACCCCCCTTTCCAGGGGTAACTCCGGCCACGACCTGCGTTCCGTAGCCTACCATTTGCCTTGTGTGGAACGCCCCTTCATTGCCCGTTATCCCCTGGACGACCACTCGGGAGCCACCATCAACCAGTATGGACACGCCTCTCACCTCGCTTAGCCGAAAGCATAGACGTCCCCGGTCAAAGGGGCAAGAAACACAAGGCCTGCGCTTGAGCCTTCTCCCCCGCCGGGCTAGCATCCGTTCTATGACGGCACGGTTGCTTGTTGAGCGCAAGGAGTATTCAGTAGAGGCATGCATCCTGGACAAAGACGGTACGGTGCTGGGGTTCGACCACTGGGTGGAAGTGATGCAGATGCGCGCCCGACGTCTGGGGCGGACCCTGCAGCTGCATCCGCAGCACCGGCAAGCTTTGCAGCGATTTGTGACCCAAGACGGTCAGGACAACACGACAACGCCCATGGCCGTAACCACCCTCCCTCGAGATCAAGCGGAAGCAGCAGTAAGCGAATACCTGCAACACTTGGCCGGGGTCCCCCCAGCCCAGGCACGCGCGGCGGTGCATGAGACGTTTGCAGAGGTAGACCGGGTGTTTCCATTTGCCAAACACTTGCGCCCAACCCCAGGAGCGGAGCGTTTTTTGCAACAGGCCCGGGAGTTTGGCGTACGGACCGCTCTGGTGACCCACGACGGACGCGCAGCCGCCCAGCGGCACATCGAGGCCCTGGGCTGGTCCGACCTGGTGCACACAATCATCGGTGTAGATGATATGGAAACCCGCAAGCCCGATCCTAGCGGTGTACTCCTAGCCTGTCGCATGCTGGATGTCGACCCCGGCCGTTGCCTCATGTCCGGGGACACTGTTGCCGATGTCGGGGCCGGCCGCGCCGCTGGCTGCCGGCCGGTGGTCGGCCTGTTGTCCGGGACGGGAACCCCCGCCGAGCTCGTCGACGCAGATCACATTGTGCCTGACCTCACCGCTCTTTCTTTTCTCTGAGGGCACGTGGCGACTCCGTAGCTCCAAGCGGGACACCTTCCGCCGCACAATCAGTCTCCGCCAAGGTTAGACTCTCCCAACATGAGAACGCGCCTGTACGGCTACTTCGCCCATGGCAATCTCGGCGACGAGGCAGTCCGCGAGGCTTGGATGAGGGCTGTGCCCCTGCTCCGAGATTCGACTGTCCAGCGGCCGCCACGATTGCCTTTGAGAAGGGCGGTCACTCTGTTCGCGGGAGGCCTGTTGCAGGATGAAAGCTCGCTGCGTTCGCTTTTGTTCTACACCACAGCGGTTCGAACGGCGGCACTGCGCGGCCCCGCCGCCCTGGCGGCGGTGGGGGTCGACGTGCACAGTGGTCCAGGGAAGCTGCTGTTAAGCCTGGCGGTACGCGGAGCTGACTACGTCTCGGCCAGGGACCCGGAGTCTTGTCTCCAGCTGGCCAAGGCCGGCGCGAGCGCCCACCAAGCGCGCGATGTGGCGCTGACGCTTGATCCTCCTCGATATAGAGGAGACGGGGCGATTCTCGTCAATCTCACTCCGGCGGTACCCAAGCCGATCGTGCGCGAGGTCCTGCACTCAGCTGGCCAGTGTGCCAAGGGATTGCGCACTACGGTACGCGGATTGGTCATGGCCCGAGAGGAAGACGAGCGAGCTATCACAGGCCTGCCTGTGTTCCGCCCTTCGGATCCCGCCGAGCTTATGCGTGCCCTGGCCAACGCTCCACTGGTATACACAGCCCGGTTGCACGCCGCCGAGCTAGCGCTGGTGGTCGGGGCCCCGTTCGTCGCCATTCCTACCTCGCACAAGCTACGGGCCTTCTTGGGACTGGTGGACCGTGACCTGCCCCGGCCGATACCCTGTGTTCCCGACGAGCGCCCTGCCGAGTGGTTGCACGGAGACGCTTGGCGTCGCGCCTTGGAGAGAGCGAAGGAGCGGTTGGTCGACGAAGCCTGGACGGGGGTGGAAGATGTCCACAGATGGCTCCGCAACGTGGCATGAGCCGGTGATGCCGCGCGAGGTCGAGACCCTTCTTAAGCCCGCGCCCGGCCGCCTGATCGTCGACGCCACCGTGGGCCTGGGAGGGCATGCGGAGCAGTTCGTCCGCCAGGGCGCGCGCGTGCTAGGCATTGACCGGGACCCGGAAGCACTGGATGTCGCCCGCCGCAGGTTGGAGCCGTGGAGCGACATGCTGACGTTCGTGCAGGGCGATTTCAGACAATTGGGGAAGCTCGTGAAGGAGACCGGCCTGGCCTCCCCGGACGCGGTGCTCATGGACCTGGGAGTATCATCCTTTCAACTGAGCGCACCTCACAGAGGCTTCAGTTTTCGCCACGACGGCCCGCTGGACATGCGTATGGATCCGAGCAACCCCGTGACTGCCGAGCAGCTGGTCAACACGCTTTCCGAAAGCCAACTAGCGGCCCTTCTGTGGGAACTGGGCGAAGAGAGGTTCTCCCGACGGATCGCACGCAGGGTGGTCCGGGAACGCCAGCGCACACCAATCGAGACAACCAGACAGCTGGCAGCACTGGTAGCCCGCTCCTATCCCCCGGGCAGACATCGCATTCACCCGGCGACCCGAACATTCCAAGCATTGCGCCTGGCCGTAAACGATGAACAGGAGGCCTTGCGTGAGGGACTGGCCTCCGCAGTCAGTGCGTTGCGCCCAGGCGGGCGCGTCTGTGTGATCGCGTTTCACTCATTGGAGGACCGTCTGGTGAAGCACGCGCTCCGACAATGGGAACGGGAAGGGAGGGTGGAGATTCTGACCCGCAAGCCGGTGCGTCCGTCGGCCGAGGAAAGACAAGCCAATCCGCGGTCCCGATCGGCCAAGCTACGGGGAGCCGAGGTGCGCGAGGTCGCATTGGCATAGGGCAACTGTCCTCCCCAGGGGACAGGAACGTCCGTACTGTGAATGGGGATGAGGGCGCGAGTGAGAGCAGATCCTGTGCCATGGGCCGGGGCCCGCGAGTTGAGCCTGTCCGATTATTGGATCCGGGCACTTGTCGTGTTGGGGACGGGCGCACTGATAGCGGGAATGGTGTTTCTGTATCTATTTTTGCAGGCCGAACTCACCTTTGCCCGCCGCGAGGTGGCCCGCGCCACCTTGTCGGCAGAGAGGTTGCAGCGTGAGGTCCTCTACTACGAGCACCAGGCCGAGGTAGCGTTCAGCAGACGCCAGCTGGCCGAGAGGGCACGCCAGCTAGGCATGGGACCGTTCAACGACGAGCAGGTCACCGAGCTCAAACTGGAGAACAATGGATCACCACCAGGCGGTTAGACGGGGCGGGGTAGCGTTCATCGTCCTTGCACTTGGCCTGCTTGCTGTAGGGGCTCGACTGTTTCAACTGCAAGTAGCAGAGCATGGCACGTGGGCGGATGCAGCCTCGCGAATTCAGGAGCACTTGGTGGAGGTCCCCGCCCAGCGCGGCACCATCTACGGAGCTGACGGCAGACCGTTGGCCAAGGATGTGCCCGGATATGCGCTGGCGCTGGACAACTACCACATGACTCGCCCGGAGCTACTGGTAAACCTGTTGATCGATGAACTGGGGTTCACCCGTTCCGAGGCGCAAGACAAAGTCTACCGAGACTCGTACTTCACCTGGCTCACGCGGAGGCTCGACCTGAAGACTGGAGATCGGCTGCGCAACAGGGCTGCCGAGCTAGGCATACGGGGACTCCTATTCTTTGACAGCTGGATCCGCGTGTATCCCGAGGGCCCCATCGCCATCCCCGTGCTGGGAGCCGTCGGGGTAGATGGACACGGCCTGGGGGGGTTGGAGCAGACCCACAATCAACACCTAACCGGAAGTCCCGGCCAGTACCGTGTGCTACGGGGTCGGGACGGCCAAGTGTACGGTCTGCAGGAGAAGGAGCCTGAGACAAAGGGGGACGACCTCCATCTGACGATCCACCCAGACATACAGCTCATCTCGGAAGAGCAGATCGCCGCTGGAGTAGAGAAATACCGGGCGGAGCGGGGTTTTGCCATTGTTCTGGACCCCCGCAGCGGCGAGGTGCTTGCCTTGGCCCAAGCGCCCACGTTCGATCCAAACGACCCCCAGGCGGATCCCGACCATCTGCAGCCGTGGGCCGTGACCCAGATGTTCGAGCCAGGGTCCACTTTCAAAGCGCTCTCGGGGCTGGCGGCAATAGACGCCGGCCTGGTGAAGCCCGATGACGTGTTCCACGCCGATTCCCCGATCATGGTGATGGGAGTTCCCTTGAGAAATGCCAATCCCTCCACACGATACGGTTCGGTCACCTTCGAGCGAGGCATGGCTCAATCGCTGAACGTGGTCTTTGTTCAGATCGGACAGAAGCTAGGCATAGACAAGATGTACCACTACCTGTCCGCCATGGGATTCGGCCAACCCACCGGGATCGGCCTTCCGGGCGAGGCCGCGGGGATGCTGCGCCCGAAGGAAGCCTGGACGGAGTTGGACCTGGCCACCAGCTCCTTCGGCCAGGGCGTGGCCGTCACCGGAATTCAACTGGCGGCAGCATTCGGTGTATTGGCCAACGGCGGAGTTCTTCAACGCCCCCACGTCTTGCAAGGCCAGCAAGAAGCGCTGGCCGAGGTCTGTTCACCCGAGGCTGCCTATGCGGTGCGGGAAATGCTGCGCAAAGCCGTGGATCCTTCCCGCTGGGTGCTCCCATCGCGGTTCGCGGATGTACCCGGCTACGGGATCGGCGGAAAGTCAGGAACCGGGGAGAAAGCCCTGCCTGGTCAGGGATATGTATCCGGGCACTACATTTCCGGTTTTGGCGCGTTCTTCCCCTGGGAAGAGCCTGAGTACGTGGTGCTCGTGGTATACGATGAGGTAGACACCAGCGAAAGCATGACCTACGCGTGGGGTTCTCGTTCAGCCGGTCCGACGGTGGCGGCGATCGTTGACGGCATGGATGCCGCCGGCGTCATCACTCCCTACGAAACCAGAACCGCTGACGGCCGATCCGGATAGGTCAGATACAGATCAGTTCGTCCCCCGTTCAGCCCTCGGGCAACCGCCTCCAAAGCACGGCCCGGGCTGTTGTTCTCCTGGGAAAGATGGGCCAAGAGAACTGAGCGCGGTCCGGTCGGCCCCAGCTGCACCAGGGTTCGTGCAGATTCCTCGTTGGCCAAATGGCCGTTCGGGCCCAGGATACGCATCTTAATCGGCCATGGGTAGGGTCCGGCAAGAAGCATCTCTGGATCGTGGTTTGCCTCCAGGATCAGATGGGTACAGCCCCGTACTGCGGCCAATACCTCGGGGGTCATACGCCCCAGATCGCTCACCACCGCCAGCCGCGCGTCCGGGGTCTCCAACCTCAGGCCGACAGGCTGTGCCGCGTCATGTGGCACCGGGAACGGGTTGACCGTGATCCCAGCTAGTTCCATACCCGCCTCCAACGGCACCCCGTCCACCCCCAACGCGCGCAGCGTCCCTACGCTGGCAGCAAGGCGGAGCCCGCGGCGGAGTGCCGTCTTCAGTCCCCGCACATGGTCCGCGTGTTCATGGGTTACGATGACCCACTCAAGCTCGCTTGTGGACATCCCGGCGCGCGCCGCTCTCCGCATGGTTTCGCGCCACGAGAGCCCCACATCCACCAGCACAGGGCCCCGTGGCCCCTCTATCAGCGTAGCGTTGCCGGTGGATCCGCTGGCCAGAGTGCAAAATCTCAATCCTGGGTACCTTTCTGGAGCAACGCCAGCAGGTCGATCGGAACCGGGAATACCACCGTACTCGAGTTCTCGGCAGCTATGTCAGACAAGGTTTCCAGGTAGCGTAGTTGCAGCGCGCCCGGGGAGCGGTTCATGATGTCCGCGGCCTGACCCAGTTTCTCCGCCGCCTGCAGCTCGGCCTGGGCGTGGATGATCTTGGAGCGGCGGTCTCGCTCGGCTTCTGCCTGGGCAGCGATGGCCCGCTGCATATCGGTGGGTATCTTCACATCTTTGATCTCCACCGTGATAACCTTGATCCCCCACGGATCCGTATGCTCATCGATGATCTCCTGCAGCTGGCGGTTGAGTTTCTCCCTCTCTCCCAGGATCTCATCCAGTTCAGCTCGTCCGAGCACCGAACGCAGCGTGGTCATGGAAATCTGCCGTGTTGCCTCAATGTAATCGAGGACCTCAACCACGGCCGCCTGCGAGTCCATGACCCGAAAGTACACGACGGCGTTTACGTTCGCCGGCACATTGTCCTGGGTGATTACCTCTTGCGGAGGGACGTCCAAGGTGATGGTGCGCAGGTCCACTCTGACCATGGAATCCACTATGGGGATGATAAAGAACAGTCCTGGGCCCTTTGCTCCGATCAGCCGCCCCAGCCGGAAGACAACTCCGCGCTCGTATTCCCGTACCACCCGGATGGCGCTTGCCAGAAACAACCCCACCGCGGCGAAGATAATGACCGGCGTAAGCCACATACCCCCCTCCTCCATACCCAAGCTGAGTTGCGCCAACCATGATAGGCCCCTAGGATAGCGGTTGTCAACGGAAGGAGGAGTCCATGCGCAGACCGATAGTTGCCGCCAATTGGAAGATGCACCACACGGTGGGGGAGGCGCAGCGTTACCTACATCGCTTGCTGGAACTGGTCCCCGCTGACCCTCCACTCGACTTGGTGGTCTTGCCCTCTGCTACGTCCATACAGGCCACGGCGCAGTCGCTTGCGCAAACACCTATCGCCTGGGGAGCACAGAGCGCCCGGCCCGAGCCCGAAGGGCCGTTCACGGGGGAGCTATCGGTGAGGCAGGTCTGTGAGCTCGGCGCCTCGTACGTGATCTGCGGTCACTCCGAGCGCCGTGCGCTGTTCAACGAGGATGACAAGCTCGTTTCCCGGATGGTCAAGGCTGCACTGGAGTCTGATCTCGTACCCATTATGTGTGTTGGGGAATCGCTGGAACAAAGGCGTGCAGGGACTGATTGGCAGGTGGGGGAGAAACAGCTTGACGTGGGCCTTTCCCAGATAGAGGAACAGGAGTCGGCGCGGATAGTGATCGCCTATGAGCCCGTGTGGGCCATCGGCACCGGAGTAGCGGCACAGCCGGAGGATGCGCAGCAGATGGCCGGGCGCATACGTACTTGGTTGGGGAACAGGTTCGGAGCTTCGGGCGAACGGATTCGCATTCAGTACGGAGGTTCGGTCAAGCCCGACAACGCTCAACAGTTCTTGGAGCTGGCGAATGTGGATGGTGCGCTTGTTGGCGGCGCTTCCCTGGACCCGGATTCATTTTGGCAGATCGCGCAAGCAGCTGTTCGCTGACCATGTGCTAGGACAGCCTCATAGCTTGACCTGCCGGAGTGGCCATTGACACATCGGCGCTCGGAGGTGAGCCTAAACGGATGACATGGACGATTCCGAACCGGATTACGCTGGGGCGGATGCTGGCCATACCCCTTCTGATGTACTTCATCTTTGCTGAGGGCACGGTGTTCAAGATCCTGGCTATCGTATTGTTTGGCCTGGCCGCAGCCTCCGATGTGGTGGACGGATATCTGGCCCGCTCCTTGCGGCAGGAGACACCGTTTGGGGTGTTCGCCGATCCGATTGCCGACAAGCTTTTGATAACCGCGGCCCTGGTCTCGTTTGTGGAATTGGGAGAGCTGCTTGCCGTTCCCGTGGTGGTCATCCTGGCCCGCGAGTTCTTGGTCACAGGCCTGAGACTCCTTGCGGTAGGAGAGCACGTTGTGATTTCCGCTTCTGCTCTGGGCAAGCTTAAGACCGCTTCCTACACAGGGCTGGTCATGTTCATCCTCGTCGTACGCTATTTCGGAGTCGGGCCATGGGGAGACGCTGTTCGTGACTCGTTTCTCTATCTGGCCGTGGCATTGGCTGTGATATCCGGCGGGGAGTACTTCTGGCGCGGGCGAAAACTGCTGACAAAACCCACAGCCAATCGTACGTTTCCGCGTGATTAGCCGTCGGCTTGTCTAGTCGGCGGGCAAGATTTCTATGGGCATGGACAGCTCATCCTGCAATCCAAGCTCATCCTCCACCACAAGCGTCACCCTGTACACATCCGCCGCGTCAAATGTCCAGGTGACCACGCGCCCTGACCTGTCGGCCTCGCCGTCTCCGGTGAAATCCCAGCGGAAGTCCACGATCTCCGCGTCCCCCGCCGCGGAAAGCCGACCATCGAACGTGACCTCCTCACCGACCTCGGGCACCCACGGGGTCCAGTCGAAGTCCGCCAGGGGGGGAGTGGGGTCCACGATTACCTCCCGTGGGCGCTGCCAGGCACCGAACGCCACTTCGGCAACCTCTCCCGGTTCCAGGTGTATGTCAACACTGCCGGGTGCGGTCAGTTCGTAGCGCTCAGGCAGCGACCCCTCAACAAGCTCCACCGTGTACCGGCCCGGCGAGAGCCGGGCAAATGAGAAGCGACCGGCTCGGTCGGCGGTGGTTCGTTCAAGCTCTTCCTGTTCCACCAACAGCCTCACGGTTGTCCCTTCCAGCCCCGGATCGTCCGGGGCCCGCTGCCCGGTCTGCTCCTGGTCGTCGAACACTACTCCCCTTATCTCAGCCAACCGTTCACCGCGGAAAGTGAGGTGTGTACGGCGATCGAGTTCCACTTCCGCCTCCCCCACCTCAGGGTCAAGCAGCCGCACGTTGCGAGGCAATCTGTCAATCCGCACCTCATACTTTCCGGGCTCTAGCGGCGGAAACAAGAAGCGCCCTTGTTCACCCGTGGCCACCTCCCGCCCATCGGCAACCACGATTGCTCCCACAACGGGCTCCCCATCAGCCATCACTTGGCCCTCGAGCCATCCTCGTGCCGGGAGAAACGGCGGAGCCCACACGAAGGAGTGCTCAAATGACACACCCATCCGCAGCGAACCAACCTCACCACTTTGATCCCACTGGGAACCCACACTGAATGAGGCGCTGAATCCCGTTGCCACCTCAGCCTCTACGCCCAGTTGCACAGCAGCTCCAGCGTGCTCGTGTTCCCAGTCAAGCATCACCTGGTATGGGGAACCAGTGAAGTCAACGGAAAGACCTACCGCCCAACCCCGTTCCACCGGATTGCCCACCGTGTCGAACGCAGTGCGCTGCGCCAGTGCCAATCTGGTCTGCACGATATCTCCGGAAAAGGTGAACCGTTGTCGGTAGGTTGTGCGCAGCAAGCTTTGGCCGTTCATGAAGTCCTCGTCCAGATGCACCGTGGCCGACAGCCGAAACGTGAGCGGGGCCTCCCCGCCGGTCAGAACCAGCTCTCCGTGTTGGGTGCCTTCGCTCAGCTCACCTGACCCAAGCCAGACTCTGCGCCCAGAAAGCCTCATGCCAAACGAGACCGGCCACTCCTCAGGGGCCCAGTCCAAAGCTGCACTCAGCTCTCCCCGCGCCGGAGATTCGTGAGCTGGGCCACCAATAGCATCCCGCACCCAGCGGGACGAATAACGCAGCGCCAGCGGGGGAGCTGCCAACCGCCCCGCCAAGGAAACCCCTCTTTGGTCTGCCAGAGTACTGGGAACGCGTTCGTCCACCGAGTGGTACGCCAGACTCAGGAGAACCACTGGCACTACCTCCACCCGCAGTGCACCTTGGAATCCTTGTCCCAAACCACCATTCTGGAATGCCAAAGCGGTGCTGAAATCCAGCTCCAGATAGTCACCTAGATAGCGGGTAACCCAGCCTGCCAGCGCACGTGTATGGTCGGTATGCTCACGGGTTTCCCTGTACGCAGTACCGATCTCCCATTGTTCGCGGATCAGGGAAGCCGTCCCCCCAAACCGCGCCTCCTCGTCGCGCCAACCGCTGAACAGCGATAGCCAACCGTAGTCCTGAAAGAGCTCCACGAGGACACCGGAGGCGGTCATGTCGAGAAGGTAGGGAAGGGAGAGCGTATGCTCGCCGGCCCGTAGTCGGACATGATCGCGCGTGTACGAAAGCTGAGCCCGACCAAAGCCCAGCGGCGGATCCCCCCAAGGCCCTGTTGCACGCACCGAGAACGACAAATCTCCCCCCAGGAGGGATGCTCGTCCGGACAACGCCATGTCCGAGTCGGCGCTCCCGCCTACCAGATCGTAGACAAGCCTTCCGCCAAGCTCGGTTTCCAATTCGGCGAGTGTATGCCCCACGATTCGCTCCGGATCGGGAGGTAGTACAGTGGTGAACAGAATCGCCTGCTCGCTTACCGCAGGCGCTACGGTGGACTGAACGACCAAGCTCAGCCTGTCTCTCCCCGGACTAGCCGGTGGGGGGACGTCAACAGTTACTGTAACTGTCCCCCGCTCACCGGGGGCCAACGGAAGCTCCGCGGGATCCACGGTCACCGAATACCCGCGAGCGGAGTCAGCGGCGACCGTGTATCGATCCACGGAATTGCCCCGATTGGCGACGACGAACGTGTACGAAACGGTGTCTCCCGGCGGAGTATCCTTCCCCTGCGGCACCTCGATCACCAGGGCCGCCACTTGACGAACCGTGACCTGTGCTGAGGCAGAAGCCTGCTCTCCGTCCCAGCCAACCACCAGTGAGGTTGTGTATTCACCTGCCTGCGTGCCCCGGGGTAGCTCGGTGGTCACAAACACCGTGTCCGCCTCCCCCGGCTGGAGTGTCAACTGTGGACTAATGGGAAGGGCAGTCCACTCCTGGGGCAGATCCACAGTAAGGCCGATCCTTTGTTCGGAGTCAGTGGTGTTCTCAACCCGGAACACTTGGAGAGCTACATCACCGGGTTCTACGGACCGCGGAGGGGAGGTCACCGTCACCGTGACTCCCTGTCCGATAACCGCTACCCCCACGCACACAAGGGCAAATAGCAATGACCGCATGTGAACATGGTAGCCTTAGCGGAGTCTCCAACTTAGGACGGATATACCCCTGGGTGCAGACTTGCGTACGCCTCGTCACTCGGTTTGTTCGTCCAGCGCCGCCTGCAGGGCCTCTACATCCTGTTGGCCTACTTCGCCGTCGTTGGTGAAGTCAAACGCGCGCCAATTGCGCTGAATCGCAGGTCGGTACAGATGCTCGGCCAGGGCATCGACATCTCCCTGGTGAAAACGCCCATCGCCCATGACGTCTTCATAGCGACCATCACCAGTGAGATCCTGCGGCACACCCCAGCCATCCTCCAACGGCTGCAGCGCAAGCTCACGTACACGGACCATCTGCTGTTTGGCCACCAATGGATCCACTCCGGGATCGATACGGACCAACACCAAGTACGTGCCCGGCTCTAGCTCAAGATCCGTTTCCACGCGCACTGTACGCCGTGCACCGGGAAGACAGGGGAACTTGGCCAGTTCGTACGTGCCAACCACATCCCCTG
>PXEP01000049.1 GCA_003566155.1 Candidatus Acetothermia bacterium | reverse complement strand
CCGTTTCGCTCAGCCGGGGCGGAGCGCCCGCCTTGCCGCGCGTTGCCATGTACAGGCTGTTGAGCATCTCATAGACCAACAGCCTGGGCGCAACCAGCGCCAGATCTCCGTCCTGGTACGCCGTGAGCAGGGCATCGGCCTGGGGCTCCCACTTCTCCTCGGGCAGGAAGGCCGCCAGCAGCGCGCTGGCGTCGATCACCAAGAGCGGCGCCCCGCCTCTGTGGGGGGCAACACTGGACGGGCGTCGCATACTAACCTCGCTCCTCCAGCTCTTCTCGGCTCCGCCGGTGAAGTTCCTGCGCGCTCAGCCCAGCCGCCTTGAAGCGGTCCCGCATGGCCCGCAGCCCCGTGACGGCGGACTGCCTGCGCAGTCGCTGGTATTCGGCCTCGGAGATCAGACGAGCCACAACCGTGTCCCGCCTGGTGATGAGCACCTCAGCGCCTGCCTCCACCTGGCGGATCAGCTGGCTCAACCGGTCCTTGGCCTTGGCCAGGGATACCTTGTTCATGGCTATCACCTTGGCTTTATGTTAGGGCCATGGCCTCCGGCCAGCAAGCTGGCTGCCAGTCGTCAGGAGAACGATGAACTTGCTCGCATTCCGAAGTAGGGACACCGCGCACGTCTCAAGGCCTGGCATCCTTGGCGCGTGGCACACCAGCTATCCGCCCGCGCAGTCCTCGAACAGGGTGGACCAGCCGCTGTACAGAGGGAGCCAGCAGACTGGTCCTGCCCGCCGACGGCGGAGCAGGCGCCAGGCGGCAAGGCTCAGGACGTCGCTGCCTCCAGCGTATCGGGGTACTTGATGCCAGTGCCGGTGTTGAACAGGACCACCTGTTCGTGGGGCTCGACCCAGCCTTGCCGGCAGAGCGTCCGCAGTGCAGCTAGCGTGGCACCCCCTTCCGGGCAGGCCAGGATCCCTTCGGCCTGGGCGAGGCTTCGCTGTCCGGCCAGGAGCTCTTCCTCAGCCACGGACAGGGCGGTGCCTTGGCTTTCCCGCAGGGCCTCGAGGATCAGGAAGTCACCGACGGCCGCCGGAACGCGCAGGCCCGCGGCGACGGTCTCTGCGCCCTCCCACAGCGAGGCGAACGTTGCCCCTGCGTGGAAGGCACGCACGATCGGCGCGCAGCCTTCGGCTTGCACGGCCACCATCCGTGGGCGTTCGGCGCCGATCCAGCCCAAGGCCTCCAGCTCGTCGAACGCTTTCCACATGCCGATCAGGCCGGTGCCCCCGCCGGTCGGGTAGACGATGACGTCGGGGAGCTCCCATGCAAGATCCTCGGCGAGCTCGTAGCCCATGGTCTTCTTGCCTTCTACCCGGTAGGGCTCTTTGAGTGTGGACAGGTCGAACCACCCGCTGGCCTGGGCGATCTGGCCTGCTCGGCGGCCGCAGTCGGCGATCGTTCCCTCCACAAGGGTGATCTCGGCTCCAAAGCTCTTGCACTCAAGCAGAAACGGTGCGGGCACGTCTCGGGGCATGACCACGTGTGCCGGGAGCGAGGCTCGGGCGGCGTAGGCGCACATGGCGCCGGCGGCGTTCCCCGCCGAGGGGATCACGACGCCATCCACTCCCAACTCGGCGGCCCGACAGACGGCCACGCAGAGCCCGCGGGCCTTGAACGAGCCCGTGGGGTTCAACCCCTCGTCCTTGACGAACAGCTGTTCGAGCCCGAGTTCCTCACCTAGCTTCGTGGCCTTGAGGAGCAGAGTGCCCCCTTCGCCCAGCGTGAACATGTGGGCCTGGCTCTCGACGGGCAGGGCTTCCTTATAGCGCCACAGACCCGGGGCACGCTGCGCTAGCGATGACCGCTGCCACGCGCGGCGCAGGCTGTTCAGGTCGTAGCGGGCTAGCAGGGGCTTTTCGCATACTGGACACAGCCGGTGGAGCTCGGCCGGGTCGTAGGTCGCCTCGCAGTGGGCACACTCGAGGTGCGTGAGATAGCTCATCGGTGTTCTGCCTCCCCTCCGGCCCCATCTTGCCGGCTACCGACGCGCTTGGCCAACCCGGTTCGGCGCTGGTCCGTGCGTGTGCAACCGGGGACCGGCAGGCATATTCGGCTCATTACGCGCACTGCGTAACGCGCGATGCGTAGCAGCCCTGGAGCAACCTCGATCTTCGCTGGAGACGGAGCAGGTTGTGTTCTTCCAGCGGACGGCGTGGTCATAGCGGGGTAGAATGGCCCCTTGCTTCAAGGGGGAACGATGGCACGGCGTTCGATTTGGATCCAGCAGTTCGACCCGGCGACGGCACGTGCGGACGCGATGCAGGGCTTCCATAGGCTCTCTAATACGGTCCGTGCGGAGCTATGGCCGGAGGACCCGCCGCGAACTCTGCCCGTAATGCGAACTGCGCTCAGGACTGTCCCCAAGGTATGGGGCGTGCACTGGTGGGTCGCCTGGCACAAGGGCCGCGTCGTGGGCAGTGCGGAGCTTGAGCTGAGCGGCATGGAGGAAAACCGGCACCTTGCGTGGTTCGAAATCTCCGTGCTTCCGTCGCACCGAAGGAGAGGGATCGCCACCGCACTCCTTGCCACCCTGACGGAGGCTGCCGCCGCGGATGGACGGCGCCTGCTCGGGGCGGCGACGTACAGCACCGCGCCCAGCGGGGAGGGGTTCATGCGCTGGCTCGGCGCCCAGGCCGCGCTTGCCCAAGACATCAACCAGCTTACGATTGCTGACGTCGACCGGGAGCTCCTTCGTGCCTGGCAGCAGGGTGTGCCCGAGGATGAGTTCGAGCGCGGTTTCTGGGAAGGCCCGTACCCCGAGGACGCCCTGGAGGAGGTTGTGGCTGTGGCGGATGTGATGAACACCGCCCCGCGGGGCGACCTGGACATGGAGGACTGGCACGTGACGCCGGAGATGATCCGGGACTTCGAGGAGTCGATGCAAAAGCGCGGCACGGAGCGCTGGACGGTGTACGTGCGCCACAAGGAGAGCGG
>PXEP01000210.1 GCA_003566155.1 Candidatus Acetothermia bacterium | reverse complement strand
GGAAGGGGCGCAAGCCGCTGATCCTGGTGCGTGCCATCGTGCTGGGGATGCTGCTGCCACAGACTGATGACCCCGAAAAAGACCTGGAGATCTTCGAGCAGTTAATGGCCTTCGATGACGCCGGTCTCGCACGGCGGGAGCCGAAGATCGCTCCGGCAGAAATCGCCCGGCGCATCAAGCTGGACGATCCCTGGACCTTCTTCAGCTTCTCGTTCAAGGGCGATCGGGAGGATGCCGAAGAGATCGCGTCCGCGGGTTTCCCGCTGGACGTGGACGACTATCCCGGCCTGCGGATTCTCTGGCGTCGAGACATCGCGGGCGGGGCGAAACTGGATCTGCTGGAACAGGCGCTGTCAACGTTCCCGACCTTCGAGGAGCGTGCGGGCATCTGCAAGCGCCCGGAGGAGCTGGATCAGGAAGGGCTTTACGCCCCGATCTGGCCCGCGGTGAACGCGCACCTAGGCCGTTTCGGAATCGAAGCCCACTCGCATCCGGAACTGCTCGAGCAGCTCGGCATGCTGCGCTACGGCCATCGCCCCCGTGTTGGCGACACCTTCTGTGGCGGCGGATCAATTCCGTTCGAGGCGGCGCGTCTGGGCTGCGACGTGTATGCCTCGGACCTGAACCCCATCGCCTGCATGTTGACGTGGGGGTCGCTGAACATCATCGGAGCACCGCCGGAAAAGCGTGCCGAGATCGAACGGGCGCAGCGAGAAGTGGTAGAGGCTGTCGACCGGGATCTGGTCACTCTCGGTATCGAAAACGACAGTCATGGCAACCGCGCGAAAGTATACCTCTACTGCCTGGAGACCCGTTGTCCTGAGACTGGCTGGATGGTGCCATTGTCTCCGACTTGGGTTATTTCCAAACAACGCAACGTCGTTGCACGACTGATTCCAGATCACGAAAACAAACGTTTCGAGATTGAAATCAATTCGGGGGTGACGCCGGCCGATATGGAGTACGCCGCGCAGGGCACGGAACGTGACGGAAACCTCGTGTACGAACTGGATGGACGCACTCACGTCACTCCCATCAAGACTCTGCGTGGCGATTATCGTAAAGCCGACGGTAGCAACGCCAACCGCCTCCGGCGCTGGGAGAAACGCGATTTCAAGGCCCACCCCGGAGACATCTTCCAGGAGCGGCTGTACTGTATCCAGTGGATCACGCGCGAGACGTTGGGGCGATCGCGGAAGGAAACCTTCTTTGCCGCCGTGACGGATGAGGATCTGGAACGCGAGCGGGAGGTGGAGGCCATCGTCGCGGAGAACCTGGCGCGCTGGCAGGAAGAAGGGCTGGTTCCGGACATGCCAATTGAGCCGGGGGACAAGACGGACGAGCCGATCAGGACGCGCGGCTGGACGTATTGGCATCACTTGTTCAACGCGCGGCAACTTCTCATCTTTATGCGCTACAGCCTCTGTACGAAAACCATTGTTCCTGTCTTTCTTGCGCCGGCGGTAATGACCATTCAATCGAAGGCCATCGAATGGAACACTCGAATTTGTCGATGGGCAACTTCAGATCGCCACGAGAATCAGGTGAATACGTTTTCGAATCAGGCGTTGAACACGCTGTATAACTTTGGTGCCCGTGGCCATTTAAATTTGAAGAACCACACAATCTTTGATTTTGGTCAAGGCGGTATTCCGATTTCAACAAATGCCGCTGTGGGGTCGACCCCGGCAGATGAGGTGTCCAGCGAGTCGGACCTATGGGTCACTGATCCGCCATACGCGGATGCAGTTACGTATCACGAGATTACCGAGTTTTTCATCGCATGGCTGCGGAAGAGCCCGCCACCACCATTCGATGAATGGACTTGGGATTCTCGGCGCTCCTTGGCGATACAGGGCGCCGGCGACGGATTTCGTCACGGGATGGTGAGTGCCTATCGAGCGATGAACAAGCACATGCCGGACAACGGCATGCAATGCGTGATGTTTACACATCAGGACACCAGCGTCTGGTCGGACATGGTGAGTATCTTCTGGGCATCGGGATTACAGGTGGTTGCGGCTTGGTACGTCGCCACCGAAACCACGTCCGAACAGAAGAAGGGCGGTTACGTGCAGGGCACCGTGATCCTGCTCCTTCGCAAGCGCCCGCCTGGCAATCGCCCCGGCTTCAAGCAGCGCATCCTGCCCGAGGTGCGCCGCGAGGTGGACGCCCAGATCCAGCAGATGCTGCACCTGAACGAGGAAACGGCGGCGAAGATGGGCGCGCCGGTGTTCAACGACGCCGACTTGCAGATGGCCGGCTATGCGGCGGCACTGAAAGTGCTGACCGGATACACGACGCTGGGCGGCGAGGACGTGACCGCGTTCGCGCTGCGCCCCCGGCGCAAGGGCGAGATCACTGTCGTCGACGAGATCGTGCAGCAGGCCGCCGAGACCGCGAACAGCCTGCTGGTGCCCGAGGGACTTGATGCCGAGACTTGGCAGGCTATACAGGGCGTTCAACGCTTCTACCTGCGCATGCTGGATATGGAGACGACCGGCGCCTCGAAGCTCGACAACTACCAGAATTTCGCGAAAGCCTTCCGGGTGGCGGACTACACGGCCGTGATGGCGAGCATCAAGCCCAACGCTGCTCGGCTAAAGGCCATCCCCGAGTTCAAGCCGCGCGACCTGTCCGACCGCACCGAGATCGGCCCGACTCCGCTCGGAGCTCTGTTCGTCGCGATCCAGGAGTTCATGGCCGAGAAGGAGCCCGAGGTGGTGATGGCCAACCTGCGCGATGCCCTGCTTGACTACCTGAGCCTGCGCCCGGTGCTGATCGACCTGCTCGAATTCATCGCCGCCAAGGCCCGCCAACCCGACGTCCGCCGAGCCGCCGAGGCGCTGGCGAGCCGCGTCCGGCATCAGCGGTTGCAATGACTGGTGGGACCCCATATCCGGCGCTGCTCGACCGTTGATAGCCGTAAAGAAGGGGATTC
>PXEP01000100.1 GCA_003566155.1 Candidatus Acetothermia bacterium | reverse complement strand
GGGGTGGCCCGGGACGACCTTGTGGGGATGAAAGCCATCCGGGTGTTGGACCACGTGGCCCACGTGCTGGAAAATGGTGATGAGTTTGCCAATCTGGTGCGCGATGCCTACCAACGCGGGGCCGCCATGGACGGGCAAGAGTGTCGGGTCCGACTGGGGCCGGGGCGGCAGTCGAGGATTCTTATGTTCCGGTCGATCCCCATCGAACCGGCCGCCGGACAACGGGAGGGTGGGGGACGGATCGAGTATTACACTGACATCACGCGTCTTAAAAAGCTGCAGCAGGAGCTGGAGGAGCAAAAGGGGCAGCTGGAGGAGACGAACCAGAAGCTCAAGGAGTTCAACTCCGCCGTCTCCCATGAAGTGCGTAAACCCGCCGTGGGAGCGATGTGGCATCTGGACATGATGCTGAACGAGTATAATGGGCAGCTTCCGGATGATGTGCGTAGTGAGCTGGTGAGGATGAAGAGGCGGTTCGAGCGCATGCAGAAGCTCATCGATGATCTCACGCATTTCTCAGCCATCAGGGTGGACAAGGGAGCGTTCGACCGTGTGGACTTGGATCGTGTGTTGAACAATACTATCGAGGATTTGGCCGCTGATCTTGAGGCGGTCAACGTGAGGGTTTCCGGGCAGCTCCCACGGGTATGGGGGGTGCCCACACGCATCGCCGAGTTGTTCGCCAACCTGTTGGTGAACGCGGTAAAGTTTAACGACAAGGCGCTGCCTGTGGTGGAGATCTCGTGGGCCGACCGGGGGGACGGCACTTACGAGTTCACCGTCCAGGACAACGGACCTGGCATCGAGAGCCAGTATTTGGAGAAGATTTTCGCCATATTCGAACGCCTGGACGCAAGCAAGGAAGGCACCGGGGCTGGCCTGGCATTCTGCCGCCGCATTGTCAAGGAGCATGGCGGCAGAATCTGGGCGGAATCCGAGTTGGGCAAAGGAACAGCATTCAAGTTCACTTTGCCTAAGGTGCCAGCGGAAAAAGAGGTGGAACGTGTCCATTGAACACCGCATGGTGATCCTGGTAGTGGAGGATGAGGATCAGGATTACGAGCTCATCGAGCGCTCCATCCGCGCGGCGGAGAAGTCGCAAGAGGGGATGAGTGCTCGTACGGAGCTTCACCGGGCACCCGACGGGGCGCAGGCCCTGGATTTTCTGTTCCGAAGAGGAGCGTATGCGGATGCCCCCCGGCCCAACCTGATCCTTCTGGATTTGAGACTCCCGAAGCTGAACGGGATGGAAGTTCTGGAGCAGATCAAACAGGACAACCGACTGCGGAAAATCCCTGTGGTGGTCCTGACTGTTTCTACCGATGAGGAAGAGATGGTCCGGGCATACGACTCGGGTGCGGCCGGTTTCTTGAACAAACCCACGGGTCCTGAGCAGTTTAGTCGGTTGCTGTCTACCGTCTTGGAGTATTGGCGGATTGCCCGGTTGCCCGACTGACGGCTGGGCAGCAGGCCAGCTGTTCCCTCTGCGGGTCCCCTAGTTCCCCCGCCGCGGTGCTCCCCTTCCTTGGACGAGCGACTGCGTCGGGGGTATCCATTGGTTGGCATAAGATGGCGCGCGCTCAAGGCGTGGTGCTGGCCGTGAGGGGTTTCCTGCCCCGGGACCGGGGCTCCTCGGCCTGTTGGCGATGGGAGGTAAGCACTGAGGCCCCGGTCCTTAAGGCTGCCGTTCGAATCGGCTGAGCGTGCGAACAACCTCCGGGGGACCGGCCGAGGGGGGGATACCCCCCGCGGCCGGTTTCATTCGTATTCCGACTCCAGCGTCATGAGTATGGAACGGGCTAGCTGTGCTGCGTGTTCTCGTTGTTCGGGGTTTGTCCACTGCACCGCTCCCCGTCCGGCTTGCACAGGGAGCAAATCCAATAACTCTTCCACGCTCTGGCGGGCGTTCTCAGGAAGGTCCGAAGGGATGGTCTCAGCCAAGAAACGAATCTCCTCCTCGGTTATGGAAAGGGGAAACGGGAGTTCGTCGGCAAGCGAGCGAGATAGAAACGCGATCTGGAACTCCCAGCGGACCGCGTCGGTGAGGAGTTTCTCGTGCAGTGCCTCGTCCAACGATTCAACGGTCTTCCGTACTGTGCGCAGAGATTCCATGGTTGGGGCGAGATTCTGTTCGGAAAGCGAAGATAACCTCTGCTGAGGGAGGTCGCCGAGCAGCTGTTCCGCCTTCTCGAGCGCCGCCCGGACATCGAACAGCCGTTCCACCCACGAAGCACCTTCCGGCGTTTCCTGGAGCCACCGACGCGCCACCTCTCCTCCCCCGGACAGGTCTTCGGCCAGGTCATCCGGGTAGTAGGTCCGCAGCACCTGGCTGCCAAGCGCAGCGTACACCTCAGGCAGCGAGGTTGCTTTGCCCACAGCCAAGGTTAGCTCGGCCAGCTGCAAGCCTGTTTTGAACGAAGGGAGCGTCTCATCAGCCGTCCGCGCTACGTGGGGTGACCCCACCGATATCACGAGGGCAATCGCCACATGTAGCAGGCGCATGTCACCGAGATTGTACAGCTGATCTGCTCCGGTGGCGAACCACGACGCGCGTTGTACTGCAAAACCCATCACTTGACAGAGCCACATTCCCATGCTAGGATAAAGACATCAAAAAGCACCCCTAAGGTTCCAGTTGTCCCAAAAGGACGCAGCGAACACAGGGGAGGAGGAGGTCAGCATGAGACGGATCGTGATGGTCGCGGTTGCAGGAAGCCTGCTGGCGGTCGGCGGGGCTGTGGGAGAAGAGTTGGCCAGCGCTGAGCAAGAGGTGTACGTGGAGATCGAGTCAGCGCATAAGGTCATGCTGTCAACATCAGAGGTCTTCCTCACGGCGAGTCCGGAGGGCGAAAGAAGCCATCATCTTGAGGGGGGCCTCACGTACAAGTCGAATGTCCTGGGCACTGCACGGAAAGTGACCGTGCACGCTGAACCCATCGAGGGCCATTATCAGGGCTGGCTTGGCATGCGGGTTGAGGCCAGCAATCTCGAGAGCTCCGACGGAGAACTGATGGGCGAGGTCTACATATACACAGGAGGTGTTGCGCCAAGCGAAATGGACCTCATCACCGGCATCCTCCAGACAGGCTCCAATACAGCTGATCTGACCTACAGGGTTGATCCTGTGCCCTGGGAGGTCAAGGCAGGCCAGGTCGCACCCGTTATGGTCACCTATCGCCTACTGGAAGGGTGAGACCATGCGCTGTCCACGTTGGTTGTGGGCCTTCATTGTGCCCGCAGTGCTAGCCCCCGCGGCCCAAGGGCAGCTGGTTGTGCCCGATCTGACCCACGAATGCGTGCTACGCCAGGGCGAGCGTTGTCGTGGGGCGATCGAGATCATCAACACAGGCGAGGAACCGGCGGCAGTAGAGATTAGACGGGCCGACTACTTGTTCGATGCGGACGGCAACAACCGTTATCCCCCGCCTGGGTCGGAGGAGCGCTCCAATGCCGACTGGATAAGGTTACAGCCTGCTGAGGGGCGCGTAACTGTTGCCCCCGAGGGTAGCGTCAACATCGCTTATACCGTGCGGGTGCCGGACGAACCCCAGCTTGCAGGAACCTATTGGAGCGTGGTCCTGGTGGACCCTGTCTCCGAGCACGAAGAGGTGGACGTGGGGTACGGTGTGAGGATAAGGCAGGGCATTGGCTACGGCGTTCAACTGATCACCCACATCGGCGACAGTGGGGAGCGCGCTGTGCAGATGCTATCCACGAGGACCCGGAGGGTGAACGGCGAAACTGTGCTGCTGGTCGATTTGGCCAACACAGGACAGAGGTGGTTACGCCCTGTGGTGCAGGCTGCGGTTCATCAGCCGACCGGTGAACCGCTGGGGAGGTTCGATTCGGCGCGGCGGCGGGTGTTCCCCGGTTGTTCGGTGCGTTTCCACCTCCGACTATCCGGACTGGAGAGCGGCAACTATCTGGTTGCCTTGATCGTGGACAACCTGGATGAGCATGTTTGGGCTACGGATATCTCCCTGGAGGTGGAATGAAACGAGGGAGGTGCCAGCGGCCGCGGAGCCTTCTCTGTGCAGTCATACTCCTTGTCATCGGCTCTCCGGCGAGGGCCGACGGGGTGTCCCTGGACAGCGCGGAAGCTCCGCGGCCCGTGGCACCTCCAGAAACGGTGTCGCTGGCGTTTGTGCTGACAAACGCGGCAGACGAATACGCGGAGGTAGACCTTTCCTATTCCGTGCCCGAGGGGATCCGCAAGTTATCGGCCCCTGAACGACGAACAGTGCCGTCCGGCGGGACGCGGACCATACTGGTTACAGTGTTCGCTTCCTCAGCGGTTGCTCATGGGGTGCAGTACGTGGTTGTTCGGGCGCATAGCGTTGCGCGCAGCGTACAAGCGGAGGCAAAGCTGGTGGTGCGTCCTAGCGTGGACGCCGAACTTGTCTTGCCCGGCGACGGGCATGGAACTCCAGGCGAACGTGTTGGTTATCGGCTACAGATAGTGAATCGCGGAAACGTGGCCGATGACTTCGTGTTACAGGTGCGTTCGGATTGGAAATGCTGTACATCAAGGCAGCTTGTGCGACTCCCCGCCGGCGGCGGTACGGAGATGCGCCTCCATCACTACGTGCCCGACAGTGCTTCTCCCGGGGACCAGGGACGAATGGCCGTTACTGTGAGCACCCTCGGCGGAGGGAAACCACTGGACACAGCAGCGGTGCGTACCACGGTGATCCCTCCGCCGCCGCGGGAAGTTCAGCGTAAGCTCTACCCGGTTCTGCCTGGGGCCCTTCGTTGGACGGCTCGTCTGTCGGATCAAGGTTTTCTGGGAACGGTCGGGGTCGAAGCGGCTGGGCCGCTGGGAGGTGCGGGAGAGCTCGATGTGCAAGGCTCGCTCGAGATGAACGAAGGCAAGACGTATCTACGCCGAGCAAGCTTTGTCTACGACCGGCAGCCGCTGTTCGTTCACGGCTTCTTAGACCGGACATCGTCAAGCGCACACTCGCACGTACTGGCACGCTACCGGATACCAGGAACCCCCCACGAAATAGGGGTACGCTGGCAGCCCGAGCACATTCAATTGGTGCTTCAGCTTCTCTCGCGGCGTTTGCACGCGCGCGTGTCCTGTGGCCGCGCCGGCCAGGCGGCGCTGATGGCTGCGCTCTGGAGCGGCAAGACATGGCTCGAGGGCCAGCTATCGCCGGAGGGTGGCGCAGTGCGCCTTCGGTTCCGCTCAGACGCTGGCAGCGTCTCCGGCGGAATGACGTGGGGGATGCAAAGTGTGCTCTCGTTTGGGGTCAGCATCTCCGACACAACGTTGGAAGTGGCGTGGGCTTCAGGCATTACGAACGACAAACCGACGATGGAGGCCGAGCTTTCGTGGCGGGCGGGAGGCCGTCTGCAGCCTCGGGCTGGTGTTGTCTGGCGAACGGATGGTCTGGAGGGATTGCACTTAGCGCTCAGGGGGACGGTGTGGTCTTCCGGGAGTTGGACGGTGCGGTCCGAGCTACAGCGGATCGAAGGACTGTCGGCGGCGGACGCTCAGTGGTCGCTGTCTACCAGCAGCCAGGTCAAGGTAGACCTTTGCTGTGGTATGGAACTGGGGGTAACCGGGGAGCTTTCGGTTCCGCGGTTGGGCGGGCCCGTGGGAGAGGTGCGCTGGCGTGGGGGGGTGGAGGGCGGGTTCCGTTTGGGAGACGCTGCACGGGCTCAAGTGGCGTTGGATATGACAAGGGCGGGAACCGAAGTGGAAAGCACGGTTACGCTTGGGGCGTCGTCCTTGTTCTTGCGGGTGGAGCTAGATGCGATCGAATTCGGATTGCAGATGCCCGCGGAGCTTCCCTTCCCCTTGCGCAAGGTGCAAGGCCGGGTAGAGGGGGTGGTGCACATCCAAGGCTCCGGGTACGGGGTCGAAGGCATGATCCTGAAGCTGGGAGGGAATAAGGCGCTGGTTGGCGGAGATGGAGTCTTCCGTTTTCCGCCCCTTCCTCCGGGCGAGTATGAGCTTGAGGTGGTGAGCTTGCCCCAGGGTGTGTGTCCCGCTGAGGGTCCGACCACGGTGCGTGTACGAGCCGGCGCCGTCAGCGAAGTGGAGTTGGTCCTCCATGGATCAGCGGAGGTCTCCGGGCGGGTGGTCACCGATACGGAGGCACGCTCGGGCAGCCCCGGTCCTGTCGGCGACGAAAGAGGCATTTCCGGGGCGCGCATCTTGCTCACCGATGGAGAACGCGTACACCGTACTTACACCGATTGTCAAGGCAGCTTCCGGGTGGGTCCGATATGTCCGGGCGTATGGGAAGTGCAGGTGAAGCTTCCCCAGCTTGTACCGCCACACCGTCTGGAACGGGAGCCGTACCACATCCGGCTGCGGCCCGGGCAAAACACGGAGTTGACTCTGCGGGCGCGGCCCCAGAAACGGACCACGCTACCTTTGGAATCGGCTGCTCCCTGACAACTCCCTGGTTTGCGTATAATCGCGATATGCGGGCGGTAGAGATCATTGAGCGCAAGCGCGATGGACTTGAACTCTCGGGGGAGGAAATCCGTTGGTTGGTGCACAGCTATGTGGCCGGTAGCGTTCCCGACTACCAGATGGCGGCATGGCTCATGGCTGTCTACGTCCGTGGGATGAGTATGGCGGAGACGATCTCGCTCACCGAGGCGATGGTGGACAGCGGTGAGCGCGTGGACATGTCCTCTGTACCAGGCATCAAGGTGGACAAACACTCTACCGGCGGGGTCGGAGACACGGTGACGCTGATCTTGGTGCCCCTCATGGCCTCGGCGGGATTGGTATGTGCGAAGATGTCCGGCCGTTCCCTCGGACACACCGGGGGCACGATAGATAAGCTGGAGAGCATTCCCGGGTTTTCAACCGAGCTTCCACTTGCCGAAATCCTTAAGCAGGCCGCCGCTGTGGGAGCGGTGGTGGCCGAACACACAGCAGAACTGGCTCCTGCGGATCGTCTCCTGTATGCGTTGCGCGATGTGACAGGGACTGTGGGGTCCATCCCCCTGATCGTAGGGTCCATCCTGTCCAAGAAGATCGCCGGCGGCGGGGATGCGGTGGTGTTGGACGTCAAGTGTGGTCACGGGGCGTTCATGGAAACCCGTGAGGAGGCCCTGCAGCTTGCCCGGACCTTGGTCGGCGTCGGCAACAAACTCGGAAAGCGCTTCTCCGCGTTGATCACTGGGATGGAGCAGCCGCTGGGACGCAGGGTGGGCAATGCCCTCGAGGTCAGTCAAGCGGTTCAGGTTTTGTCGGGCGAGGGGCCGGACGACCTGCGGGAGGTCACGTTGGCGTTAGGGGCGGAGCTGCTTGCCTTGGCCCAGGAGGAATCCGATCTGACGTACGCCAGGAACAAGCTGGAAGCGCATCTGCAAGAGGGCCGCGCTCGGGACAAGTTCGCCCAGTTGGTACGGGCCCAAGGGGGGGACGAACGAATCCTCGATCACCCGGAACTGCTGCCCCGTGCTGGCAGACAGGAAGTGATCGAAGCGCCCCGCTCAGGATATGTACAGCACCTTGACGCCCGTAGTGTGGGGCTTGCGGCGGGACTTGTGGGTGCGGGCAGGACAGAGAAGGGGGCGGCTGTGGCCCCGGATGCGGGGGTGGAGCTTGTGGCCAAGGTGGGAGACCAGGCGGTGGCCGGCGAGCCTCTGGCCGTGCTCCACGTTGCGCAGGACAGCCTCGTTGGTCAGGCCGCAGGGTTGCTGCGGGAGGCGTACACGATCGGGGATGAGCCCCCAGCCCAGCCTCCGCTTATAATAGATGCTGTGAGGAGTGAGGAGTGAGGAGTGAGGAGTGAGGAGTGAGGAGTGAGGAGTGAGGAGTGAGGAGTGTAGCGTCGCAGCTTGTCTGCGACGTTGTTGTCTGCGACGCTGATATCTGCGACGAGCCCAAGGACAGCGGTCGCTTGCGGGGCCGCGTTCCATAACCTCCTAGGGATCACAGGGTGCGCTCGGCCACCAAGCGCTGCCCAAGAACCTTCGCCCACACACGACGCACCACGTACTACCTACCACCAACCACGAACTGCTTATTTGCGAGAACTGATCAGATCATCGATCAGGCCGTACTCCTTGGCCTCCTCCGAGGTCATGAAGAAATCCCGATCGGTATCCTGCTCGATCTTTTCTTTTGGTTGCCCGGTGTATTCGGCCATGAGGGAGTTGACCTGTTCCCGGGTGCGCATGATCTCCCGAGCGTGGATGTTCAAGTCGACGGCGGTTCCTTCCATCCCTCCCCACGGCTGGTGGATCAGGATCTTGGAGTTGGGCAGCGCGAAACGCTTCCCTTTAGTCCCCGCTGCTAGAAGAAGTGCGCCCATGGAGGCGGCCAGCCCGACGCAGATTGTGCGGACAGGGCTTTTGACGAAACGCAACGTGTCGTTGATCGCCAGCCCTCCGGTGACCGAACCGCCGGGGCTGTTGATGTACAGGTAAATATCCTTTTCCCGGTCCTTGGCCTCTAGGAACAGAAGCTGAGCGATAATCACGTTGGCCACTTCGTCGGTAATCGGGCGTCCCAGGAAGACGATACGGTCCTCCAGAAGCCGTGAGTAGATATCGTACGTGCGTTCCGTATGGTCAACTCGATCGATGACCCAGGGTATCTGGCCTCTCACGCGTCCCTCCTTTGTTGGTTGTTCAACACCCAGTCCGCCGCCCGCTCGGAAAGCAGCCGGGCCCGAACTGCATCGGCATCCTGCTTCGACTCCTCTGCCTGGGCGGTCACTTCGTCCTCTTCCGGGAGCAAGCCTTTCTGTTCGCAGATCATGCGGGCTATGAGCTCACGGCGGAGCCTGCGGCGAACGGCCTTTTCTACCTCCTCGCGCAGTTCCTCCTTGCCGCCGAAGCGTTTGAGCTCACCCTCCACCACTTCCGCCAGCATTTTCGGCGGAGGCTCGAGTCCAAGGGTATCGGCCATCGCGTCCAGCGCTGCGCTGCGCCGTCGGTGCTCGGCATCCGACTCGGCCTGTTTGAGGAGTTCAGCCCTTACTTCCTCTCTCAATTCGTCCCAGGATTCCTTCCCGTATTGCTGGGCTACCTCCTCGGGTTCAGGGAGGATGACTTCGTAGATACCCTCGACGGTGAAGGTCTCCTCGGTGCCCTCGTGTTCGATGGTTATGTCCTGTCCGGCTTGCGCTCCCATAAGCTGATTTCCCAACGCCCCCTCTGGGTCAACCTCGGCCTCCCAGGTGTGTCCACCTCGGCCGATGCGGACGACATCCCCAGCGGCGGCCGGTCCGTCGCGCGGCTTTAGGGCAGCGGAGCGGCGCTGCAAGTCCTGCAGCACATCATCGATTTCCTCCTCCGAAACCTCCGGTGACGGCGGTTCGGGGATGTCTACATCGGGCGTGTCCGGTACATCCGCCTGCGGGAAAGCCTCAAACGAGGCCTCGAAGGTGAGGGATTCACCAGGTTGAAAATCCGAAATGTCCACTTGCGGGTTCGTGGCCGGCCGGAGAGCGTGCTCCTGGATTGCTTTGTGCAGCCAGCCCTCGACGAGTCTCTCCTTGAGCTCAGCCTCAAACGCGTCTTGACCATAGCGTGCGAGGGCCAGGTGGAGAGGGGCCTTCCCGGGGCGAAAGCCGGGGATGTCTACAGCCTGCCTAATCTCCTCCTGGAGATGTTGCTCAGCTGCCTGAATCTCCTCTTTGGGCACGGTTATGGTCAACCGAACCGTGGCCCCATCTTGCTCGAGCTGTATCGTCTGTGTGTGGTCCATCATCTCACCTATTGTACTCCGCGACTTCGCACAGCGCCCCGGACAGATAACATCTTGACTGCCAATCTAACCGCGATCATGGACTGCGCGCAACCGGACGGTGCGTTCAGTGGAAAAGGTCCGATAGCAAGGCCCATTCCATACCCAACAGCTGCAGCCACAAGCTCGAAGCCAGGCGAAAGATGAGTTGCAGGCCCCCTATGACCAGGAGTCCGAGCACGATGAACATCCCGTAGGGCTCCAGTTGAGACAATCGCATCCGCCACGCGGGGGGCAGGAAATACGCCAACACCCGAGAACCGTCCAGCGGCGGAATGGGCACCAGGTTGAAGAACGCAAGCACCAGCGAGTACAGGACCACCAACGCCAAGAAGGCAAGCGCAGCAGGCATGGTCAACCCGATCATGATCAGCGCGCGGCCGAGCAGCGTCGCCGCCCCTGCCATCAGGAGATTGGTTGTCGGTCCGGCCAGGCTCACCAGCAGCATCCCCCTCCATCTGTCCCCCCGGAAATGGTAGGGGTTCACGGGAACGGGCTTGGCCCAACCAAAGACCACCGGCACGCCCGTTAGCTGCCCGAGCACGATGAGCATCCCCGGGACGAGCAGCGATCCGATGGGGTCGATGTGGGGAACAGGGTTGGCGGTGAGCCTCCCTGCCGCTTTGGCGGTGGTGTCTCCCAGCAGATAGGCAACATAGCCGTGGGCAACCTCGTGGGGGATAACGCAAACCAGAAGTGCCCCTATGGCCAACACTCCAAGCAATAGCCAGTCCATCACGTCCCCTTGTCTCCCGGAACCCAAAGCACGTTCTCCTGCAAGAGCCGCACGCTCCCGGGTGCTGTTCCTTTGGGCTTGCGCAGATAACGAGCTTCAGTGTAGCTGACCTGGACCTTCCTCTCCCCCCGGGCCTGAGAGTGCCAAGCAGCTAGCTCGGCCGCTCGGCGCAGGACGTCCGGGGGGACCTCTTTACCGCCCGTGGAGATGAGCACATGCGCTCCAGGAACTCCCCGGGCGTGGAGCCATAGATCTTCATCGCGTGCGCGCCGGACGAGGAATTCGTTCTCGCTTGCCGAACGGCCGATCTGCACCGTGAAGCCGTCAAGGGCCATTTCCCGGGGGTGGGCCTGGGAGGAGGTCTGCTTCTGCTTCGGCGCGCCGGGCCCTTGCCTTTCCTCTCCCAGTCGGCCGAGCTCCTCTTCCAGATAGGGGGCCAAGTCAGGGTTACAGGTCAGACTCTGGGAAAGCTGTTCCAGGTGGGCAAGCTCGCGCTCTAGGATTGTCCTGCGCTTGGGGAGGTGCTCCAACCTTCGGCGAAGCTTCCGGGCGCGCCGGTACAGCGCCTGTGCATGGACTACAGGCGGGACCGCAGGGTCCAGGGGGAGGGTAACCGGTGCCCCGTCGAATCCCTCTATCTCTGCCTCGGCCACCCCGTGGGGGATATCGGACAGTCGAGCCAAGATGAGATCAGCTCTGGACTGCAATGTACGCCAGTGCTCCGCCTCAGCCCGGCTCTCTTCCAACCCTCGAAGCGCCCGTTTTCTTCTTTCAACAGCAAGTTTCAGGCGATCCTTTACCCGCTGCGCCGACGGATGTACGAGGCGGACTTCCAGTAGGCGATCCAGTACCTGCCAGTACGTGGGTGCTTCCTCCGCTGGGTCCCCCAAATCGGGACGGGGGAAGAAGGACGCCACCGGGCCCTTGGGGGTTTGGTAAAGATAGCCTCCTGCTGTCTTCATGAGGGCCTGGCGAGCGAGTTCCTCGGGGGAGAGACCGGTTGCCTGGGCTGCCCGCCGAAGTTCGGGCCCCACACCCTGGGCGAGCGCCCCCGTGCTGTCGAAATCAACCGACCGGGGCTCGCTTCCTCGCAGAGCGTGCGTGCCTCCCTCGGCCCAGTGTAGGAAGAGTTCTCCCTGACGCGGACGCAAGTCGAGCACAAGGTCGGCCTCCGGGAAGCGTAGCCTGATCACGCGGTCGTAGCCTGCCTGGTCCATCGCCACCAGGGGCTGGCCCCGGAGCCTGCGCACCAGTTGACAAAAGGCAGGCGGTGCCGGAGGAGTAGCTGGGCGTAACGCGGTGAGGTGAAAGGCCTTGCCTCGGGGGTCCAACGCCAGCGCAGCACTGGGGGAGAACGTGCGCAGGATGAGTATGTCACCGATTTGATGCACCCGACTCAAGCGCGCCCCCGCCAGGTGAGCGGCTTCCGTAAGGGCAACGTGTAGCTCGACCCCTTCCAAGCTAAACCCCCTTGGCGTACTGGAGCCGGCGAGAGGAATTGAACCTCTGACCTGCGGTTTACGAAACCGCTGCTCTGCCTGCTGAGCTACGCCGGCCTGATCCACCGATGGTACGCCGTTTGAAGAGCGTGGTCAAAGCTTCGGGCCTCGTTTAGCAACAGCCGCCGAACGGCCTCAGAAAGAGGGGGTACCGGCGGCCATGTCAACCTCGCTCGATCTTGCTGAAGCGACCCGACTGTTCGATCTGTACTGTATAAGCAAGGGTTTGGCCGAAAGAACTGTCCGATCAGAGCATACGCATCCGACAAGCCAAGAACGGAAGGGAAAGGGCCGTGTTCATGGGACGCAAGCTGTTCCTTGCGCTTCGCCGCTGGGTCGAAGTACGCGGACTGATGCTTCCGACTGAGGCTCTGTTCTGCACACGCAGTGGTGATCGGCTGAAGCAGAGAAACGCTGAGCGGATCATCGAGCCCAGTGGTAGCTGACACGCTCCCTGGTGGACCCGGAGGCATCAAACTGCACAGTAAGCGGGACTTCACCGGTCCGGGGGTCGCTGTGAATCGCGCCGTTGTATTTCTGTTGCAGCCCTCAAACTCAAGCAACCCCTAAAGGACCAGAGCAAACAGTGCTGCCCTACGCATCCTCGCCATCTCCCGGCTAAGCCGGGCACGCCAGCGTGTTCAGTGGCTATGGTGCCGGACCATCCACAGTGCGGTTTTGATCTCGTGGAAGTTACCACCATGGGGGTATAGAGGAACGTGTGTCCGTGTCCGAATCTATCAGGACTCAGCACCCCATATGGCACTCCCAGTAACACTGGTCCGCTCTGATGCTACGTAGTACGGTGTCTTGTGCAGATCGTGCAGGAGCAAGATTGATCTGTGTAGTGTCGTACACCTACAGCTGTGTTTCCCCTCCTGTCTGCCCGCTCAAACACTAGCTCAAATAGCTCTTCCTCACCGTTCTCCAGGTACCTTCTCAGAGCGTAGGCACACAGGTCAGCAATCTGCACCATGGAAGTTAGCTCGCTGTCAACAAATAGTGGGGTTTCAATTGTATGATTCACCTCTGTCCACAAGGTTCCCTGCTTGAGGAACTCCCGCATCAGTGCGGTATGTTTCATTTCCACGGTCTGGTTATTATCGTGGTTTAAGAGTCCGTAGTTCTTGTTCTTGGGCTCGCTGATTGACTGCAAGAATCTCTCGAAGCGCGAAACGATCTGTTCAAATGCCTGTTGCTCAGCGGACATTCCCGCAATGGTTGGGTTGAAGTGGACCTTGTCGATACACTCGGCAAACAGCCTAGCGAATCCCCATTGCGAAATGTGCATAGCGATTTCCGTGATAAGTTGTCTGCGCTCCTTGTAACTTAGATGTACGTAGCTATCGGTGTTGCGGTAGTTTTTCTTCATCCGCTTGTAGAGCTTGTTCTGGCCGGAACTCTGCAACTGAAGGAGGTGCTGCTTTCGATATGTGCGCGCCTCCTGACGCCGTCGCATTGGATCTAAGCTCTCAAAGCCCGGTATTACGCTTGTTCTCGATACGGACGGAGAAGCCATCCGGTGTGAATCTCTGCGTCCTGCAGTCCGTATCCGGTCTTGAGCTTTCGTAAGTCTTTGTCGCAGGTCTTCCAATGCCAAACAGGAATGGCCAAGCCTGCAAGCACATAATGCGAGGTGTTACCTGGGATCTCTGGTGTCCCCGATTCATCGACGTAACAGAGGTACATTCAGAGATCTCCTCCCCTGCACAAAAGGAAAGCGACTGGGGTCGCGGCGTTGACCACGACATGAGACGCTTGGCGACTCTCCCAGACGCAAATGCATCCTAGCATAGTATGCCCCTCCCGTCAAACACGAACTGTGCCGTGCTGTGAAGCCCCTGCCGTGAGCTGTGTATAATGGGCCGGAGAGAGCTGATTCTCTCTGTCGAGGTGAGCACTCATGGACAAGGGCACGTACCGTGTTAAGACGGGCTTTGCGGAGATGTTCAAAGGTGGTGTGATACTGGACGTCACCACCCCTGAGCAAGCGCGCATCGCCGAGGAGGCGGGTGCAGTGGCGGTGATGGCTCTCGAACGAGTCCCCGCTGACATCCGAGCCCATGGCGGGGTGGCAAGGATGGCCGATCCCGCCAGGATAAAGTCCATTCAGGATGCCGTGTCCATCCCGGTCATGGCCAAAGCCCGTATCGGACATGTGGCCGAGGCTCGGCTGCTTGAGTCGTTGGGGGTGGACTTCATCGACGAGTCGGAAGTGCTGACCGTTGCCGACCCGTTCCACCATATCGACAAGTGGGGGTTCACGATTCCCTTTGTGTGCGGTTGTCGCGATTTGGGGGAGGCGGCCAGGCGGATCGCCGAGGGTGCGGCGATGATGCGCACCAAAGGCGAAGCCGGTACGGGCAATGTGGTGGAGGCCGTCCGCCATATGCGTGTGCTCAATCAGCAGATAAAGCGCCTGCAAGGGCTTAGCTACGCGCAGACGGTGTCGTATGCCAAGGAGATCGGTGCCCCGGCCGACGTTCTCCATGCGATCGGTGAGCGCGGACGCCTTCCGGTCGTCAACTTCGCCGCCGGAGGCATAGCCACGCCGGCCGATGCCGCGTTCATGCGCATGTTGGGCTGCGATGGAGTGTTCGTAGGATCAGGGATATTCAAGTCCGAGGAGCCCGAGAAACGAGCGCGGGCGATCGTGACCGCGTGCACCCACTACGAGGACGCCAGGATGGTGGCCGAGGTTTCCGCCGGCCTGGGGGAGGCAATGGTTGGACTGTCCATCGAGGACATCCCCGAGCCCGAAAGGATGCAAGAGCGGTGAAGCTGGGGGTGCTGGCCGTCCAAGGGGACGTGCGCGAGCACCTGGCCATGCTACGGTCGCTGGGCGTACGCCCTATCCCAGTATTCAAGGAGCGTGACATGGCCGGCCTGGCGGGCATGGTGCTACCCGGGGGAGAGTCCACTGCTATGTGGAGCCTCATGCAAACCACCGGGTTGGGTTCTAGACTGGCAAAGGCGATTTCCGCCGGGCTTCCCGCTTTGGGTACCTGTGCGGGCATGGTCCTGTTGGCCAGGGAGATCGTTAACTGGCCGCGGACTTACTTCGGGCACTTAGACATTGCGTTGGAAAGAAATGGCACGGGACGGCAGGCGGATTCGTTCGAGGCGCTGGTTCAGACTGGGGCCGAGAGAAGTGTGCCGGGCGTGTTCATCCGCGCTCCGGTTGTGCGTTCGGTCGGCGCGGCTGTCAGAATCTTGGGAACGCTGGCCGACAAGCCGGTGTGGGTGCAGCAGGAGCAGCTGGTGGCGGCCAGCTTCCATCCGGAGCTGACCGGGGATCCGTGTGTGCATGAGCACTTCATAGGCATCTGCCGAAAGGAGCGATGATGGCGACGAAAGTGGCGATCAATGGATTTGGTCGAATCGGGCGGGTCACATTGCGTGTGTTGGCCGAGCGGGGCTGGCCCCTGGAAGTGGTAGCGGTCAACGACCCGTTTTTGCCCGCCGATCAGGCGGCGCACCTGTTGCGATACGATACCGTGTACGGGCGCGCTCCGTTCGAAATACAGGCCGCTGCGAACGAGCTGTTCGTAGGCGGAAAGAGGATCGCGTATCTGTCGGAGAAGGACCCTGCCGCGCTGGCTTGGGAGCGTTACGGTGTCAAGGTGGCCATCGAGGCCACCGGCGTATTCCGCGACCCGGACAAAGCCGAAGCGCATCTACGGGCCGGGGCGGAACGTGTTCTGTTGACGGCCCCCCCCAAAGGAGAGCGCAAAGGCGAAGTGCCCCAGATCCTATGGCGCATGAACGAGGGCGATTACGATCCGAAGTCCCACCGCATCGTATCCGCAGCCTCGTGCACCACAAACTCGCTGGGGCCGGTGGTCAAAGTTCTCCATGACAGCTTTGGAATCGAGAACGGATTTCTCACTACGGTGCATGCCTATACGGCCGACCAGCGCCTGGTGGATGCCCCCCACAAGGACGGAGCCCGGGCGCGTGCCGCGGCGGCGAACATCGTGCCCACCTCCACCGGAGCGGCCCGATCCATCCCCAAAGTGTTCCCCGACCTGGAGGGGAAGATGGACGGAATGGCTATCCGGGTCCCCGTGCCCTGCGGATCGGTCTCCGATTTCACGACCAAGCTGAGCCGGGAGGCTTCCGTGGAGCAGGTGAACCAAGCGTTCCGCGAAGCAGCCCGTGGACCACTTGGTGAGGTGATGATGGTGACCGATGATCCGATCGTGTCCAGCGACGTGATCGGGGATGAGCATTCCGCGGTGGTCGCGCTGGCCTATACGATGACCCTACCCCAAGACAAAGATGTGGTTAAGGTCTTGTCCTTCTATGACAACGAGTGGGGCTACGTGAACCGATTGGTGGATGTGGCGGGCTACATCGCTGGTTGAGCCGCCGCGGGCGGTGGCGGCCGTGGGGGCGCTGCTGTACCCGCCCCGCTGCTACCTGTGTGCGGGGCCGGTACACCTGATGGAGCCGCTGTGTCGTGCATGCAAGGCGGAGCTCTTTTCGGCGCCGACCGAGACCTGTGGGGTATGCGGGTGCGCGGCAGGAGGGGGCCAATCGCTCTGTTCGGATTGTGCAGTTACCCCACGCCCTTACCTGTGGGCTCGGTCGCTGGGATCCTACGACGGGACGCTTGCCGTCGTTGTGCAGGCGTTGAAATACCACGGCGAGCGTGCATTGGCCCGCCCGTTGGGCAAGCTGTTGGCAGCCATGGTCGATCCCGCATCTGAGGAGATCCATTTGGTGACATGCGTCCCGCCGGATCCGCGGCGTCTGAAGCAAAGAAGCTACCACCCAGCGCGTGATCTTGCCCGAGCCACAGCGCGGGCGCTGGGCTTTCCCTATCGGGACTTGCTGCGCAAGCCCCGCGCCACGCCGCCGCAGGTGGGTCGCAGTCGCCGGCAGCGGATCGGCGCCCTCCACGAGGCGTTCCGCGCCCGCCGGTTGGGGAAGGATGAAGGAGTGATTGTGGTGGACGATGTTTTCACTACCGGAGCGACGGTCGCCGAAGCGGCCCGCGCGTTGCGTGCAGCCGGGTACGGGGATGTGTTCGTGCTCACGGTTGCGCATACTAGCGACTGATGCGGATTGAAACTTGGCCTGTGGGGCCACTTATGGCCAACGCTTACCTTCTGTTCAGTGGCCAGGAGGGGGCGGTGTTGGATCCAGGGGATTTCCCCGCGGGGATGGAGAGCAAGTTGCGTGATGTGCGGGTGCGGTATGTGCTGCTGACCCACGGCCACTTTGACCACGCCGATGGGGCGGTGAAGGCCCAGGAGCGTACCGCAGCGCCGATTGCCTATCACGCTTCCGAGGAGCCCGTATTCCGTGCCATGGGGCAACAACCGCCTCCCTTGGGGCACCCCGTGAGCGAAGGTGATCGGCTCAGTTTAGGTGAAGAAGAGCTCTTGGTGTGGCACCTTCCGGGCCATTCTCCAGGATCGGTGGCGTTCTTGTGGGAGCGGGGGAAGACGATATGGGTAGGGGATGTGGTCTTTTCCGGCTCGGTGGGGCGGGCCGACCTTCCGGGAGGAAACTGGAGCACGCTGGAACGATCGCTGGAGAGGCTGTTAGCATTGGACGATGAGTGGACGGTGCTGTCCGGGCACGGGCCCGCCAGCACCATCGGCGAGGAGCGCCGCAGCAATCCTTTCCTGAGGGGGCTGGGAAGTGGCCGGACCTGAGGTTGAAGAAGTCAAATCGCGGGTCGACGTGGCCGAGTTGATCGGCCGCTATGTGACGCTCACCCCTTCCGGCAAGGGGCTGAAGGGACGTTGTCCGTTCCATGCCGACAGCAGCCCGTCGATGACGGTCTCCCCCGAAAAGGGTCTCTGGCATTGCTTCGGCTGCGGGGCCGGCGGGGACGCGATCGGCTTCATGATGCGGGTGGAGAAACTGGAGTTCGCCGAGGCGCTGGCCCGTCTGGCCGACGAAGTCGGTGTCGAGCTATCCGGACGTGGAGAGCAGACAAAGCTGGTCGAAGTCTGTAGCGAGGCCGAACGGTTCTTCTCGCGCACGCTGCGCTCGACGGCAGGCAAGAACGCCCGGGAATACCTGATCCAGCGGGGGTTCGGGGAGAATACATGGAAGCGGTGGGGGATCGGGTTCGCCCCACCGGCATGGGACAGCTTGCTCAAGGCCCTGGGGGAGCACGGAGCAGAGACGTTGGAGAAGCTGGGGCTGGTCATCAAGGGCAAGCATGGTTACTACGATCGTTTTCGTGACCGGGTCATGTTCCCCCTGCGCGATCCCCGGGGGCGGGAGGTCGCGTTTGCCGGGCGGGCGCTGTCGGGAAATCCCAAGTATGTCAACGTCCCCAATACGCCGCTTTTTACAAAGGGCACGCTGTTATTCGGGCTGGATGCCGCGGTGGCCCCCATGCGTAGCCAGGGCCGGGCGGTGCTTGTCGAAGGGTACACCGATGTGATCGGGCTGCACGAGGAGGGGATCGCCGAGGCAGTGGGATCCATGGGCACTGCGCTCACCGAGGCCCAGGCGCGTCTGCTTGCTCGGTACACGAACCAAGCGGTGATCGCATACGATCGTGATTCCGCTGGGTCCGCAGCCGCCCTCCGGGGGATGGTGGTGTTGCGTTCGGCCGGACTTCAGGTGCGGGTTGCCCAACTGCCTATGGGCGAGGACCCTGATTCCCTGGTCCGAGCTCACGGCGCGGACGAGGTTCGTCGAATATTGGACGAAGCCCAGCCGTTCCACATGTTCTTCCTCCACACCCTGGCCGAGCGTCTTGATGTGGACAGTCTGGAAGGAAAAGAGACGGCGTTGGAGGAGGCGCGCGTATTGTGGCAGGACATCCGCAGCGTTCCCCTGAAACACGAACTAGGAAGGGGGCTGGCCCGCCTTCTCCAACTGCCCGAGGAAGAAGTGTACGGGGCGCTGCGCTCGGGACGGACGAAAGTCCAACCTGTGGAGGAGGACACCGAGCCCAGCGAATTAAGCCTTGAGGAACTGATTTTGCACTTTTTGCTATGCGGGAAGCTCCCCGAGGCCGTGTTGTCGGAGCTTGAAGTGAGGGATTTTCGCCCTGAATATCGACCTATCGTGGAACGGTGGTTGGAGCTCTGGCGGGCGGGCGCTGCGCCGTCTGACGCTGATCTAATTGGCGAACTGCCTCCCCAGGCGGCGTCGCGCGCAGCGCGGGCGGCGCTGCTTGACGTCCGGTTGCGCGATGAGCAACGGGCGGTAAACGATGCTGTCAACCGATTCGTTGTTCTTCCCCGCTTGGAGCTGAAGATCCAGGAGCTGGGCACGGCAATTGCCGAAGCCGAGGCTGCCGGCCAGCGCGATAAGGCGGAGAAGCTGACGAGCGAGCGCGCGGAACTATGCCGCAAACGGGCGCTTGTGTATAGGGGGCGGTGTGCACAACGGAGCTGACGGTAAGCACCACCCCGAGGAACACGTCGAGGGAGGGCGGCAGGAGCAGAACTTCCCTGAGGAACTCCTGGAAACGCTACCCCTCCTCGAAGAACTGGCCGAGTCCACCGAACCCGTGCCCGCAGATCTCTCGGACGGGGAACCTCAGGAGAGAGGGCGCGACCCGGTTCGGACCTACTTGCGGGAGATCGGAAGGGTCCCCCTTCTGACCCGAGAACAAGAAGTGGAGCTTGCTCAGGCGTTCGAGGCGGGGCAGGAGGCGATGGAGAAGCTCAGCCAAGACGAGGTGTCTCCCGAGGAGGCCCAGCGCCTGCGGTACCTATCCACCCAGGGGGAAAGGGCGCGGGAACAACTCACCGTAGCCAACCTGCGCCTTGTGGTGTCCATCGCCAAGCGGTACATGCACCGCGGGGTGTCCTTTTTGGATCTGATCCAGGAAGGAAACATGGGCCTCATGCGGGCGGTGGAGAAATTTGACTGGCGCAAAGGCTATAAGTTCTCCACGTACGCCACGTGGTGGATCCGCCAGTCCATTACGCGTGCCATTGCCGATCAGGCCCGCACCATAAGGGTGCCCGTGCACACGGTGGAGGCGTTGCAGGAGTTGCGTCGGTTGCGACGCGAGCACATCCAGAGTCAGGGGGTTGCCCCTACCTATGAGCAGCTGGCCGGGCTTATGGGCACCAGTGTGGACAGGGTCAAGAAAATCGACCAAGCAGCTTCGTATACGGCCTCGCTTGAGCGGCCGCTTTCGGACGATGATGAAGATACGTTGGGCGATTTTCTCGCCGATACATCTATTCCTTCTCCCGCGCGGGAGGCCTTGCGCTCCAAACTGAAGGAGGAACTGCGCCAGGCTCTGCAGGGCCTAGACGGCAGGGAGCGGGAGATCCTCGAGCTACGGTACGGGTTGAGCGACGGGCATCCGCGCACCCTCAAGGAGGTGGCGGCGATGTTCGATGTGACCCGGGAACGTGTACGGCAGATCGAAATAAAAGCTCTGGAGAAACTGAAGCACCCGTCCCGGCAGCAGACGTTACGCCGGTTCAGGGACCTGTTGGCCGCCGAAGAGTGACCGTCCTCCTCTTGGTGGGCCCCACCGCGGCGGGCAAAACGGAGGTCGCGTTGCAGGTCGCCGAGCGAAAGCGGGCGGAGATCATCTCCGCCGACGCCCGGGCTGTGTATCGGGGGCTGGATATCGGCACCGATCGCCCTTCGGACGAAGCACTAAAGCGCGTTCCCCATCACTTGATCGGCGCTCTCGACCCCCGAATGTCCTACGATGCCGCGCAGTTCCGTCGCGACTGCGAACAGCTCGTTCCGGCGATCCACAGCCGTGACCGGCGGGCGATGGTCGTCGGGGGGAGTACGTTGTACGTCCGGGCCCTGACACAGGGACTATTCGAAGGTCCCCCGGCCGATCCTGCGTTTCGGCGCACGCTGGATGGCGTCCCGCTGGAGCAGCTCTACGCACAGTTGACCAAGGTCGACCCGGAGGCCGCCACACGGATCGCGGCCACGGACCGGGTGCGCATAGTGCGGGCGCTGGAGGTCTACCATGCCGTCGGCCGACCTATCTCCTCCTTCTGGGGCGAGGAACGGCCGGCTCCCTGGCCGATGGCCAAGGTGGGACTCTCCCGTGCGCGGGCCGAACTCCGCCGCCGGATCGAGCATCGGGTGGATCGGATGCTCTCCGAAGGGTTGCTGGACGAGGCGCGCGCGCTGTATGAAGCTGGACTTCCCTCGGATGCTCCGGCCGCCCGCACCATTGGGTACCGGGAGCTGTTTTCCTACCTCAGGGGGGAGATCGATCTGCCGGAGGCACGCCGCCGGATCGTCTCGGGGACCAAGGCTTACGCCCGGCGTCAGCTGAGCTGGTTTCGCCGTGAGGACCTGCAGTGGATAGATATGACAGGCCGTGATCCCAGCGAAGTGGCCGACAAGGTGCTGTCGACTTGGGAGGAAGCCGACCGAGGCGTAGAATTCAGCCCATGAGACCCGTGCTATGGTCGCACAGCATACGGGAACTGGACCGCAAGGCCGAGGAGCTGGGGGTCCCAGAAGTCCTTCTGATGGAATCGGCGGCCCACGGGGCGGCTATGGCCGTCCAGGGGTGGTCCGGATCCGTGGCCGGTGAACGCGTGGTGGCCCTGTGTGGACGGGGGGGGAACGGCGGCGACGCTATGGGCATGCTGCGCTGGCTAGGACTGTGGGGAGCTGACCCGGTGGCCATCTTGCTCGGCGAGCCCCGCGGGGCTTCCGCCGACCAAGCGCGGGCTTTCGCCGCGAGTTTCCCCGGCCGAACCCACACGCTGAACTCCGAGCCCACAGAGCAAGACCTGGAACTGGTGGAGGAACTTCTGAGTGGGGCTGACCTGATCATCGACGGGCTGTTGGGGGTGGGCGTCGAGGGCCCTGTCCGGGGTGTGGCGGGCGCGCTGATCGAGCGCCTTGTGCACTTCCCCCTGCCTGTGGTGGCGGTGGATGTTCCCTCGGGGATGGACGCTGACCGAGGTACCGTCACCGGCCCGACTGTGCGGGCTGAGTTGACTGTGGCTATGGGGGCCCTTAAGCCGTGCCACCTGCTTCCCCCGGCGGCCGGTCTGTGCGGTGAGGTGGAAGTGGTCCCGGTGGCCTACCCTCCGGCAGCGTGGGACGAGGTAGAGCCGGCGGCGCGTGTGTTGTCCGCCGAATTCTGCGCCGCTTCTCTTCCTCCGCGCTGGCCGCATGGCCATAAGCGGACCTTCGGACGAGTCCTGGTTGTGGGCGGCGCGGTCAGCATGGGCGGCGCTGCCGCTCTGGCTGCTGAGGGGGCGCTACGAGCGGGCGCGGGCTTGGTGCATGTGTTCTGTCCGGAGCCGGTGTATTCGGTGCTGGAGGGGGCGACGCTGGAGGCGCTGGTCCACCCGGGTCCGTCGGCTGACGACGGCACCTTCGCCCCCGAAGCGGCTGACAGGGCCGTCCAGCTCGCCGAAGCGGCGGACGTGGTGGTCCTGGGACCTGGAATCGGGCGGTCATCTGGGGCAAGCGAGGTCGTACGGGCCCTGGCCACGTGCGGCCACCCACGTGTGATCGTCGATGCCGATGCGCTCTATGTACTAGCCAACGACCGAAAGCTTCTCGGGGACCACGAGGGACACTGGCTGCTCACCCCCCACCCGGGGGAGTTTGCGCGGTTGGTGGGGATGGAAACCCAGCAGGTGGTCAACGAGAAGCTGACCGCCGCCGACGGCGCTGCCCGGGAGCGGGGAGACACGGTAGTGCTCAAAGGGGCACCCACGGTGATCGCCTCGGCCGAAGGCTCCCTTTACTTGAACATAACCGGCAATACGGGCCTGGCCCATGGGGGTTCCGGCGACGTCCTGGCCGGCGTGATCGCCGGCCTGTGGGCGGGAGGAGCCGATCCGGTGGAGGCAGCTTGCGTGGGCGTGTACACACATGGGAAGGCGGCGGAACTCCTGGCGCGGATACGGTCCTCCCGGGGGGTGCTCCCATCCGACCTTTTGGGGGCCATTCCGCGTGTGTTGTCCCGGTTGGAACGCCGGTATCCGTGAGCAAAACCATGAAACTGCTGGACAGCCACGCCCATCTTGATTTTCCCCAGTTCAAAGAAGACCGAGCAAGCGTGCTTGAGGAGATGCGCAGCCAGCAGGTGGCTGCCGTCAACGTGGGCGCCGACCTTCGGTCGTCCCGCGCGTCGGTGGAGCTGGCCCGTGAGAATCTTCATATCCTTGCTGCCTGCGGCGTACATCCCCACGATGCCAAAGGCTTCTCGCCGCAGGTGGAAGAGGAGCTGGAGGAGCTTCTGCGCGCAGAGCGTGCTGTTGCTGTAGGCGAGTGTGGACTTGACTTCTACCGGGACCTTTCGCCGCGGGACGTACAAGCGAGGGTATTCCGTTCCCAGCTTCGGCTCGCTCGACGGCTGGAGCTTCCGGTGATCCTGCACGAAAGGGCGGCGTGGCCCGAGTTCGTTCGAGTGTTGTCCGAAGAAGGCCCCGTGGGAGGGGTGGTGCACGCCTTCTCCGGCGATGCGTCCGCTGCCCGACAGGTGCTGGACCTGGGGCTCCACATCGGGATCGGGGGGCCGCTTACCTATCCCAAGAACGCGGCCCTGCGGGAGGCGGTGCGGAGCATTCCCCTTGAGCGGCTGCTGGTGGAGACCGACGCCCCATATCTTCCGCCGCAAGCGTTTCGCGGGAAGCGCAACGACCCGCTCAAGGTGCGGTTGGTGCTCTCCGAGCTTGCGGGGATCCGTCGGATGCCGCCCGACGAGCTGGCCGAGATCACCTGGAACAACGCCTGCCGGCTGTTCACAGTGCGGCCCCGTTTCTAGCTCTGCGAGCCAGCTGGCGTTCCACGCGTATCTTCCGCTGTTGTCGGTGCCGTAGGGCAGGAGTAACATGGGGCTCTATGTACGTTATTGTGGTTGGTGCGGGCGGAATTGGCTCAGCATTGGTCGAGCTTGCGCTACAGGATCGACACGACGTGGCGGTGGTGGAGCGGGATTCCCGCAAAGCCGAGTCCATCACGCGGCGTCACGATGTCCTTGTGATCCACGCCGACGCGGCGTTCACCGAGGTCATCCGCCAGGCAGGGGGGGAGCGCGCCGATGCGCTGATCACCACCACCCATGATGATGCGACCAATCTGATGGTGATCGCTGCTGCTGCGGATTTGGGGATTCCGTCGATCGTCTCCGTGGTCAACGTCAAAGAGCATGTTGAGCTGTTCCGACGACTGGGGGCCCATGTGATGGAAGATCCAGATGTGATCGTCGCCGAAGCCCTGTACAATGCCGCCCGTCGCAGGAAGCTCACGGACCTCGTGACCATGGTCGGCGGGGCGCAGATGTTCAGGATGACCATCACGCAGGACTCGCCGCTTTTGGGCAAGACTCTTGTGGAGTGCGGCAAACAAGGACTGATCCCCTCAGGGATCCTGTTCGCCGCCTTGGAGCGTGAGGGGGAAGTCCTGATCCCCTCAGGGTCCACCATCATGCAGGAGGGGGATGTGGTGACCGTCTACTCCAAGGAGCATGTGAGCGACGAGTTGATCGAACGCCTTGCGGGCTGAACGGGTATTCCTAGCCGAGCTCCAGGTTGTTCTCCGGGCGCTGGGGCACCTGGCGGCTATGGTGGCTTTGATGACCGCCTTGTCCATTCCCGTGGCGGCGTGGTTCGCCGAATGGAACGCCGTGGGGCCGTTTGCCCTGACGGCGCTTGTCGCGGCGGGTTTGGCGGCCGCGTTGTATTTTCCCTGTCGGCATGCGGGTGATGTCGGACTGCACCACGCGCTGATCATCGCCGCCGTGGGATGGCTGTTGGTGGCGGTGTTGGGCGCGCTGCCGCTCTACCTTGTTTCCCAGTTGTCGACGGGGACTCCTCTGCCGTATGCGGACTTCACCGCCGCCTTTTTTGAGGCCATGTCGGGGTTCACCAGTACCGGCCTCACCATGGCCATGCGCCCCGATCTCCTTCCCCACTCGTTGCAGTGGTGGCGATCGTTTACCGAGTGGATCGGGGGTGTAGGGGTCATCGTGCTCATGCTCACGCTCATCGCCGGACCGGGTCGGGCCACGATGACCTTGTACCTAGCGGAGGCCCGGACCGAGAAGATCCATCCATCGGTGGTGTCCACCGTGCGAACGATCTGGTGGATATTCCTGTTGTTTACCGGGGGAAGTGTGCTGACACTCTGGTTGGCGGGGATGCCCATGTGGGAGGCGGTCAACCACGGGATGACCGGCATCGCCACCGGGGGGTTTACCCTGTGGCCCGATTCGATCGGGCATTACCAATCGGTTGCGATAGAGGTCCTGCTTCTGGTGATCATGGTGGCCGGCGCGGTAAGCTTTGCCGTCCACTACCGGGCCACGCAACACGGCCTGCGCAGCTACATGCGCGATGTGCAGACAAAGTGGTTTGTGGGCTTTTTGGTATGTGGAGCGCTCCTTGTCAGCCTGGAGGGGACGTTGCGTGTCCTGCCGGGAACAGCGTTCCGCCAGGGCGTGTTTCAGTATTTCTCCGCCATGACCTGTACCGGGTTCCAATCGACTTCGATTCGCGAATGGTCCGACGCAGCGAAGCTTATGCTCACCGTGGGCATGTTCATCGGAGGTGCCGCCGGGTCCACCACCGGCGGCATCAAGGTGATGCGGTACCTGCTGCTCCTTAAGGGGGTGGGCTGGAAGCTGCGCAAGACGTTGAAGCCCCCCGACGCTGTTGTTCCCTTCCGCATAGGGATCCATGTGTTCTCCGAGGACGAAACCTGGAGGAGGCTGGAGGAGGCGATGACCATCACATTCCTGTGGGTGGCGTTCCTGCTCGTGGGGATCGTGGCTATGGCTGTTGTTCTGGGAAACGAACATGGCTTGGCCAACGTCATATTCGAAGTGGCGTCTGCGCAGGGCAACGTAGGCCTGACGACCGGTATCACCCATCCGGAGATGCCCACCGCGGGCAAGCTGATCCTCAGCTTCAGCATGTGGGTGGGTCGGCTGGAGATCATCCCCGTGATCATGCTCCTGCGTGGCCTGGTGGGAGGTATGCGTTAAGCTGTACCCGTCAGAGGGTTCGCGACAACTCCTCCAGTGGTTTGCGCTTCCCCTCCCCGGGCTCCTCGGCCGGATAGCCGATGGGCAGAAGCAACATCAATTCCTCATCCTCTTGTGCGCCGAGAAGGCCTTCCAGTTCGGGGTCGCGCGCTCGGCCGATCCAGCACGCCCCCAGCCCCAGCGCGTGGGCAGCAAGCAGCATATTTTGCGCGCAAGCGCCGATCCCTTGGGCATCTTTGAGTTCGTCGTACCCGGAGGGAACGTGTTTGAGCACGGCGATGGTGACCGGCGCCGTGGCGATCATGTTTCGCTGCGGTACCAACTGCCCTAGTTCCGCACGCTTTTCCTCCGACCGGACCACGATGAACCGCCACGGCTGGGTGTTCTTCCCCGAGGGAGCCCAGCGGCCGGCATCCAGAATGGCTTGGATCTTGTCTTCCTCCACCGGATCGGTACGGAATGCCCGTACTGTGCGACGCCGTTTGATCTCCTGCAATAGCGTGTTCATAGATAGCTCACCCGCCGGTATTATAAGGGGTCGGTCCTTGGGATGCGGCTCCTGCGTCCCACATCCCGAGTGCTGTAGTCCCCGTAACTCAGTCCCTTGCCTCACCACCGGGAGGACCAGAAATAGCCGTTCATTGGGCCGAATCGACCGAACGGCCACACACGGAAAAACGGGGCGCCGATCAGTTCTTCCACCGGCACGAAGCCCCAATACCGGGAGTCATACGAATTATTGGTGTTGTCCCCCAACACGAAGTAGTGTCCTTCAGGAACCTCGGTCGGGCTCGCCCCGTAGCGCACACGTGGCAAATCTCCTCTGTACGTGTGGTCGGTAAAGTCGTCGACGCGTTCTCCGTCAACCCACACTTGACCGTTGCGGAGTTCCACCGTCTGCCCTCCGGTGGCTATGAGGCGCTTTACGTAACGTTGCTGGCTGATGGAGGCTCTGATTCCCAGCCCGGAAAGATCGGTGGCGTCGTCGGGGACCTCCATCGTGGTGGTGTACGGTCCTACCCCCTCGCGCAAGACGGTAGCCTCTAGCGCCGCCCCTTGGGCCTCCTCGATCCTTCGCCGGAGCGTGCGCACAGAGGGCACCGGTTCTCCGGCCAACCCGGTCTGCGTGAACGGTGAGATGTCGGCCACTGGAGGCACGAGCCAATCGCCTTCCCGTAGGCCCGCTTCATCGGCGGGGCTTCCCGGGGAGATGTCCGTTATCCGTACCTCGGTCAAGTGCCAAAACACGATCACATCGCCGATGTCCGGCTGGGTAAAGTAGTAGGAGATGCGGTCCACGAAGAACGAGTCCCCCCGCATTATGGTCGGCTCCATGGATCCGGTGGGCACGGTCATGCGTACAGTGACGAATGTGATGATCAGTGCCGCTGCGGCCCCGGCCACGACCAGCGTTTCCAGCCAGCCCAGGGCCCACGCCGCCCTTCGGGACAGGCGCACCCCGCGCCGGCGCAACAGGCGCACGATCCAAGGGGGCTTGGATTCCTTGCGCTTGCGGCGCAGCGGCCAACGCCGCCTTACCCGATCTTGTGCAGCCGTGATATCCTCCTCAGCCAATACGGACGCGACTGCCGCACGTTGTTTCGTTTCAGTACTTCGATCCGCTCCAGCTTGTGGTGGAGGGGGAACGTGCGCTCCACGCCCACGCCGGCTGCGATTCTGCGTACCGTCATCGTCTCGCGCGTCCCAGATCCGGAGCGCTTGAGGACCACGCCCTCGAACGGCTGCAGACGCTGCCGGGTTCCTTCAGTTACACGTTCGTACACGCGTACGATGTCGCCGGTAGCGAACTCCGGCACTTCCTTAACAAGGTCTTGCTCCAATGAGCGGATGAGATCATCCATCCCTGCCATGATTGACTCCTTTTAACCGGTCCAAGACCACCGCCACCGCGGCTCGCACGGACAGGGGATTGTATTCCGTCCCCCCCCATACGGGTGGGAGTATGCCATCGCAAGCCTGCAGAAGCTCACCAGCCATCCCGTGGCCGGTACCAAAGCAAATGAGCACCGGCTGTGTTGTGAACGCTTCCCGAGCTTCTTTCCAGTCGATCAGGGGATAGGGTAAGCCATCCCGAGCACTTGTTCCAAGCACCAACGGCGGCCGGCCTTCCAGAGCGCAGATTTCCTCGTAGCAGTCACCGAGATCTCCGCACACGTGAACGCGTTCCATCGCTTCTCGGCGCGATGAGCCCCGGTCCTCCTCCAGCCAGAAATCCCGCAGTCTGGCCGCGATCTTTCTCTGTGAGGGAAGCGGCGTGGCCACGAAATACCTCTGCGCCCCGTACGTGCGGGCGGTGCGGGCGATGTCCGGCACGTCCATGCTGGTGAGCGCGGTGGCCATCACCTCCCCCCGGCGGTTCACCATCGGAAAATGCAGCAAGGCGATGTACATCACTGCACCAGATCCGGTCGGTGACGGAGGGTCTTACGCCACGCCTGTACGGCCCGCCAGCGTCTTATTCTCTCGTGGTCCCCCGAAATAAGGACCTCGGGGACGCTCATCTTGCGAAACGTACGGGGTCGTGTGTACTGCGGATGTCCCAGGAGAGGGCCAGAGAAGAAGGAGTCGGTGGCCGCCGACTCGTGTCGTCCTACCACCCCCGGCACCATGCGCCCCACCGCCTCCAACATCACAGCTGCCGCCACCTCGCCCCCGGCCAACACATAATCCCCGATGGAGATTTCCAGATCGCACATCTGGGCCACCCGTTCATCCACGCCCTCGTACCGGCCGGCGAGCAGCGTCAGAGCTCGCTTGTGGGCAAGCTCCCTGGCTAGCTTCTGATCGAGGCGCACTCCTTGAGCCGAAAGAAGCACCGTAAACGGCTTTGTGCCTGCCTCGGTGCCGATAGCCTCTATCGCCCGGGCGAACGGCTCTGGGCGCATCACCATACCCGCCCCGCCTCCGAACGGACGATCGTCCACCAGCGGCCGCCCGGCGAGGGCGAACGTCTCCAGCCGGTGGAGGTGGACCTCGATGAGCTGCCGTTCTTGCGCTGCCCACAGTGTCCCGCGGCTCGCGTATGGGGCGAGCATCTCCGGCCACATAGCGACGATGTCAAACCTCATTTGTGGTCTACCATCGCCTCGCGGCCTAGATGTTTTCCCACCGCTTGCACAACCTGGGCCACCGCGTCCACATCGCGGGGGTGAAGACGGCGCTTGCCCGTGCTTCTAAGCACGATGAGATCCATGTTCTCCGTCCACACGTGGTCTACCTTGGCCCGCTCAGGTTCCCTCGCGATGGACTTAAGCAGATACTTGGCGAGATCAACCAGCGTCTTGCTGGGGTTGGCGGCTGTGCCTTTGTTCATGCCACGCCTGCATGACTCCCAGCTTGGCCAGCAGTCTGCGGGCAGCGGGAGTCGGCTGAGCGCCCTTGCTCAGCCACGATAGCGCGCTGTCTCGATCCACGTTGATTTCCGCCGGTTCGGCGTGGGGGAAGTAGTGGCCGATTTCCTCCAACGAACGACCGTCCCGCTTGGCTTCCCCGTCAACGACCACGATGCGAAAGCTTCCTTGCCTCTTCTTTCCCGTACGCTTAAGCCTAATCTTCAGTGCCATCTCTCACCTCGAGCCTAGGTTACCCATTCCAGGAGGTGTCCGTTGGCGCCCCACCGTGCGAGCCAGCCGGCGAGCCTCCTCGTATTGCGACAGTAAACGGTTGACCTCCTGGACAGTGGTGCCGGAGCCGCGGGCAATGCGCCTCTTCCGGCTAGCCCCGATTATATTTGGTTTACGTCGCTCCTCAAGGGTCATAGACTGGATGACGGCCCGTGCCCGCTTGAGTTCGTCTTCTATCTCCGGGTCGTCCACGTCCTGTTGTTTTACTCCCGGGATGCGGGACAGAAACTGCGATATGGGGCCGGCCTGGTTCATGGCCTGCAGCTGTTCCAAAAAATCATCGAGCGTGAGCGCGCCCTGCCGGACCCGTGCTTGGTCCACTTGTTTCACGCCTGCTTCCTGCAGTTGTTCGGCCAGCCCCTGCAAGTCGCCCAGTCCCAGGATACGGTCGGCCATCCGCTCGGGGTGGAATGGTTCTAGATCCTCCGGGCGCTCTCCTGTTCCCACAAATACGATGGGGCGTTGGGTACGCATAGGGAGCGACAGCGCGGCGCCACCTCGTGCATCGCCGTCCAGCTTGGACAGCACCACCCCGGTGACCCCCAAGGGAAGGAATTTCTCGGCGATCCCGGCGGCTTCCTGGCCCACCAAGGCGTCCAAAACGAGCACTACGTCGGAGCAATGGGTTTCCTGGACCAAATCGCCCAGCAACGGTTCAGGCGTCTCCCCCGGGGGAACCCCTGGAGTATCCACGATCAGCACTTCGTGTAGGGAGCGTTGGGTCTCGCGAATCGCTTGTTTGGTCTGGCCTAACGGGTCGGCGGCAGCGGAGGCGAAGTCCACGCCAACCCTATCCGCTGCTGCTGAAAGCTGGTCTGCCGCCGCAGGGCGGTACGGGTCGGCGCACACCAGCAACACCTTCTTCCCCCGGGATTGCAGGTGTTTGGCCAGCTTGCCCGCCGTGGTCGTCTTGCCGCCGCCGGCCGGGCCCACCAACAACACCACGGCCGGCCGGCCGGTGAGGCGCAGGGGTTTCCTCTCTTCCCCCATGAGCCGCACCATACTTTCGCGGACTACAGCCAACAGCTGTTGGCCGGGGCTCAGCGATTCCAGAACACGCTTGCCTGTGGCTTCCGTTTCCACCTGGGTCAGCAGGTCCCGCACGGCTTGGTAGTGGACGTCGGCTGCCAGCAGCGCAAGGCGGATCTGCCGCAGGCCGCCGCGGACATCCTCCTCGGTGAGGTAGCCCTTGCCGCGTAGTTGCTGGAATACTTGATTCAGCCGTTCAGTAAGTGACTCGAACACTGGTGGAGTCTACGCTCCTTAACTCATCCGCTCAAGGAAGTCCGTGCCCACCCGCCCGGCGGCGAAGTTGGGATGGGAGACGACCTCGATCAGAAGCTCGCGGTTGGTGGACACCCCGGTGACCTGGAAGCGGCCCAACGCGGCGAACATCCGGATCCGCGCTTCCTCGCGCGTCTCGCCAAACGCGATCACCTTGGCCAGCAACGGATCGTAGTAGGGAAGCACAGGCATTCCCTGGTACAGGGCTGAATCCACACGTACCCCCATCCCGCCGGGCAGCTGCCGTACGTACAGCTTGCCCGAGGACGGCATGAAATCTCGTGATGGGTCCTCGGCGTTGATGCGGCACTCGATCGCATGGCCCCAGAACTCGACCTGGCGTTGCCGATAATCCAGCGCCTCGCCCTGGGCGATGCGCAGTTGTTCGCTGATCAAGTTCCTTCCGACGAGCACCTCCGACACGGGGTGCTCGACCTGAATCCGCGGGTTGATCTCGATGAAGTAGTAATGGTTCCCTTCGATAAGAAACTCCACCGTACCTGCACCCACGTATCCCAGGGCGCGGGCGGCCGATACGGCAGTCTGAGAAAGCTTCTCCCTCAGCTCCGGCTCCAGTCCGGGGGCCGGGGCCTCCTCCACCAGCTTCTGATGCCGGCGTTGTACAGTGCAATCCCGTGTTCCCCAGTGGACAACGTTTCCGTACGTGTCTCCGAGGACCTGCACCTCAACGTGGCGTGGCGAAGGGACGAACCTTTCCAAGAACACGCGTCTGTCGCCGAAGGCGGCCAGGGCTTCCTCCTGGGCCCGCGTAAACGCCGGGGCCAGTTCCTCTCTCCGCCGCACCACCCGGATGCCTCTTCCGCCACCGCCGGCTGCCGCCTTGAGAAGCAGAGGGAACCCGAGTTCGTCGGCCGCTCCGTTGAGGTCGGCCGTCGAGGCAATGGGCTCCGAACCTTGCAACACAGGGATGCCGGACTCCTTCACCATCCTCTTGGCTACGGCCTTGTCCCCCGCGCGGGACAGGACCTCCGGCGAAGGCCCTACGAACGTGATGTCGTGTGCTTCGCATATCTCAGCCAGATCTGCGCTTTCGGAGAGAAAACCGTATCCGGGATGCAGTCCGTCGGCCCTGGTGAGTTCGCAGGCGGCGATAAGCGCGGGGACGGACAGGTACGAGCGGCGGGGGTCAGCCGGCCCGATACACACCGACTCCGCCGCCTCCCGTGCATGCATCGCCTCCCGCTCTGGTTCGGAGAATACGGCTACTGCACTGAGCCCTCGTTCTCGGCACGCGTCCAGGATTCGTAGGGCGATCTCACCCCGGTTGGCGATCAGTACTTTCTCCACGGCTAGTGGATGGGGCGGAGTACGAACAGCGGCTGTCCATATTCCACCGGTGCACCATCCTCCACCAACACCTCGCTGATGATCCCCGGCCGCTCGGCGCGCACTTCATTCATCACCTTCATCGCCTCCACGACACATAGGACGCGTCCTGGCTCCACCTCGTCCCCGGGCGATACATACGGAGCTTGGCCAGGGGCCGGCCTCTGCCAGAAGGTGCCTACCACGGGAGATCGGACATACTCCTCAGTTGTTTCGGAGTGTGCGACTTCTTCGGGTGCCGGGCCGTGCGGGGCCTCCCGCAGGACGCGGCGCAGTGTGATGCGGCGCCCTTCTTCTTCCACCGTCAGTTCGGACAAGCCCTCTTCGCGAAGAAGCGTGCACAGTTTACGCAATTCCTCGAAATCCACCCGTCCTTCATCCATGGTACATTGTAACGGTTGCCCACCCGGTGCGGCGAAGTAGTTGTGGAGCCGGGCCTGGTTGACGTTCCCGGGCGCCGCTATAATTCGTCGGTAGATGTAGATACCCTTGAGGTGATAGCGCGCGTGACCGCGGGATCGCAAGTACTGGTACTGCTGATACTGTTGCTACTCTCGGCGTTCTTCTCTGGTTCGGAAACCGCAGTGACCTCTCTGTCTGAGCTGCAGCTACGCCACATGAGCGAGCGCAAGCCCAACAAGAAGCGGGCCTTGAAGCACCTGCTGGAGGAGCCCAACGATCTCATCACCACGTTGCTCATCATGAACAACCTGGTCAACGTGGGGGCGTCGGCCGTGGCCACGCTGCTGTTTCTTCGCATTCTGCCCCCTGGCCTTCCGCAGTACGTGTCGGCACTGATCACCACCGGGGTCATGACTTTGTCCTTGCTTTTGTTCGGGGAGATCACCCCCAAGACCGTGGCCAAGAACCGGGCCGAGGGGGTCACGTTGGTGGTCATCGGCCCTGTGTGGAGGCTGACGGTGATGTTGCATCCCTTGGTGCGGGGATTACGCGCCGTGACTGGGCTACTGCTGAGACCATTTGGCGAACAGGTGCTGGAGAGGGAAGAGGGGACCATCTCCGAGGACCACCTGATCACCTTGATCGAGGAGGGGGAGGAGCGGGGGACGATCGCTGCACAGGACGGTGATATGATCCGTCGCGTATTGGCGCTGGACGAGACGACGGCCGAGGATGTCATGGTACCCCGAACCGATATGCAGGCCGTGGAGATCAACACCCCGCTTGCGGAGATCAGCGAACTGGTCATCCGCGACGGGCACTCCCGCTATCCGGTTTACGAAGAAAACCGGGACAATGTGCTCGGCCTGCTGTACGCTAAGGACCTGTTTGCTCTGATGGCCAACGGCGATGAAGGGAATCTTCGGGAGATCCTGCGGCCCGTTTACTACACTCCGACCACCAAGCCGATCAACGTGCTCCTGCGGGAGTTCCAACGGGAGCGGTTGCACCTGGCAGTCGTCGTCGACGAGTACGGAGGTGTGGCCGGTATCGTCACCCTGGAGGACATCCTGGAGGAGATCGTGGGGGAGATCGAGGACGAATACGATACCCCGCGCACAGGACAGCTCCTGCGCAAACTCTCTCCCAGCGAAGCCTTGGTGGACGCAGATGCTGAAGTGCGTATGGTTAAGCAAACCCTTGGGGTTGATTTGCCGGAGGACGATGCCGTCACCATAGCCGGGCTGATCCTTGAGGAACTCGGGGATATTCCCGAGCCCGGGGCCCGCCTCAGGCTAGGCCGGGTTTTGCTCACCGTGGAAGAGGCCTCCGAGAGGGAGATCATCACCGTGCGCATCGCTGTCCTGCCGGCGGAACAACAACAAGATACCTGAAGCGTGCGACGCTGAAGGAGGAACCCATGCAAAGGACAGCCTTGGTGCTGGCCGTTTTTTTGGTGCCCGGCTGCGCGGTCCTGGCTGGGACCAGCGTGCTGGATGTGGAGTTTTTGCCCGATGAACACTTGGTGCAGGGGACGCAGGAGATCTCCTGGAGCGAAGCTCCGGAAGTGGCGTGGTTCAGGTTGCCGGCGAACCTAGGCCGCGAGCCCAACCCGCACACGTCAGGTCGGCACGAAGACCAGAGATATGCTTGGGGGTTCGATCCCTCGTGGACCAAGATCGAAGGGGTGTGGTGGATCGACGCCGATGAGGAACAGCGACGGCTTGACTACGAACTTATCGCTGCCCCGCCAAGCCAGCAGACCTACTCGTTGGACGACGGGCTGATGAAGGTAGAAGTCCCCCAGGAGGAGGGTTCGCTCAAGATAGTATTTTCGACGCGCTTTCCACACATAAGGAGTGGAGAGCCCGGCCGGTTGGGGGAAGTTTACACCTGGCGCTACGGATGGCACCCGTTGCCCAGTCCGCCGCCGGAGGACGATTACCTTCCCCAGGTAGCACTGGCCCACCACTACCAGCTTCGCCTGGAGGTACCCACGGATTGGGTTGCCGCCTTGCCGGGAACGGTGGACAAGGAGGAAGCAGAAGGCAAGTCCGTCTACCGGGCGAGTTTTGGCGAACCGGTCCGGTCGGTGTCCCTGTTCATCGGTCCCGCTGGCCGGCTGACCAAGGTCCCGCTGGAGGGACGTCGGTTGACGGTGGAACTCGTCGCGCAACCGGGCCATGAGGAACAGCTGCGCGGCCTGGGGACCTACGTGTGGGAGATCGTGGAGTACTTCGAGGAGGTGTACGGTCCCTACCCCTTTGACCGCCTGCTGCTTGTGGAACATCCGTCGGATACGGGAATCGCATTTGCAGCCGACGGAGTTGTGTTCATGCCCAGCTGGTTGTTCCGGCGCTCCGACCTCACGGCCAAGGGGACCCTAAGTCGCCTGGGACAGTTCGTGCTCGCCCACGAGATCGCCCACCAGTGGTGGGGCGTGGGTGTGGGCGCCGATCTAGACGAGGAGAACTGGCTTTCCGAGGGGTTCGCCCACTACGCGGCTATGCGCTGGTTTGAAGACCGCTACGGGGCTGAGGCCGGCAACGTGTTTCAACCCCAGCGACCGGGGTTGGGAGAAGAAATGGTGAAATCAGCGCTTGGATACTTCAATCTCCGTGAACACTTGGTGGAATTCCCTTACCTGAACACGACCTTCCTGGGCTTCGATGAGGCCATCGTGCAGCCCACCAGCGAGGTGGACTACCTGCAGGCCAGCTCCGTCCGACTGTACGAGAAGGGGGCGTTGGTACTGCGGGCATTGGGCCATGTGTTGGGCGAAGAGGTGCTGGACGAGGTGCTGCACCAGGCGCATGAACGATACCGCGGCCGTTGGTTCACCGTGAAGGCGTTCGAGCGGTTGACCCACGAGGTCAGCGGCCAGGATGTAAGCGACTTCTTCCAAGACTGGGTGTGGGGTGATGCCCAAGCGGACTATGCGGTGGAGGGTATGGACCGCCTCCGGACCGAGGACGGCCACGAGACCCATGTCCACCTCAGGCGCAGCGGCAGCGGGTTCCTCCCGGTAACGGTGAAACTCCAGGGAGGAGACGATGAGCGAAAGGCGCGCACCTGGGAGCCCGAGGACGACGACGAAACCACCATGGTTTTCCACACAGATTTTCGCGTGCGTCGGGTGACGGTCGACCCGGAGCACCGGGTCCCCGACGTGGACAGGTTGAACAACCACTACCCGCGACGGGTGGTGGTGGCCATGGGCCGAAACGATATGCCCCTGGACGCATATTTGGTACAGCCGGATCCAGGTGGCCAGGGCGTGTCGGTGCGCTATCTGGACCGCTTTGGCTGGGAAATCATGCCCCAGATGCAGGCCGCCTCCGCCTGGGTGAACTACGGCCGGGAGCTATCCGTATCCGGCTGGGCCCAGATCCACGAAACGCTGCTCGGTGAGCTTACGGTCAGGCGGCGGCTGTGGAAGACGCCGGATATCGGGTCCGCCGGGACGTATTGGTCCCCTGCGGGTGAGCTTTCGTTCACTGTGGCCCGTGTTCCCATGTGGGCGGCCCGGCTGGGGATCTCCTGGCAAGAGCAGGTGAGCCGCACAAGCCTTGCGCAGGGCTCTGTCTTATTCGTCCCGGAGGTTTCCGCAGCCGGAGTCTCCGTGGCCGGGCTGCTCGAGGAACGTTTGCTTCCCCGAACCTACATGCAGTTCACGGCGCGCGGGGGGCTGGCCACGGAAGGTATGCCTGAACGGTTTCTGTTTTCGCTGCCGGAGTTCAACAGCCTGGCCGCGCCGGGGGATCCAGGTGCACCGGACGATATCAGGCGCGCCCCTATAGGGGAGTACAAGGCATCGGGCACCCTCTCGTTGTGGCTGCCGGAGAACAACCCCGACTACCTGTTGGGAGGGCTGGCCCTGCTGAGCGACGTGCGTACCAGGGCCTATGTGTCCGGTGCCCGTGTGTGGAGCAGAGGTGACGATTGGGACACAATCACCACCTATGCTGAAGCGGGTGGGGAGGTGTGGACGACCTGGGAGGCGCTGGGCGGGTTGCTTCATGTGCGGCTCGTTGCGGGCATCGCCTGGCCTATTACTTACACAGGGCCCGGGGTCTTCTACCTCGGGGTGGATCTGTAGGGGCAGAAGCGGGGGCTTGTGATGCGGGTACCACTGAGCTGGCTGTCGGAGTACGTGGATGTACACGATATCGATGCCGGGGAACTGGCCGATCGGCTGACCCTGGCGGGACTGGAAGTGGAGGAAGTGCACCGGTTTTCCTCGGCGGAGGGCGTGGTGGTGGGTGCCGTCTCGTCCGTGGAGGCGCATCCGAACGCAGACAACCTCACCGCGTGCGTGGTGGAGACCTCTTCCGGAGAACGCAAGATCGTGTGCGGCGCCCCGAACGTGGGCTCAGGACAGCGAGTGTTCGTCGCCCTCCCCGGGACGCGTCTCCCCGGGGGGGTGGTGGAAAGCCGCTCGGTGCGAGGCGTGCGAAGCGAAGGGATGATCCTCTCCAGAGCTGAACTCGGATTGGAGGCAAAATCGGAAGGCATATGGGTGTTGCCCGACGGGCTGGATCTGGAGGATGATGGGCAAGCACTGCTGGAAACCCCCGATGCAGTATTGGATATCTCTGTGACCTCCAACCGCCCTGACCTGTTGGGGGTCCATGGGGTGGCCCGGGAGGTGGCTGCCCTGCTGCACCGTCCGTTGCGCGAGCCCTCCGCCGACTACCCTGAGCAAGGGGAGCGCGCCGACGTAGTGCGGGTGCACATCGAATCCCCCGACGAATGTCCGCGCTATGTGGCACGGCTGGCGCACATGGACGGGCACGGTGCCTCGCCGGTGTGGCTCCAGTCACGGATTTCCAAGGCCGGCATGCGGCCGTTGGCTCCGGTTGTGGACATCACCAATTACGTCATGTTGGAGCTGGGTCATCCGCTGCACGCCTTCGATTACCGCCGGCTTGGTTCATCGGTGATCGGCGTCCGCCGGGCGCGCTCCGAAGAGCGCATCACCACCCTGGACGGAGTGGAACGAGAGCTTCCCACCGAGGCCCTGCTGATCACCGCCGGGGATCGCCCGGTGGCCGTGGCCGGGGTCATGGGAGGCCAGGATGCCGAGGTTGGAGAGGGTACAAGCGCCATTCTGCTCGAGGCGGCGTGCTTCTCCCCAGTGCGGGTGCGGCGGTCGGCGCGTTCTCTGGGGCTGCGCACCGAAGCCTCCCATAGGTTCGAACGGGGACTGTCCCCCGAAGCAGCTGACCGTGCCTCGCGGAGATGCTGTGCCCTGTTTTCGGAGCTGTTGGACGCGCGCGTGGCAGCGGGTGCGGCGGATGCCTATCCCGCTCCGGCGACGCCACGGCGGGTCGGCTTACGCAAGGGGCGACTGGAGCACATAACGGGAGTCGACGTTCCTGCCGATGAGGTGGCGCGGGTGTTCTCCGCGCTGGGGCTGTCCGCCGCCCAGGACGATGGAGGGTGGCAGGTGGACGTTCCCCCCGAGCGGGGGGATCTCGTGCGGGAGATCGACCTCATCGAGGAGGTGGCGCGCGTCTACGGGTACCACACCATCCCCTCGGTGCCTCCGCAGGTGGCTCCCATGCGCGGGACGAAGGATCCCCAGGAGCGTTTCTCCGATCTTGTGCGCCGGACATGTGTGGCCCTTGGACTGACCGAAGTCACGACGGCCAGTCTGGCCCCCGCCGACGAGGCGGCAGTTCTCTTGGAGAACCCGGTAGCCCGGGGAAACGAGGGCTTGCGCAAATGGCTCCTTCCGGGACTCATGTCGGTGGTCGGGCACACCTTGGACACCCAGACGCCGGGGGCAGCGCTGTTTGAGATTGGCAGGGTCTTTTCCCGCCGCGAGAACGGGGTGATGGAACGCGAACGGCTGGGAATCGCGTTGGTCGGTCGACTGCCGTTTCCCTTGTCTGGCAAACTCCCCTACGGGCCCGAACACCTGGCTGGCGTATGGCAGCAGCTTCTGTCCGCATTGCGCGTGCAAGGGGCGCGGTTGGTTCCTTGCGAGCACAAGTGGCTGCCCCCCGGCCGCCGCGTCGCCGTGGAACTTGAAGGAAGCATAGTGGGTTGGCAGGGAGAAGTGCATCCGGACTTGTGCGCCGATCTTCCCGGGAACTATCGGGTCCAGGCCTTGGAGGTTGATGTGCAGAGCCTCCGTGGGGCGCGTGAGGCCCCGGTCCACCGACCGCTTCCGCGCTATCCAGTGTCCAAGCGGGACTTGTCCCTGGTCGGACCACGCGAGGTCGCCGAGCAGCGCGTGCGGGAGGCGATACTGGCCGAGGGGCTGGTCGAAGGGTGTTACTTGTACGATTTGTACGAAGGGGAACGGGTCGGTGAACGGCAGCGCAGTCTGACCTACGAGCTTTCCTTCCGTCATCCCGAGCGAACGTTGTCCTCCGAGGAAGTGGAGCAGGCGGTAAACCGTATTCTGGAGCGCCTTTCTCCCTTAGGCATGTCCTTGCGGAGCTAAATGGAACGTACGGTGGTGGCTACCGGCCCCGAGGAAACCCAGCGGGTGGGCGAGGAGCTGGCCGGGCGGCTGAAAGACGGGGATGTCGTGGCTCTGGTCGGCGAGCTGGGCGCTGGCAAGACGACTTTGGTACAGGGGCTGGCTCGCGGCCTGTTCGTAAAGGAGGATGTGCTCTCCCCCAGCTTTGTCCTCGCCCGTTCGCACAAGGGGCGGCTTACCTTGCATCACCTGGACGCCTACCGGATCAACGCCCCAGAGGAGCTTGCCGAGGTGGGGCTGACCGAGCTGCTTCCGCCCGAGACCGGGGTGACAGCGGTGGAGTGGGCTGACCGTATCCCAGAGCTTATCCCGGCGGACGCCATCTGGGTGACCTTGTCCATGCCCCACCCACAACGGCGCCGCATCGAGATCCGCGGAGGTCGCCCGCAGTTATGATCCTGCACATCACCACGCGAGAAGCCTGGCGACGGGCGCTTGAAGATGGTGCTTTCCGGCCGACGTCGCTGGAGCGCGAAGGATTCATCCACTGTTCCCGCCCGGAGCAAGTGGGTTCGGTGGCCAACACGCTGTACCGCGGGGAGGAGAACCTGGTGTTGCTCTGCATCGACCTCCTTCCCCTCCCTGACGCGTAGCCTCACACCTTGCGTGCGATTCTCGCTGTTTTGTAGCGGCGCACCTTGTGTGCGCCGGCCCCCGTCGCAGGCAAGCTGCGACGCTGCACCTCAGGGTGTGGGACGTCTACCCCCCAGGGATCCGGGGGAGCGTTGTAGCGGCGCACCTTGTGAGCGCCGACCCCCGTCGCAGGCAAGCTGCGACGCTACACCTCAGGATGTGGGATGTACCCCTCAGGGATCGGGGGTGCGTTGTAGCGGCGCACCTTGTGTGCGCCGTGGGTCGGGCGTCTTGCCCGCCGCGTTGTGCACCGGACTCGTTGTGCAGGTGGAAGCTTGTACGTACACTCCCCGAGTGCAGGAGGGACAGGCATGGAAACGGGTACAGTAGTGGAGCTCTCCCGGTTGGTTGACTACCAAACGGGGTCAGTTGTCAGCCGCACTTTGGTTGACCGGTCCACGGGTACGGTGACGCTGTTTGCCTTCGACGCCGGTCAAGCGCTGAGCGAGCACACTGCACCGTTCGACGCGCTGGTGCATGTTCTGGAAGGGGAGGTGGAGGTAACGTTGGCTGGGCAAGCCCATCGCTTGGGCGAGGGTCAGGCGGTCATCATGCCCGCCCATGTCCCCCACGCCCTGAAGGCGCTCCGCCCTCTCAAGTTCCTCCTGACGATGATCCGCGAATCTGCCTCCTAGCGGGCGCTGCGTCGGTGATTTATCCCCCTCGGGATAACGTCAGGGACAAGCCGCCGCCCCCGTCGCAGGCAAGCTGCGACGCTACGCCTCAGGATGTGGGACGTGCGCCCCAGGGATCGGGGGGTGCGTTGTAGCGGCGCACCTTGTGTGCGCCGACCCCCGTCGCAGGCAAGCTGCGACGCTACACCTCAGGATGTGGGACGTGCGCCTCAGGGATCCGGGGGAGCGTTGTAGCGGCGCACCTTGTGTGCGCCGATCGCCGTCGCAGGCAAGCTGCGACGCTGCACCTCAGGATGTGGGACGTGCACCTCAGGATGTGGGATGTGTGCGCCCCAGGGATCCGGGGGAGCGTTGTAGCGGCGCACCTTGTGTGCGCCGATCGCCGTCGCAGGCAAGCTGCGACGCTACGCCTCAGGATGTGGGACGTGCGCCCCAGGGATCGGGGGGTGCGTTGTAGCGGCGCACCTTGTGTGCGCC
>PXEP01000200.1 GCA_003566155.1 Candidatus Acetothermia bacterium | reverse complement strand
CGCATTCGATGCGTGGGCAATGAACATGGCCAAGGAGAGGGGGTTCAGCCACCTCACCGAGGAAGACGTCGCACAGATCGTCAAGGCGCACCGCAGACAGGAGCACCTCTGAAGTGCGCGTAGTTATCGACACCAACGTCATCATCTCCGCCACGTTCTGGATGGGTTCCCCCAGAGCCCTTCTTCACGCCGTTCGTAACTCGGAGATCATCTGTGTTACCTCGGATGCTCTCTTGCGCGAGCTTCGGGATGTGCTCACAGATCCGGTGAAGCCGTTTGGCTTGAAGAATCGCGAAGCCGACGACGTCGTAGACGCGTGGAGACAGCTCGCAGTTGTCGTTCGTCCCCAGAGCAGGGTTTCTGTCTGTCGGGACGAAGATGACAACCGTGTTCTGGAGTGTGCCCTAGATGGGCACGCTGCCTTCGTCATCACGGGAGACGAAGATCTGCTGATTCTCGGGGAGTTCAGGGGGATCAAGATCGTGCCGGTCTCCGACTTCCTGAAGCTGGTGGGCCGATCCCGGGAGACCAAGGCGTGATCATGTTCACCATTCTTTGTCCTCCCGACTCGCGACTCTCCGACTCCGGGCTCTTGACTCCGGACTATGGACCATGGACTCAGGAGTCGCGACTCCGAACTCTCGACTGCAGACTGCGGACCACGGACCACGGACTACGGACCATCGACCATGCGACTAGTTAACGTCGTCGGCGCACGCCCCCAGTTCATAAAACTCGCCCCCGTGCTGAAGGCCATTGAGCAGCACAACCACGAGCACCCACAGGGACTGATTCGAGAGACCCTGGTCCATACAGGCCAGCACTATGACTTCGAGATGTCCCAAGTGTTCTTCGATGAGCTTGGACTGAAGGCACCCGACTACCATCTAGGAGTGGGCTCCGGTTCCCATGGGCACCAGACCGGGGAGATGCTCAAGGAGATCGAACAGGTGCTTCTAGACGAGAAGCCAGACTGGGTGGTTGTCTACGGCGACACCAACACCACACTCGCCGCGGCACTGGCGGCAGCCAAGCTCCACGTCCCTGTGGCTCATGTGGAAGCAGGCCTTCGTAGCTTCAACCGGCGAATGCCCGAGGAACTGAACCGTGTACTCGCCGATCACGTCTCCGACCTCCTCTTCTGCCCTACTGAGACCGCTGCCGAAAACCTCCGCCGCGAAGGCTTCACCAACATCCTCGATGACGGCCACCTCCTGCCCTTGGACCACGGACCACGGACCACGCACAACGGACCCGTCGTAGCCAATGTGGGTGACGTCATGTACGATGCTGTCTTACTCTACGGCACGCTCGCCCAGGGGAAACCCAGCATACTCAGGCGACTGGGGCTCAAACAGGGAGAGTACGCTCTGGCGACGATCCACCGGGCTGAGAACACAGACGATCGAGAAAGGCTCCGGTCTATCTTCGAAGGACTGGAAGCTGTGGCTGTCGAGGGCTTGAGGGTTGTGGTCCCACTTCATCCGCGGACTCGCCAAGCGCTTTCGTCTCAGCTCCCTGAGTTCTGTTCGCTCAGCCGAGGCGTTGAACTGCTGGAGCCGGTATCCTACCTTGTCATGATCAACCTCGAACGGAACGCTAAGGTAATCCTCACCGATTCCGGCGGCGTACAGAAGGAAGCGTTCTTCTTCGGCATTCCTTGCGTGACACTGCGGAAAGAGACGGAATGGACCGAAACCATCGAGACTGGGTGGAACCGTCTTGTGGGGTGTGATCCTGGGGCGATCAGGAAAGCGGCCTGCGGACCAGCAGCTGAGAAGCGTGTTCGTTTAAGACCTTATGGCGATGGTCAAGCTGCTAAGCGGATCGTCAGCTGTCTGGGGCACCCGTGACTGATAGAGCTCGGGCTACGCACTGGCTCGGCAGAGGCAGAAACGTTTTGCCTCCAACAGGGGAACATATCTCTCCCGGACAGAAAGGTCAGATGCATTGAGACGCTCATCCCTAGCTAGGTTGCCCCTGAAGGGTGCCCGGCTTCTCCCCGCCCGGCTCAGGAAGTGGCTACGTTCGCGGCTTGGAAGCAAGTTGCACCTTCATCGGCGGCATTTCTCCCCAGGGGCTCCTGCAACACAGAGATCTCTGGGGCCCCAAGCCCGTATTGCGTTTATCTTCGACGATGCCAGCCCAACCGTGTACGAACACAGAATGCTATTCGCAAACAGAGGGGTACCGATATGTATTGCTATCGACGGCAGCAGCATGGTTGAGGAACGACACCTCGCCTGGGCTCAGGTACGCGAACTCCTTGACGTCCACGGCTGGACAGCAAGCAACCATGGCAACTGTCACGCCAGACTGTCGGAGCTGACGCTCCGCGAAACCCGTGAAGAAGTACATGAGATGCACCAGCAGATGCTCAATCACGGAGTCACGCCCTGTCACTACGTCTACCCGTATGGCGTAGTAGGAACTGACAAGCAGCGTTCCGTCATCCCGAGCTCTACCCCTGTGCCTTCAGAACAGGCAGTTCATTCATCACGAATGAAGACCCCTACTTGCTGCACCGATGTGGTATCGAGAACCGGAAACCGCTGCCCGCTATTCTGGAGAAAATCGACGAGGCGTATCTCAGAAAAGCTGCCCTGGTCTTCTACGCACACCACATCATAGACGGCACGATCGCTGACGAAAAGAGGCTTCAGGTATCAACAGAAAAGCTGGAGCGTATTCTAGATCACTGCAAGGCCAGAGGCGTGCCCATCGTCCGCCCACTTGACGCCTTGCGTCTTCAGTAGTGTGGCAACATAAAGGCGCAGCTCCATTGCAGTGCAGAGAACACCATGGATGAGGGAAGAAGCAAGCACCGATGCTGCCTGTTCGCTGGCGCCCACAGGCAAGGCGCTCTCGTCAGTGCGGCTTCCTCCCCCAACCCTGGCCACCCATCCGGAGGCTCGCATAGCACCACACTGGCTGCTACCATTCCCGAACACGGGCTTGGGTCGAGT
>PXEP01000051.1 GCA_003566155.1 Candidatus Acetothermia bacterium | reverse complement strand
GACCGTGGTGGAGATCGATCCCGGCAAACTGGAGAAGCTCAAGGCCGGCAAGAGCCCCATCCATGAGCAGAGCCTGGAAGAGCTGATGCAAGAGGCAGGTGCCCGCCTTTCCTTCAGCGACCGGGCCGACGCAGTCGTCGGCGATGCCGAGCTTGTCATGATCGCCGTGGGCACCCCGTGCCGCCCCGACGGCCAGGCGGAAAACCGCTATGTGGAAGAAGCCGCCCGCCAGGTGGCCCAAGGCCTGCGCGAGGGGCAAACCTGCACCCTCGTCATCAAATCCACCGTCCCCTTGGGGACCAACCGGCGCGTGGCCCACGTGGTGGCGCGCGCGCTCGAACAACGCGGGCTCAACCCTGCCCCTACGGTCTCGGTGGCCTCGAACCCCGAGTTCCTCCGCGAGGGCACGGCCCTACAGGACATGCTCTACCCCGACCGGATCGTGGTCGGAGCCGACGACCCCTCCACCGCGGACCCCCTCCGGCGCATGTACCGCCCCGTCCTCGAGCAGACCTTCGAGCCTCCGCAGTACCTCCCCCGGCCCACGAGCTACAACTTGCCCCCCCTGGTGACCACTGACCCGATCAGCGCGGAGATGATCAAGTACGCCGCCAACGCAGCGCTTGCCATGAAGATCAGCTTCATCAACGAGGTCGCCGTACTCTGCGAGCGCGTGGGCGCCGACGTCACCGAGGTCGCCCGCGGGATCGGCCTCGACCCCCGCATCGGCCCCAGGTTTCTCCAGGCGGGCCTTGGCTGGGGTGGAAGCTGCTTCCCCAAAGACACGCGCGCCCTCGCGGCGATGGGCGAGGAACACGGGGCGTCCATGCACCTTGTGCACGCCTCCCAGCTAGTGAACCACGCCCAGCGCCAGCGGGCCGTAGACCGCCTGCAAGAGGCCTTAAAGGGCGTCCGCGGCCGGGTGATCGGGGTGTTGGGCCTTTCCTTTAAACCCAACACCGACGACGTCCGCGATTCGGCCTCGGTGGACATCGTCCGCCAACTCGCCGAGCGGGAAGCCCATGTCCGCGCCCACGACCCCATCGCCACCGAAAACGCCCGCCAAGAGCTACAGGGCCTGGACATCGAATACCACACCGACCCCTACGAGCTCGCCCAGGGCGCCGATGCGTTGCTCCTTGCCACCGAGTGGCCCGAGTACCGCCGCCTGGACCTTGCGCGCCTGGCCCGTAGCATGCGCACCCCCGTCCTCCTCGACGGCCGCAACATCTACGACCCTGGGGCCGCCCGCACCGCCGGCTTCACGTACATCGGAGTAGGCAGGTGATCTTCCTAGGCCGTGCTTGGGCGATCCAGATCTTCAAGGTTCGTCCCTTCTGGATCCATCGCTTCTGATGGCCGAACTGCATCTCCTCCAGGACAGATGGGGGACGGAGGTCCGCCTTACGGATGAGCGGCTGAACCATCTCCAGGAGCATCCAGAGATGGTGGATCTCGAGGCGGCTATTGCGGAAGCCTTATCTCATCCCGAATATGTGGTGCAATCGTTGTCCGATGACGCCGCCTGGTTGTACTATCGATGGTTGACAGGCACTCGCGTTGGGGACAAGTACATCTGCGTGGTGGTGAAGCGCAGCGGTGATGATGCGTTCGTCGTAACAGCCTATTTGACTGACCGTGTCAAGAAGGGGGCAGTGCTGTGGCCAGACAAGCCGTAAGGGTGTGGTACGATCCTGAAGGAGACTACCTCGAGGTGCTCTTTGAACGGAAGGCTGGCTACTTCCGGGAGACGAAGCACGATCAGGTGATGGAGAAGGTGGACAACGAGGGCAAGGTCATCGGCTTCTCTATCCTCAAGGTGAGTTCGTTCAAGAAGGAGCCCCTCGAACTCGCACTTTCATAGGTCTGCCCCTTCCGCTGTCGCCACAGTCACGCAACAGACGTGGTCCCCAGATGCAGCCGCTGGTGGTCCAAGGTTGCGCACACAGGAGGGAGTTGGCGATGATGCTCGTCCGACTGTTTGAGGCAAAACGTGCCGAAGGGGCATGGAGGCCGCATTGCTGAGCGAACCGGTGCCCAGCAAGGATGGGCTAACACAGAAGAAATGCGAAACATATCAAGAGTCGTGAAAGCTGGTATTGCGCACCGTTCCAGCCCGGACAACCTGAACCCATGAACGGCACAGTGCTGGTAACCGGAGGCGCGGGTTTCGTGGGGAGCCACCTTGTCGACTCTTTGCTCGCCGAAGGGTGGCACGTGATCGCCGTCGACAACTTCGACCCCTTCTACGGCCCCGCCACCAAGCGCCACAACCTCGCCTCCGCCCTCCAGAATCCCCGGTTCACACTGGTTGAAGCCGACATCCGCAACCTGGACTCACTGAGAGACGCCTTGTCGGGGTTCGGCTTCTCCCACACACCACACACCACCTACCACAAACCAGCGCTCGTCCACCTCGCCGCCAAAGCCGGCGTCCGCCCGTCGATCGAAGACCCAACCGGCTACTACGAGACCAACGTCCGGGGCACCCAGAACCTCCTGGAGCTCGCCCGAGAGTGGAACATCGAGCAGTTCGTGTTCGCCAGCTCCTCCAGCGTCTACGGGATCAACCCGGACGTCCCCTGGCGGGAGGACGATCCTGTCCTGCGCCCCGTGAGCCCCTACGGGGCAAGCAAGGTCGCCGGCGAACTCCTGGGACACGTGTACAGTCACCTGTACGGCATCCGCTTTCTCGGCCTCAGGCTGTTCACCGTGTACGGACCCCGGCAACGGCCGGACCTGGCCATCCACAAGTTCGCGCAGCTCATGCTCGAGAACAAGCCCATCCCCCTCTACGGGGACGGCAGCACCAGCCGCGACTACACCTACGTCGACGACATCGTCCGCGGCATCCGCGCATGCCTGGACTACGACGCCACCGACTACGAGATCATCAACCTGGGCAACAGCCATGCCGTGAAGCTCCTGGACATGGTCCGCGCCCTCGAACAGGCCCTCGGCAAGCAGGCCAACCTCG
>PXEP01000205.1 GCA_003566155.1 Candidatus Acetothermia bacterium | reverse complement strand
GTTGACCAGCACCAGATAGCGGCTACAGCCTCCTGCGTCCCGGAGGAGTCGCCGCCTCCGTTTGCCGCGTTCTTCGCCGAGGTGGGTGTAGACGAGGAGACGGGTATTGTCCGTCTGGAACGCATGTTGGGAGTCGCCGACTGTGGAGTCGCGCTGCATCCCCATCTTGCCGAGGGTCAGCTGGAGGGCGCAATGGCCCAGGGAATCGGCCAGGCATTGTTTGAGGAACTCAACTTCTCCCGGCGTGGTCGCTGCGTGACGGCCAATCTTCTCGACTACAAGATCCCCACTGCCCTGGATGTTCCCCAGTTGGAAACGGTTCTGCTCGATTCGTACGAGCCCAGCGGTCCTCTGGGAGCCAAGTCCATCGCTGAGATCGGGATCAACGGGCCCCTCCCTGCGCTGTCTAATGCCATCTACCATGCGCTGGGGGTGCGTTTGACACGCGCACCGTTCACCCCGGCCCGTGTGTTGGAGGCCCTGAAGCAACGGGGATGAGGGGACAGCGGGTTCACTTGGCCGGGGGAGGCCATTTCTCCGGCCAGTGTGTGGGAAGTGCTGCGGCTCCGTGTAGGCCGACATCGTCCCCCAGCTCTGTGAGCCGTATCGGGGGTGGCGTACGGGCCATGGAGGCCAGCGCTCGCTCAACCTGCGGCCCGAGGTACGCCCAGGAGCGTGTGATGCCACCACCTAGCACGAACAGCTCCGGCTCCAACACTTCGCTCAGTATGGCCAGCCCCTGCCCAAGGCCGATACAAGCGGCCTGCATGATCTCTACAGGTATCGGTTCAGCGGCCTGTGCTCGAGCTGTTGTCTCCTTGGCTGAGAGCGGCCGGCCGAGTCTACGCTCGGTGATGCGACGTATGCCGCTTCCGGAAGCCAGTGCTTCCAGACAACCGGCCTTACCGCAGTTACACGTCGGGCCGTCTGGCTGTAGCACCATGTGCCCAACCTCGGCGGCCATGCCCGTACGCCCCCAGAGCACCCGCCCTCCGCTGACCAGCCCGCCTCCGATCCCGGTGGACCAGGTGACATAGGCGAAATCGCTGGCACGGGAACCTGCCGTCAGTTCGCCGAGCGCGGCGCACGTTGCGTCGTTGCCCATGTACACAGGTGTTTTCCATGCGTCGCGCAAAAGAGGCGGAAGCTCCATTCCCTGCCATTGCGTGAGATTGGGGGCGTACAGGATGCGGCCCTGCCGCATGTCAAGCGCGCCGGCAAACGCTATCCCTGCGGCGTCGAACCCCCCCGGTGCGAGCTGTTTCACTGCGTCGAGCAACGCCTGCAGATCCGTAGTCGCAAAGCTGGTCCGGGATACGAGGCTCCCATCGTGAAATAGGCCAATGCGTGTCTGTGTTCCTCCGGTATCGATGGCCAGTACCTTCACTGTTGCCTCCTTGACCGGTGGAGTTTCGCCTGCCTCTGCCGACGAGGCAATAACGAACCGCGAAAACTGCGGCAACTCCTATGTCGGCAGGAGTTCCTTGCGGTCAGGGCTGCGCCCTGCCGCCAGAAGCTCACGGATGCTCCCCATAAAGCGGACCATGGTTCGCAGGTTATGCAAGGTCGCCAGCCGGTAGTAGGTGAGCTCCCCGGCGCGCAGAAGATGGTGAAGAAACGCACGCGAATGGTATGAACACACTGGGCAGTCGCAATTGGGATCGACCGGCTCTCGATCACGCCGGAAGCGTGCGCTTCGAATGTTGATTCGCCCCCTTCGCTCGGTCAGGACGAGTAGCGTCCCGTTGCGCGCCATCCTGGTGGGCGCGGCGCAGTCGAAGGTGTCCATCCCCTGCCGGACTGCTTCCACCACGTCCTCCAATGACCCGATGCCCAATAGATGTCGGGGCAGTTCATCGGGGAGCTCATCGCTTACCCATCGCAGAACCTGGAACATTTCCTCCTTGCTGCGTCCCAATGAGCCGCCGACGGCGACGCCGGGGAACCCCAAATCCGCGATGAAGCGGGCCGAACGACGCCGCAGATCCTCATAGGCTCCACCCTGCACGATCCCGTACAGGGCCTGCTTGGGGTTGGGCCCTTGTGAACCACCCTCGTTCCAGGCGGCCAGCGCTCGTTCCGCCCATCGATGCGTCCGCGCGCAGGCTTGTGCTGTGTACTCCCGCGAATGCCAAGGCGAGGTGCATTCGTCCAACGGCAGCACGATGTCCGCTCCCAACAGACGCTGGGCACGGATTACCGACTCGGGGGTGAACGTGACCCAACTCCCGTCAAGCACCGAGCGAAAGACGGCGCCCCGTTCGCTCAGGCGGACCAACGATCTCCCCCGCGGACGGGGATTCTTGTCTCCTGGGAACACGGAAGCCACTTTCCCTACCCCGTGCTCCTTGCCCGCCCCTAGGCTGAACACCTGGTATCCCCCGGAATCGGTCATCCACGGCCCCGACCAACCACTGAAGCCGTGTAGTCCCCCCTGCTCTCCCAGCAGCTCCGCGCCCGGGCGCAGCACCAGGTGGTACGTGTTCCCGATCAGGGCTTGTACGCCCATGGCGTGTAGGTCGCACGGATCGGCCGCCCGCACGGTACCGCGCGTGGCCACTGCGACAAAGGCCGGGGTGTTGATGTGACCATGCGAAGTGGAGAGAACTCCCAGCCTTCCCTCGCTCCCCGCGGCCTTGCGTTCAATGCGGAACAGGCTCACAGTCGCCGCACAACCAGAGTGCGCTCCTCCTGGGAGACCACTTCCACCTCATCACCTTCGCGGACGGGGCTTCCTTCCGCCCGTGCACGCCAGTACTCACCGCGGATCTTCACCCAACCGCCACGTTCATAGAGGTCGTCTTGGGCCACACCGGTCAGTCCGACCATGGTGGTCAGCGCCCGGCGAGGGTGACGTTGGGCCAACAGGCCCTTGGAGATCACGAACACGAACACCGCGCTCAGGATACCTACGGTGGCCGCCACCGTGGGCCACGACAGCCCAAGTGCCGGGGATTCGAGGTCAAACAGGGAAAGCG
>PXEP01000110.1 GCA_003566155.1 Candidatus Acetothermia bacterium | reverse complement strand
TTGTGAGCGCATGGTCGTAACGTCGGGCGTGGCTGCCGACACGCAGGCCTGGTTGAGGCAGCCGACGGATGGTGTTCACCGGTCTTGTTTCTCTATGCTGGAACGGTGCGCGCGCACCTGCTCCCTTGCCGACGGCTTGTGTTTCCCCTCTCCCCACTGGACAAGCTCCCCTGCGTCCCCGGTCATGAGAACCTCGAGCCGGCCGTTTCCCTGAGTTTGAGAAGCCGTCAGTTCCCTTGCCTCGGCGCTCCATCGAGGATTCAGCAAAGGAAAGGGCCACGGAAAGCGGAATCCGGGCGCAGTGGAGTCCGCCTTGGCATGTGCTTCAGCGTCCGTAGACCACCTCGAGCACCTCGATATCCAGGTTCCCCACGAGCTTGAGATAGTCCTCCATCTCTGTGGCCGGTCCTCTCTGCGAGAGGCACGACACCCCCGTGATCACGTAGCCAGCATGGTGCGGCTGTGCGGGCAGCGTCGCGTCGAGATCCACCCAACGGCCGTCCAGCAGCGCCTGGGTCCACATGTGCCAGTAGTAGCCCCGCGGCGTGCCCCCGTAGATGAGCCCTTCGGCTACGCGCGCGGGGATTCCGTGCCCCCGCAGGAGTGCCGCGAGGAGTACCGCGTGTTCGGTGCAATCCCCTCTCTGGCTCCGGGCTGCCTCGGACGCGCTCGAGAGGAGCACGTTTTCCTCCTTGACGGTGATATGCTCGAACACAAAAGCGCGCAGTTTCTCCGCCAGTTGCGCCGGCGTCAGAGGCTCTTCGGGCTCGGTAGCTTCGATCAGTTCTCTCACCGCTTCGTCATCGAAGTCGATCATCACAGAGGGCTCGCGATATGTGGAAGCCTCCTGCTCTTCTTGCGTTGCCGGGAGCGGACTGCCAGGCTCAAAGAGGATCTTGGTGTAATCATCAGCATGGGCGATGACCCTTTGCCCTCCCGCTTCTGGAAGCTCAGGCATTCTTCCCTCGCGTACCTCCAGGCGCAGTTCTACCCGTTCGGTTCGCATCACATCTTGGATGGGCTGATCGGGAACGATCCGCGCCGCGGCCATGAGTTCAGGAGGGCTTCCTCGTGTGGCCTCCAAAGCGGTCTCCCGGTCGGCAAGCGTAAGCTCAATGTGACCGAGGCCTGTCCGCATGCTCTCGTACACCTGGAGCTGGTCCTTACAGTAGTACTGTGTCACTGGCGTCGGAATGCCCTCCATGCTCACGCGCCACTCCGTCACCTCGCTTTCCTCAGCGTCGAGCGCGAAGGTGGTTTCCCCTACCCGGCGAAAAGTGAGCTCGATCGGTTCCGGCCCGAGTGCGGCCTGCACAGTGCGAACAGCGATCTCTTCCTTCCCTGCCCGCATCTCCTGCCTTATATGGCGGCGCGCCTCCTCGGCCATCAGCCACGCCTTGTCCGGGCGCTCGCGCTCGGTCGTGCGCGTGCGACCACCGTAGGTGACTGTCTCCACAATCTCAGGGCCAGTGAAGTCCCACACGTACTTGATCGCCTCTTCCCCCTCTGTCTCGCGCAAGGAGATGTAGACCGGTGTCCCATCGTGCTCTTCGATGTAGGTCTCGCGGGTCGTGAGCTCCACCATCCTCCCGGCCACACGCACTTCCTCCACGAGAAGCAGGGTGGTGCGGTAGTGTTCCTCCGTCCTGTGGAGCGTACGGTGACACCACCCTATAGGATCCCCATCCAAGGTGGAGACAAGCCACTGTTCTTCGACGAGTTCCGCTGCCTGCACATCCACACCAACAGAGAACACAAGGGCAAGGAGCCCCATCAGGAAGGGGTAGCTAACTGCTTTCATGTCGCCCTCCTTTCCGGCCGCGAGGATATCCCGCATGTTTACGCAACATACAGTACAGCGCGGTTGTTCCAGCTATCTTCCGTCTACGCTACGAACACTGTACAATGGCGCGTTGCGCTAAGAAAAGTTAGGCACTGTAATGTATCGCGTGTACTACAGTTGGCTAGCCTGTCCACAAGTCCTCAACGCTGGAGGCCGAATACACGTGGTCGGCCGGGGTGACTCCGTGTTAGGATGCGTTGAGGGCGGAGGGCTGTGGCCCCGATAGGAGCAGCAGCAAGGTGATAGGAGCGCCGGAAGTATGGAGCAGATCATCACAACCCACAAGCTCAGCAAGCGCTACGGGGATGTGCTGGCCGTGGACGAGCTCGACCTTGCGGTGAACAGAGGAGAAGTGTATGGCCTCCTCGGGCCCAACGGGGCCGGCAAGACCACCACGCTCCGCATGCTCCTTGGGCTGGTACGGCCCACGGCCGGCACAGCGAAAGTACTGAACGCCCCTCCGGGAGCACAGGCGGGCCTGGCACGGCTCGGCGCATTGGTGGAGGAACCTGCCTTCTATCCATACCTGTCGGGGCGGGACAACCTGCGCCTGCTGGCCCGATACACCGGGGTATCGCTGCAACGAGCCGACGAAGTGTTGGAACGCGTGGAACTCACCGCGAGGGCCGATTCCAAGGTCAAAACCTACTCCCTGGGCATGCGCCAGCGGTTGGGCGTGGCGGCGGCACTCCTCAAGGACCCGGAGCTACTGGTCCTCGACGAGCCTACCAGCGGCCTCGACCCCAGAGGCATGGCCGAGATGCGAGCGTTGATCCGCTCTGTGGGCACAGGCGAGCGCACGGTGCTTCTCTGTAGCCATCTCCTGGGCGAGGTAGAGCAGACGTGCGATCGGGTGGGCGTGATCGACGAGGGGCGCATGGTCAGGCAAGCGCCGGTGGCTGAACTCCGCGCCAGCGGGCGCTTTGTGGTGGCCGGCGAGCCCCTGGAGGATGCCGAGCGGGTGTGTCGGCAGTTCCCCGGGGTCTCCGACGTGGAGATCGTGGGCGGACGGTTAGAGCTCACCCTCGACGCCGACAAGATCGGGGACCTGAACGCCGCGCTGCAACAGGCCGGGGTGCGCGTGCACGAACTCAGACAGCTCGAGCGGTCGTTGGAAAGCGTCTTTTTGGAGCTCAC
>PXEP01000204.1 GCA_003566155.1 Candidatus Acetothermia bacterium | reverse complement strand
CCCCACTTCATGTTTACTGTACCTCCTCACAATCCTTGCGCAGCGCAGTTGTCTGCGCGACTTCCCCAGAAAGGCTGGGCCTGGTTCTTTTGTACCATGATTGGACCAAGTAAGGCAAGAGCCACGTTGTTGCCCTCCCTGTTTGCGTCCAAGGAGTGCTGGCATACAAAAAAGCAGGGCGGCTGGCATTTTCGGCACAGCCGCCCCTGATTACCTGTTTCAGCACGCGTTTCTCGCGTTCCCGCCCCCGGGGTACGCTTACGCTTTCTTCACTTTCAGTTCACCGCGGTCGCTGACCGCCTTTAGCTTCTTGCTTACGAGGTCTTTGAGGTTCTTGCCAGGCTTGAACGCGGGCACCACCTTCGCTGGTACTGTGATACGCCGCTGGGTTTGAGGGTTGATGCGCTGAGAGCTCTTGCGAGCGCGGACCTCGAACTTTCCAAAGCCCGTCAGCAGCACCTCCTCGTTCCCCGCCATGGCCTCGGTGATGATGTCGATCATGGAGTCGAGCGCTTTGCGGGCGTCCTTCTTCGTAAGCCCGGTCCTCACGGCCAAGAGGTCTACCAATTCCCCTTTGTTCACGTTTCAACACCCCCTTCCTGGCGCCAAGTGAAGCCAAGTATAGGCCGTTTCACACCCCCTGTCAAGTGCTAACCCCATTCCCAACCGTCTTTCGTGGGTGGGCGGTTGACGGGTCGGCGAACCTAGGCTAGACTACGTTGTTATTCTGTCCTAATGCGAAGGAGGCAGGACCAGTGGCGGCCGAGCTCAAGTCATATGAATTATTGTACATCTTACGTCCGGACATGGACGAGGAACAACGTCGGGAGAAGATGAGCAAGGTGGAGCGGTTGATCGAGTCCCTCAATGGACAGGTCGAGGACACCGATGAGTGGGGTTCGCGAATCCTTGCATACGAAATCCGGGATTTCCGCGAAGGGTATTACGTGCTAGTCAACTTCACCCTTCCGCCCAGGCAAGTGCGCGAGCTTGAGAATACGTTCAAGCTGGAGGATGAGATCCTGCGGTATCAGGTTATCCGACGTAACGGAGGCGCCGGGGAGTAATGGCTGATCTTAACCGGGTAATGCTTACGGGCAGGTTGGCCGCAGACCCTGAGCTTCGCTATACCCAGTCTGGGAAGGCAGTGGCCAACTTTCGCATCGCGGTGAACCGCCGTTGGCTGAACAACGAGACGGGTGCGTGGGAGGACTCTGCGATTTTCGTCCCCATCGTTGTCTGGGGAAAACAGGCGGAGAACTGCTCCACGTACCTGCAGAAGGGCCGCCGGGTGGCGGTTGACGGCAGGCTGCGGATTAGGTCGTTTGAGACACAGGATGGAGACCGGCGCCGCGTGACAGAAGTGGTGGCGGGCGAGGTGCATTTCCTCGAACCACGATCGCAGGGCGACATGACGGATATGGAGACAGAAAGTACGGAGGATACGGAAGATGGGACAACGGGTTCCGAGCAGGAGGTTCCTTTCTGATGCCACCTAGAAGGAAGCGGGTTTGCCGCGTTTGCCATCAGGGATACAAGCCCGATTACAAGGATGTTGATTCGCTAAAGCAGTTCGTGAACCGGCGGGGGAAGATCCTGTCCCGCCGGCTAACCCACATGTGTGCCAAGCATCAGCGCTGGCTTGCAGAGGAAATAGACAGAGCGCGCAAGGTGGCGCTGCTACCCTACGAGGAAGGTCCATAGAAGTAATGGCCCGCACAGTGGCAGTCCTCTGCATTCCACACGCGGAGGACGTGGTCGGCCGGGCGCGTTTGGCAGCCTCCAAGAGTTTGGTCCGTCGACTCAAGAAACACCCCGCGGTGGACGAGGTAGCCGTCGCTACACCGGACACCCGATCGTGGGAGGGTGTAGGTGTGGAGGTAGTAGCCGATCCCCCTACGGGGTGGCAGTTTGGTGTTCAGCTGGCGAAGATCAGCGGCGCCCTAGAGGCGGACAGGCTTCTGTACTTCTCAGCAGGGAGCGCTGTGCTGCTTGCTGACGACCAGCTCACCCAACTCATAGAGGCTGCTCCTTGCGCCCCTCCGTTCGCGGTGTTGAACAACTTCTTCTCCACCGATTTTGGGCTGCTTGTGCCGCCGGATGGAGAGCTGTTTACGGGACTGGTGCGCGACAACCCGCTCGGGTTCCGCCTGTGGGAGCGGGGTTATCGCTGTTACGAGCTTCCCCGCACTGCCGGCAGTCAGCTGGATCTCGATACCCCTGGCGAGCTGCAAGTGCTTGCCTGCCATCCGGACCTTCCAGTTGAACTCGAGCAGGCACTGTCCGAGGTCCCTACCGAGGCAGCACGAGCATTGGTCAGCACCCTTACGAAGATCGGGGCTGAGGTTGCGCTTGTGGGGCGGGTCGGGGGCGTGACCCTGCGGCAACTTGAGGTCAATGCCGCTTGCCGGGTGAGACTGTTCTCCGAAGAGAGGGGGATGGAGGCCGAAGGAAGGGATGCTGCCGGCCGCGTACGCTCGTTTCTGGGCACATACGCTGACTGTGCGGGACCTGGGGCCCTTGTGGAGGCAGTGTGCTCCCTAGGCGATGTGATCGTGTGGGACACGCGTGTTCTGATGGCTCAGCGGAGATTGTGGCCTCCGGCGGAGGAACGATTTGCGGCAGACCTCCTACGCCCTGAGGGCGTTACTGATCCGTTCTTGCGGGAGTTTGTGTCCGCGTGTTCGGGGGCACAGGTGCCCATGATCTTAGGGGGACACTCCCTGGTCTCGGGCGGGGTGTTGCTGGCCGTCGACCTGGCTTGGCGGGGAGGGATCGACAGGCCAAAACGGTACTTACCGCTGGCGCTCCCCAGGCAAGGGAGCCCCGACGAAAGGAAGGGTAATGGAAAGTGAAGCTCATCTGTGGACAGGCGATCTTGAGGGATTGGATCACACGGTAGCCAAGCTCATCCACGCGGAGGAGCGCCGGCAAGCGGATAAGGTCATCCTGATTCCCTCGGAATCACTCACCCCACGGGCCGTCAGGGAGGCTTTGGGATCTGCGTTCACCTCGATCTACGCCGAAGGCTATCCCCGTGAGGAGACGATGCGCACCTCCGAGGAGCGGCTTTCCGATCTGGATGAGCAATTGGCCTACTTCCGTCGGTACGCCGACCGCCGTTTCTACCGGGGAGTCGAGTACGCCGATGTGCTCGAGTCGCTGGCCGGGCGCCGGGCGGCGCAGTGCTTTTCCACCGAGGAACTCCTCGCGGAGGATATCTACGCGGCGGTGCAGCCACTGTCCGGAGCAGCGGCCAACATGGCCATCTACGATGCCTTGCTGGAACCGGGGGATACGGTGATGGCGCTGGACCTGGCTCAGGGGGGGCACTTGTCCCATGGGTCGCCCTTTCATCAGTCGGGGAAGCGCTTCCGTATGGTCCGCTACGGGGTCGAACCTGAAACGGAACGGCTGGATTACGAGCGGATCGAGCAGTTGGCCCGCGAGCACAGGCCGAAGATGATCATCGCCGGATACACGTCTTACCCTTGGGCCCCCGATTGGGAAGCTTTTCGGCGGGCGGCGGACAGTTGCGGGGCGTTGCTGCTTGCAGACATTGCGCACTCGGCGGGGATGGCCATCGCCGGGACGTATCCCAATCCTTTCCCCTATGCGGATGTGCTCATGTTCACTACGCACAAGACCTTATGCGGGCCGCGCGGGGCGGTGGTCCTGTCCCGCGATCCGGATATTGCTCAGGCGATCGACTCCGCTGTTTTCCCCGGCGCACAAGGCGGGCCCCATGTGAACAAATGGGCTGCGGTGGCTTGTGCCTTCAACATCGCCCGCACGGAAGCATTTCGCAAGCTGCAGCAGCGCATTGTGGATAACGCCAAGGCCTTGGCCGATGCGCTGTCCGAGGAGGGGTTGAAGCTGGCCTATGGTGGTACCGATACGCACCTTCTGGTGATCGACCTGCGCGACAAACGAACCCCCAACGGGGAGCAGTTGATGGGCGACACGGCTGCGCGGCTCCTCGATCTCGGGGGGCTGGTGGCGAACAAGAACACCATCCCCGGGGACACCTCGGCGGCCGATGCGCGGGGAGTACGCTATGGGACTCCGTGGGTCACCCAGCGGGGGATGGGGCCGGGAGAGATGAAAGAGATCGCACGGATCACCGCGCACGTGCTCGCGGACGTGCATCCGTTTACCTATGTAGGAGTAACCGGACCCCAGTTTAGGGGCAAGGTTCCTTCGGGGACTTTGTCCCAGGCCCGCTCCCGGGTGGAACACTTGCTCGATGCGAGAAGCGATAGGCAACCTTCGGAACGGTCCGTAGGGCTGAGTCTGCCCGGCGAGGGAAGCGGACAAATAAGCAAGTGTGTGCTGCTCTTGGTCCGCGGGGGCAGGGCCGAACATCTACTGCACGAGGCCTGCGCCGGGAGGGTGCTCAAGCTGGACCCCCAGCGGGGTATTCGCACGGTGTTTCTTGGTCGTAACGGTGCGCTGCTTTCGGAGGCGGTTGTGGGAAGGTTGGCGGACGGGGAAGTCGGCGAACCCCGCTTTGTAATCCTTGTGCCGCCGGAGCAGGCCGAACGCCTGCGCCTGTGGCTTGAGGAACTAAGCGACGGTTATGTGTTGTTTGATCCCCATGATGTATACCGCAAAGTCCAGGGACCTGCGGTGGTCGAGCGTCTGGCCGAGGGGGCTCAGCTGGAGGACATCACGCTCGATGATGGTAGTGTGATCTACCTTTCCGGGAAGGCTGACGTGCGGAAAGCTCGGGAAGGGAACGCCCTGTTTAGGGGACTAGAGGGCGCCGTGGATGAGCTGGTCGAGCTGCCGCCGGATGCTGTGGACCGGACTAAGCCGTACTTTGTGGGGCAGCAGGTGCTTCCAGAGCTTCCGGGGAGGGATCTTTACCGGCCGGAGGCCGAGAGGGACTCCGTGTGCAAGACGCCCCTCACTGAGGCGCACCGCACCCGTGGGGCACGGATGGAGGAGTTCGCCGGCTACGAGATGCCTCTCTGGTACAGCTCGGCCAAGGAAGAGCACCGGGCGGTGCGGACGACTGCGGGGTTGTTTGATCTGGGGCACATGGGTGTGTTCGAAGTATCGGGTAGATACGCAGAGAGCTTCCTCAACCTGGTGACCAGTAACTACGCCGGCTGGTTGCATGCCGGACAGTCCCACTACGCATTCCTGATGTCCCCTGAGGCGGCGGTCATCGACGACATCATGGTCTACCGGCGCAGCCGGGAGAGATTCTTGCTTGTCGTGAACGCCGCCAACGAATCGGTTGACTGGGACTGGCTGACCGCAGTGAACGAGGGAGAACCGCTGTTGGATGCGGACCGGCCATGGGTCACGCCCGACGGGCCAGTGACCTTACGTGACCTCAAGTCCCTGGAAGGGCAAGGGGGGATGATGAACCTGGCCCTGCAGGGACCGGCCTCGCGGGACATTTTGCTGGGACTTCTCGACCGGCGGGGGCAAGTCCGGTTGCGTGCCCTTCGGCGAACTGAGTTCCTAGAGCTGGAGTTAAGGGGTGTGGACGTTATCTGTTCCCGAACCGGCTATACGGGGGAAGAGATCGGCTATGAGCTCTACGTGCCCCCCGAGGCGGCCCGGGAGCTCTGGGAAGGCATTCTGGAAGCCGGCGACGATTTCGGGCTTCTGCCATGTGGGCTAGCCGCGCGGGATTCGTTGCGTACTGAAGCGGGATTACCCCTCCACGGCCACGAACTTGCGGGGGAGAAGGAGATGCTCCCCCACGAGGCAGGGTTTGCCCCTTATGTGAAACTGCACAAGCCGTTTTTCGTAGGGAGAGAACGGTACTTGCAGGCACTTAGGTCGTGGGAGCGCGAAGTGGTTCGCTTCTACGTCCCCGGGGGCGGTCGCCCGGTGCGGGCTGGCGCGCCGGTGGTGGAGCGCTCGGGTAAGGTCTCCGGCTGGGTTACAAGCTGCGCGGTGTTGCCTGAGGGGCAGGCCGGGTTGGCTGTGGTCGGCAAGCGGGGTGTTGAGCCGGGAACGCCGCTCGGCGTGGTCATGGGGGGTAAGCTCCCCCAGAGTCTGGAGTCTGGAGCGCGTCTACCGCTTGTGCAGTGGGGCGAAGTGCTGCCGCGGTTCCCGTCCCGTGAGCTTCTTCCTCAGGCGGGACCCGACTGAGTGGAACCTGTGGTGTCCTCCGCCTCCTGGGATAGGCTCCATACTGTTCCGTGGGGGCCGTCGCGGAGTTCTATGCCGAGTTCCGCCAGGCGGTCCCGCACATGGTCCGCGAGGGGGAACAGCCGTTCGCTTCGCAGCTGGCTGCGCAGCTCCACCAGGAGGTCTATGAGCTGTTCGGCCAGCCCTTCCGCACCGGGCCGAGCGCTTTGGAACAGACCCAGGGGTTCGGCGAGCCGGCGTACGAGGGCCGCCGCGGCTCTCAAGCTTCCCGGATCTCCGACTGCGGAGCGGTGCCGATGTGCTTGCCCGATGATCTCCTGCAGGATGCCCAGCCCACCGGCCGTGTTGAAGTCCTCCTCCAAAGCCGCGTGGTACTTGCTCTCCAGCTCGTCCAGTTTAGGTAGGAGCGAATCGCTGCTCGGGGGCTCGTCCGGAAGCCCTTCGGCCTCCCACAGGAAGCTGTACACCCGCTGCACAGCACGGGCAGCCTCTTGCACCCCCTCGTGGGAAAAGTCCAACGGCTTACGCCAGTCCCGCGACAGGTAGAAATAGCGGATAGGTTCCGTGCCGTGGCGTTCCGCTACAGCGTGGGCGTATTCGAAGTTTCCGAGTGATTTTCCCATACGCTGGCCGTTTATAGTGAGCAATCCGTTGTGCAACCAAATACGGGCCAGCGGTTTTCCTGTGATCGCCCGGGCTTGGGCCAGTTCATTCTCGTGATGGGGGAACACCAGGTCGTAGCCACCGGCGTGGATATCCGCTGTCTCTCCGAGGATGTCCTGAACCATGGCCACGCACTCTGTGTGCCAACCAGGTCGGCCATCCCCCCATGGAGAAGGCCAGCTCGGTTCTCCGGGCTTGGAAGCCTTCCAGAGGGCGAAATCGAGCGGGTCCTGCTTGCCTTCGCTTATGGCGATGCGGGCGCCCGCCTCGAGCTCTTCCAGGTCGCGCCCGGACAGTCTGCCGTATTCAGGGAAGCTCGCTACGGAGAAGTACACGTCGCCGTCGACCACATAGGCGTGGCCCTTGTCGACGAGCTTCTGGGTGAGCTCAATCATCTGCGGGATGTACTCGGTCGCTCGGGGGGAGTGCGTGGGTGGCTTTATGCCGAGTGCAGCGCAGTCCTGGTAGTATTTCTCGGTGTAGTAGGCGGCTACCTCCGCCGGTGTTTTTCCTTCTTCGGCTGCGCGGGCGATGATCTTGTCCTCGACATCGGTGATGTTCTGCACGTATATGACAGTAAGCCCACGCGATTCCATGTACCGCCGCAGCGCATCGAAAACCAGAAACGGCCGTGCATTGCCGATGTGGAACCGGTCGTATACGGTGGGGCCGCACACATACATGCGGACCGTTCCATCGGTCGGATTAAGCTCTTCCATTGTGCCGGACAAGGTGCTCTGCAGACGCACCGGCACCACCTCCGAGGGGATGGTAACCGACTAAAGGGGAGGGGGACAGTCCCCCTACTCCCACTTGGGGGGACGCTGCATGAGCGCCGATATCTGTCTGTCGGGTGGTTCCTCAAGGTGTACGATCCGATAGACGGCCTCGGTGATGGGCATTTCCACGGCGTGCTCCTGTGCCAGGGCCCACAGTTTCGCTATGGCGTGGAGGCCTTCGGCCACCATGTGTGTGCCAGCGATTATGTCGGCGCTCTTCTCCCCTTGCCCCAGGCGGATACCGGCCCGCCGATTCCTTGATAGATCACTGGTGGCGGTGACCACAAGGTCTCCAAGCCCCGCCAGCCCGTAGAACGTCTCTGCTCGGGCCCCTAATGCGCGTCCGAAGCGGGCCATCTCTGCCAAGCCGCGCGTGACGAGCGCCGCTCGCGCGTTGACCCCTTGCCCAAGGCCGTCGGAGATGCCGGTGCCAACTGCAAGCACATTCTTGACTACGCTACAAAACTCCACACCAAGGATGTCGTCGGAGAGGTAGACACGGAACTGTGGTGACATCAGCTCGCGTTGCAGTTCCTTTCCTACTGTGGAGGACCTGCCAGCGAGAACCACAGCAGTTGGCTGATCGCGTCCGACTTCCTCGGCATGTGAAGGGCCGGAAAGGGCAAATATGGGGTGGCCGGGCAGCGCTGCGGACAGGATTTCCGACATACGCTGTCCGGAGTGCGGGTCGAGTCCCTTAGCCAGATGCACAATGGGCATCCCCTGGGGAAGCAAGGGGGTGCATGCGGCAGCCACGGAGCGCATGGCAAAGCTGGGGACGGCCAGGAACAGGGTATCGGCGCCCTGCAAGGCGTTAGGCAGGGCGTGGGTCACGCGCAACTCAGGAGGGAGGGTCACCCCGGGTAGGTAGTCTTGGTTCTCCCGAAGAGAGGCAATGTCCTGGGCTGCCTGTTTGCGGCGTGCCCACAGCACAGTGGGGTGGCTGGCGGTACACAGGAGCCTGGAGAAAGCTGTCCCCCAGCTGCCTGCCCCTACCACCGCGGCGCGCACGCCCCGCTCCTACGGTGCTCCCGCTGGAGCACCCGCGTGCTCTTTTATCCACTGCAGAGCAGCCTCGATGTCAGGGTCTTCGTCCGGCGCTTCGGTATCCGGGTCTCTCAGCACTTCGATGTCCGGGGTGATGCCCTTTTCGTGCACCGGGTTGCCGGCGGGGGTGTAGTACTCTGAGGTGGTCAGCTTGAGGATTGAGCCATCGGCGAACTCCGTTACCAGTTCCTGGATGATGCCTTTGCCGAAAGTCGTCCTCCCTATCAGAATAGCTTTGTCATGGTCCTGCAGTGCCCCAGCGAGTACCTCCGAGGCTGAAGCCGACCCCTCGTCAATCAGAACGACCAGAGGGAGGTCGAAGCGGCCATTGCCTCGCGAGCGGTATGTCCGTTCGCCGTAGGCCGGCCCAACCGTGGTCAGCACAACGCTGTCGCGCTCGAGGAAATGCGCTGCCGACTGTACGGCCGCTGTGAGGTAGCCGCCCGGATTACGGCGCAGATCCAGGATAACGCCCTCCAGTTCGTCGTGCGGCAACTGGGCCAGCGCGGTACCGAGCTCCTGGGCGGCGTCGCGCGACATGCGGATCATCCGCACGTGCGCCACCGGGGCCTCGTCCAACAGCGTGGTGGTGACGGGTTGGATGCGAATCCGTTCTCTCCGCAGGACGAAGTCCTTGAGTTCTTGTTCATCGCGTTCCACGGTCAGGGTAACCTCGGTGCCTTCCTCGCCACGGATGGCGGACGTAATCCGCTCCATGTTCCACCCTTTGATTGATTCCCCGTCCACCTTGACGATGATGTCGCCAGGGCGGAGTCCTGCGCGTTCGGCGGGCGTGTCCGGCAGCGGCGAGATGATGATCACCTTGCCCTCACGCAGGCTGATCTCTATTCCTACGCCGGTGAACTCCCCGTGCAGAGCTTCCTGCCACTGGCTGAACTCCTCTGCGGTCATGAACTCCGAGTAGGGATCGTCCAAAGCCTCGATCATCCCCTTTATCGCCCCTTGAACAAGTGTCTCGGTACTTACCTCGTCGGTACGGAAGTAGTAGCTGCGGATCAGCTGGTACACCTCGTCTATGAGTTCGAGGGAGTAGTCAGCGGGTAGGACGCTAAAGGAACACAGCCCTATCAAGGCCGCCAGCAACAACGCAAGTCTTCTCATAAGACGCATCCCTCCATTAGGACAGGCCGATGCTCCGCGCAACTCTCAACAATTCAGGGTCCAACGGTTTGGGAGTGCCGGCGAGTGCGCTGGCAAGGGGGACCGGAACCACCTGTGTCCCTTGCAGGCCAGTCATCACGTCGGTCATCCCTTCTGACGCGAACTCGACGGCCGCCACTCCGAACCGGGTGGCGAGGAGTCTGTCGAACGGTGTGGCCACGCCGCCTCTCTGCAGATACGCCAATACAGTGACTCGGGGGGTCATCTCCAAGGTTTCCCGTTGCTTAAGCTGGTCGGCCAGCCAGTAGCCGATGCCGCCCAGTTGAACGTGACCGAAGGCGTCCACTTCTCCACGGGAGACCTGCCTTCCTTGCAGTTCTTGCGGCTTGGCTCCTTCGGCGATGACCACGATGGAAAATCTCTTGCCCTGCTGCAAACGGTGTTTGATCTTTTGCTCGACCGAATCAACGGAGAAGCTGTTCTCCGGAACCAGGAGCACATCGGCGCCGCCGGCGAGTCCTCCCAGCAGGGCGATCCACCCTGAATCGCGCCCCATAACCTCCAAGATCAGCAAACGATGGTGGGCGTGCGCCGTGGTGTGCAACTTGTCCAGTGCGTCTGTGACCGTGACCAGTGCGGAGTGAAAACCTATGGAGTAATCGGTACCCGCGATGTCGTTGTCGATCGTCTGCGGGATGCCCAGCGTGGACAGGCCGTACCGTGTCAACCGGTGGGCTACGCCCAATGTATCGTCTCCGCCGATGGCGATTAGCGAGTCGAGCCCGCGCCGGTGCCAAGTCTCTTTGATCGACTCCACCATATCCGTGGGCTCCCACCGAACCTCCTCGCCCTCCGTTACCTTGCGGAACGGATTGGTCCGGGATGTTCCAAGCATTGTGCCTCCGACGTGTAGAATTCCCGACACATCGCTCGGCCCCAGGTTGCGACCCTCGTCTTCTACCAAACCCCGCCAGCCGTCGTAGAATCCCACCACTTCAGCTGATTCGGTCAGCGCGCGGTGTACAATGGCCCGCAGAGCCGCGTTGATCCCGGGGGAATCCCCGCCACCTGTGAGTAGTCCTATAGTCTTAGCTGTTCCCATCGCTCAGCCTTCCTCCTAGTGTGCCCCGCGGTGGCTGGTGGTGCCAGGCAGGGGCGAAGCATCTACCTATCTTAAGCTACTTGGGGAACAGAGTACTGGGTGAAGCGCAGCGTTCAAGCGCTTGAAGTGATACGGTTCGCCGATTGCAGGACCTCTTGTTCGCTCGCCCGGCGGAGGATGGGACAAACGGCACCTTTCACTGGAGCTGATGCCGTGGGTCCGAGACCCGCACGCCCCTGCGTCAGCTAATCCAGAGTCGGTAAAGTTGGAGAAGCTATACCGCGATCGCGCGGTAGGAGGTGGGAGCATGTGCAAGCGGCTAAGCAGAACTATAACGGCTTTCCTGTTGGTGGCGATGCTGTCCACGATAGGTTGGGCGGATCAGCTGTTTCTACGTGATGACCGTGTTGTAGAGGGCACGATCGTTGGGGTAACCGCTGAGCACGTGTTGTTCCGTACAGCTCCGGACCTTGTGAAGAGCATAGCACTGGACAGAGTCAGAAACGTGAGTTTCGCTCCCCGGGAAGAGGATGAGCTACCGATAACCTATATGGAGTGGGAACGATCCATGGCTACAGCTCGCCGCAGACTGGACGGATGTCGTCTTGGGCGCAGCGGTCTCATCGGGGGAGGTCTCCTGTTCGTTGGTGGAGGACAGTATTTGATGTGGGTCGGGGAGCAAACGCTTGGTGGGTTGCTCACAGGAATGGGAGCGATCGTCTCCCTATTTGGTGTGGCCAGTCCTCCACCAGATTGCAGGGAACATGTCCGGCGGGTGGAGGCGCTTACAAGGATAGGTTTGGAGTTCGGTTGGGTTTACTGAGCGGGTATCTAGGGGGCGGCAGTGCGGGCAGCAATCGTTCGTAAGTTCTAGCTGCGGGTCGGCAGTTTCCGTTGGGTTGTCTGTAAGGTTGCAGCGCATAGCGCGTCACATTAACATATGCAGTTATGAGCAAGTGCGACGCGCCGCAAACGGACTTGCTGGCTCAGCGCTTTCGGTCGCTGGGCCATGTTGTTCGTTTGCGGATAATGGGGCTTCTGCTCTCGCACCAATCGGGCCTGTGCGTGTGTGAAGTTGCCGATGTACTGGGGCTTCCGCAGTACATGGTTTCCCGTCATCTGAAGGCTTTGACCGAGGCGGGCCTGGTGAATGGGCAACATGATGGTCCGTGGGTGTACTACGTGCCGGTGAGGGATCCTCTACTGCAAGCCTTGGAAAGCCAGCTTCGCTGCTCAGCCGATGACAAGAGACGCCTGGGGAGCCGCCTGGCCTTGCGAGAGGGGGGTCGGTGTGTGGTGGGCCCACAGGGGGAAGCGAACGCATAGTGATGCGGCTGGAGCTGCCGACGATACCGAACTTGCTGCTAGGAGGGCTGTGAGGTTGACCTCTGACGGACAAACCCAAGGAAATCAGCAACAAGCGGGGCTGGGTTTCTTCGAGAAGTACCTGAGTGTCTGGGTGGGCTTGTGTATCGGAGCGGGGCTGGCGCTGGGGCAGTTCTTCCCCAGGCTTACAGATATCTTCGAAGCGGTAGAGGTCTTCGGTTACCCGGTCCCGGTTGCTGTAGTTCTGTTCCTCATGATCTACCCGATCATGGTCCAGACCGATTTCCAGAAGATCATCCGGGCGGGGAAGGCCGTGAAACCGATCACCACCACCTTGGTGCTCAACTGGGCGGTCAAGCCTTTCACCATGGCGTTCATCGCCTGGCTCTTTTTCCGCGTCATCTGGGGGCCGATACTTGACGATGCGGCGCTGGCCGGGGAGCTGATGGCGGGGATGATCCTCCTGGGGATCGCCCCGTGCACGGCGATGGTCCTGGTGTGGGGCTATCTGTCGAAAGGCAACATGGGGCACGTTGTGGTGATGGTAGCCATTAACTCCCTGTCCATGGTCGTCTTGTACGGGCCCCTGGCAGTGCTTCTCCTACCTGTTGCCGACGTGCCGGTTCCCGTGGCCAGGGTGGCTTTCGGCGTCCTTGCTTACGTGGGATTTCCGTTGGTGGTCGGGTATTTCACCCGGAAGTTCCTGCTTGAGAGGAAGGGAAAGCAGTGGTTCGACAGGTTCACCGCGAAGCTCCATTACGTCTCGGTGGCCGCATTGTTGGTGACAATTGTGGTTATCGTGACGCCCCAAGCAGGCATTGTGATCTCTAACCCAATGCTGGTGCTGTTTGTGCTGACTGCACTGATTGTGCAGATCATGCTGATTTTCGGAATCGGGTACGGTGTGTCCAAGAAGATCGGCCTCAGGTACGAGGACGCAGCGCCCACCTCGCAAATCGCGGCCAGCAACCACTTCGAGGTGGCGATTGCGATGGCGATCACGCTGTTTGGGTTTGATTCCGGGGCCACGTTGGCCGCGGTGACCGGGATGCTGATCGAGGTGCCGCTGATGTTGGTATTGGTCCACATCTGCCTGAGGACACGGCGGTGGTTTGACCGAT
>PXEP01000116.1 GCA_003566155.1 Candidatus Acetothermia bacterium | reverse complement strand
GCCAGGCAGAAGCTCATCACCGGCGGAGAGGGTTTTGGTGGGTTCGTCGTCCCCAAAGTGCGAATAAAGAAGTTTCGGTTCACCGGCCGCACCGATCGATGAAATCAGCGGGGACAGTCCCCGTACGGGGACTGTCCCCTTCCGCTGGTCTACTCCGCCTTGACCTCGACGCTCTCCCCCTCCTTAGGGGGACTCCTTCAGCGGCACCTTCACGCGACAGTCCCCGTACGGGGACTGTCCCCTTCCGCTGGTCTACTCCACCTTGACGTCGACGCCCTCCCCCTCTTTGGGGGATTTCTTCAGCGGTACCTCCACCCGGAGGATACCATCGTTGAACCTCGCCTTAACCTCGTTGGGATCCGCCACTTGCTCCGGCAAGGGGAACGAACGCCGGAACCGACCACATCGCCGGCCCATCCTAATGTAGTCCTCTTCACGGACCTCTTCGCTCCTCCGAACCTCGCCGGTAACGACCAGTTGGTTGTCCTGCACCTTCACCTGGACGTCGTCTTTGCGCGCTCCGGCAAGCTCGGTCTCTATGATCAGCGTGTTGTCCTTGAGGTACACATCCGACCGTCCGAAGGACGGTGCCACATCCACATCGAGGTCGCCGAAGCTCTTGAACATATTGTCCACCAGCCTGCCGAAGTCATCGGTCAGCCTTAGCGGCTCCCGCCATGCTCTTGGCAACAGGGTCATAGCGAACACCTCCTTGAATTAGCACTCTCGTATGCTCAGTGCTAATTATAGGGAGGCAGAGGTGGGGTGTCAAGTGTTCCCTATCGGCTACACTTCGGTAATGGCACGGTTTGTCGCTTGGCTGCTGCGGGGGTATCAGCGGGTGATCTCGCCGCTTCTGCCCGCCCGCTGTCGTTTCTATCCCACATGCTCGGAGTACGCCCGGCAAGCGCTCCTCAAGCATGGGGCGCTATGGGGCGGGTGGCTGACGGTGAAACGCCTGGTGAAATGCGGGCCGTGGCATCCCGGGGGGCATGACCCCGTGCCCTAAGGAGGGGACTGTCCCTCCGCTGCAAAGGGGAGGGACTGTCCCCTTACTCCCAGATGTCGAGGGCCACGCCAGCCAAGGCCTTTGCCGCTACCAACATCCCATGGCGGGCACGCGCGCTACAGGAGGCCTCGGCAAACTCACGCGAGTGTCCAGGGATGTTTGCCTCGGTGATGCGAACATAGGGGTGGATCGCCGGCACCACCCAGGATACATCCCCCATATCGGTGGACCCCAGGCCTCCGGTGGGTGGGTCCTCCGGCTCCCCGAGCTCAGCCAACTGCTTGCGGAATAACTCCACCAGCTTGGGATCCGGGCGGATCGCCTTGTACTCATGCCCCACCTTGTTGAAGCTGAGAGACGCTCCGGTGGCCATGGCTGCCCCTTCCGCACAGCAGCGCAGTTTTTCCAGAAGCTCGTCACGGTATTCGTTGTCCGGGGCCCGCACGTAGAAACGTGCCGCAGCCCGCTCAGGAACAATATTGGGCTTCTGGCCGCCGTCGGTGATGATCCCGTGGATGCGAGCCCCGTCAGCGATGTGTTCGCGCAATGCGTTGATCCCCACAAAGGTCTGGATGACGCCGTCCAAAGCGTTGATGCCCTGCTCCGGCTGCGAGGAGGCATGGGCGGCCCGGCCGTGGAACACAAGTTCCACCTCGGTCATGGCCAGCGAGCCGCGGTCCACCAGGGTCGCCGAGGCGGGGTGCACCATCAACGCCGCGTCGAGCCCGTCGAACAACCCAGCATCGATCATGCGCAGCTTGCCACCCCCGCCCTCCTCGGCCGGCGTCCCCAGCACTACCAACGTGCCCGGCAGTTGCTCCTTGAACGGCGCCAGCCCCAAGGCAGCACCCACCGCGCTGGCGGCGATGAGGTTATGCCCGCAGGCGTGCCCCAGCCCGGGCAACGCATCGTATTCGGCAAGCACTGCCACGCTCGGCCCCGGCTGTGTGGCCGGATGCTTCGCGCGCAGGGCGGTGGTGATCCCTCCCGCTTCCCTCTCCGCCTCGAATCCACCGTTGTCCAACATGTCGGCGATCCACCCCACGGCCTGGTGTTCCTCATAGCCCAGCTCCGGATTGGAATGGATGCGCAGCGCGAGATCCCATAGCTCATCGGCCAGCTCGTCGATCCGCTCCCACACACGTTGTTTCATCATCGGTTTCTCCCCTTTTCAGCCGGTCGACTTCAGGTACTCATCTATGGCCGCAGCGGCCTGCTTGCCCGCCCCCATGGCCGAGATAACGGTCGCCGCCCCGGTCACGATGTCCCCCCCGGCGAACACCCCCGCCCGCGTGGTAGCGCCCGTTTCATCCGCCTGCACCGTGCCCCGCCGGCTCACCTCCAGGCCCGGCGTGGTCCGCGGAACCAGAGGATGGGGCTGGTTCCCCACGGAGACGATGCAGGTGTCCACCTCCAGTACGAACTCGGACCCCTCGATCGGGACAGGCCGACGTCGGCCGGACTCATCGGGCGGGCCCAGCTCCATGCGCAAGCATTCCATCGCTGTGAGATCGCCGTCTTCGCTGTAGAATTCCACCGGGTTGACCAAAAAGTGCATCTCTACTCCTTCCTCGTCCGCATGATGCACTTCCTCCGCCCTGGCGGGCATCTCGTCCTGTGTGCGACGGTACAGCACCATGACTTGCTCCGCTCCCAAGCGCAATGCCGTACGGGCAGCATCCATGGCCACATTACCCCCACCGACAACGGCCACCCGACTTCCCTTTCTGATAGGGGTATCCCACTCGGGAAACTGCCACGCCCGCATGAGGTTTACCCGGGTGAGGAACTCGTTCGCTGAGTACACCCCGATCAACGTCTCCCCAGGAATCCCCAAGAAACGGGGAAGACCGGCTCCGCTACCAGCGAACACGGCCTCATACCCTTCGGAGAACAAACTGTCCACAGTAACCGTCTTCCCCACCACCACGTTGGTCTCTATCTCTACTCCCAAGCGACGGAGCCCCTCCACCTCATAGTTGACCACGTCCTTGGGCAGGCGGAATTCCGGGATCCCAT
>PXEP01000114.1 GCA_003566155.1 Candidatus Acetothermia bacterium | reverse complement strand
CAATAGCGACGAAAGGTTGCTTTCCATAGGGCACCACCTGTCGGGACACATTATAGCACACGGTAAATACAAATATCCATCATTTGTCCCTGCCCCCCCTCTTGTCATATTCATGATATAACCTGACTTTTACAGTTAAAAAGGCGAAAGAGAGAGTAATCGGCTTCATCAAGCCGGTGACACCCTCTTATAAATGTAGCACACTACGCTATATTTGCCGCTTGATATGTTCTCGACGCATGAAATTGAAATCGAAGTCCACTTGGTAGAGTTTAGATAATTCTTTGAAGGGTTCTGTAGAAGGCATCATCTTAAAAATGTCTTGTGATATTTCGACACAGTTGGCCCGTTGGATTCCTTCGATGATTTGGTGAACCGGATACTTGTAATCAAGTTTGTACTGCATGATTCGCAAAAGTGTCAACGCCAAAAAGCAGGTGAGGAAATGCCCTTTGATGTGTTCACTTTTCCAGACGTAGATGGGCCGGCCCGCCAGATCGCTTTTCATGACTTTGAAGGACGCTTCGATCTTTGAGAGTTGACGATAGTTCTTGATGATTTCAAACGGTTGGAGACCAAGATTGTTGGTCACGATGGTGTAGTACCCATCGAGTGCCATATCCCGTTGATATTTCTCTTCATTGAACTGATAGGTGTCTTTGCCATCGAGCACTTCGCCCGTTTTCTTGTCTACCTTTATCTTCTTGAAATATTTTTTGATGCCGAAGGAATTGGAGGCATTCAAAAGCGACGGATCATTGATAAAACGCTCGATTTTTTCATCCAAAAGCCCTCGTTTTGCCCGCTGATACTCCTCTTCACGCTTTGACCAAAAACACATGAGGTTTTCGGGAATCGTCACCTTGGTTCCGTCTTCGCGCTCAACGTTTTTCTCTTGCCGAATCAACTTGAATTTAAAGCTGCCGTCCGTGCTTGTTTGATAGCCTTCGGGCTCAAGCACATATTTGATGAGCTCTTGACGCCGCCCGCGGATGCGCTGGCTGATGATGTAATCATCGCCATAGTCTTGAATCATCGCCAGGTTCGCCCCCGAGTTGTTGCCCTTGTCGGCGACGATGGTCAGTTTTCCCAGGTTGAACTGCTTCTTGACCTTCTCAAGAATAGGCCGCATGGTCTTGAGGTCGTTGACGTTGCCGGGAAACAGTTCATAGGTGATGGGAATACCGTTCCGATCGATAAAAAGCCCCATTTGGACGAGACCGGTCTTCTTGTTTTCCTTGGAAACCCCCTTCTCCCTGAATGTATCTGTCTGTTCCGATTCGAAATAGTAGTTGGTCACATCATAGAAGACAAGAGAAGCGTCTCGCAGGCCTTGCTTGGAAATGGTCTTGTTCAAGTGGACCATCAACGTGTCCTTGACGGCGTGCAAATCATCGAGCGCCCGATAGACGGTTTCAAGCTTGATGTCTTCAAAGCCGAGGAAATACTGGTCTTTCCTGGTGTGCGTCCTCTGTTTGCTGGCGGGGTCGACGATGCGAGAGAAGACCAGGAGTCTGAGGATACGGTCAAGGTCGTAGCGGCTCTTCTTGTTTGCCTGCTGCTTCTTCATGACCCGATCGATCTTCAAGTTGCGGTATTCTTTTGCCAAGACGGCATAACCGTAGTTCAAAGGGTGCGCGGATGGATCGATTCTTTTGGAGAGATCCAGCGAGAGCGTGATGAGTTTGTCTCTACGTTCTTGCGCCGTCATCGCCTTGGCTTCGGCTCGCAATCGCTCCAGCACATCGGGTTCGTTCGCTTGCATGTCTTCGAGGATGCCGATGCGTTCGATGAAACGACGTTTCGGCTTGCCATCTTTGTCACGGTAGGACTCGGTCAGATAGACATAGTGCTTGTTGCTCGTCGGGCTTTTGGCGAGATGAATATTCACGATACCACCTCCATATACTCATTATCTCATACTATGCTACAATATGCTACAGTTATTTGTAATTTTTTCCCTTGACAGAAAAATCAAGATCTCTGGCTCTGTCAAGCCAAAAACCTTGATTCGGTTTGTAGCACACTTCAAGGATATGGTTCATTTATACGCTTTTAAGTGTCAAACTCAGGTTATAACATGTCGGCAGGCGGGGGATAGAAAAAAACGGTGTCGCTCCTTGAAAAAATGTGACAGGTGTGTCATACTCAATGTGACAGTGCTGTCATGTCACGACAAAAAGGAGCCGGTTCATGCCGAAGAAGACATTCTTCAACCTCCCCAAAGAAAAAAGGGAGCGCATCACGAATGCCGCACTCGCCATCTTCAATGAGAAGGGCTATGACCACACGTCGATCAACGACATCGTCAGAGCCGCTGAAATCCCTAGGGGTAGTTTCTATCAGTATTTCGAGTCCAAGTTCGATGTCTTCTTCCTCCTCGTGAAGGAAGCGCAGAAGAAGAAACTCGAATACCTCGGACCCCTCCTCGAGAAGCGCAAAGACGAGCCCTTCTTCGATATTCTCATGGACGCTTTCTCCCTCGCTTTGCAATATCTCAGGGACTATCCGGAATACGCCCTCCTCGGCCGACACATGTATCACGCGGGAGCGGAAGAGGTGTTGCGGATGGTCGAGCGTCTCGATGAAGAAGGCGTCAAGAACCCGCTCTATTTTTTGAAGCGGGACCAAGAGAAGGGACACATCCGCGATGACATCGACATCCGCGTCCTCGCGCGGATGATCTATGCCCTGCTTGGTCCCGAGCTCCTCGACGCCTTCCACCGGGGGGCGAGCGATGAAGAGTTGTACCATCTTGCCAAGAACCACATCGACATCCTCAAGCAGGGCGCGGCAACATGAGCGCATACACAATATTCCCATGAAGGGAACGCCACATCCTGAGAACGGACAAAAAGACAACAGCGAAGACACGCAGTCATCACCCATATTGGCTATTGGAGGTTGAAACATGCATGTGATCGAGATTCAAGGTCTGGAAAAATTCTACGGAAAGGTCCAAGCACTGAAAGGGCTCGATCTGACCGTGAAAAAAGGCGAGGTCCTGGGCCTCATCGGACCGAACGGCGCCGGCAAGACGACCACGGT
>PXEP01000191.1 GCA_003566155.1 Candidatus Acetothermia bacterium | reverse complement strand
GGCGCAACCGGGGTTGGAGGGGCAGCACAAACTACTGTTGATGGAAGGGTCAGAACGTGGCGGTGATAAACAGGCCGCCGTAGATCCCATGGTGGACCGTGTCCTCCACCTCGGGGCGGGCGCTCATTGTGTAGCCGAGTTCGGCGTTGAGCCGCCACATGTCGCCAACCGCCCACCCGCCTGTGGTCGAAACGCTTCCCTGCAGGTGCCCGTCCTTCCAGGTGGCGTCCGCCTCTCCGGAGAGGGTTCCCCAATCGGTGGGCATGGAAAGACGGTTGCTCAGGGTGTAGGAATCGTCCCGCCCGCCGTACCGAAGGGAAAGCTCGTTGGTCCATTCCGCCTCCTCCGGCTCCCACACAAGCTTGCCAGAAAGATCGTGCTCCTGTGTCAGGCGGTCGTCGTAGCGGGGATGCATGAGGAGTTCCCATGAGCCTTGCCACTCCGCACTGAGGGTGAGGCCCGTCCAGCCAGTGTACGCCCACTTTATGCTTCCAGAGAACGTCCGCTGCGTGCGTTCGATGGCCGGGCGGTACGCCTGGCCTACGGTGGCGCCCACGTCGAACCTGGTGTCGACAAACCGGACATCGCCGGTAAGGCGTGCCTGACCGCTTGTTTCCCGCTCGGTGTACGCATAGCTAAGCCGAAGGCGCGGACGGAAGTCGAGCTCTCCAAGCTCGATCCGGGACCAGCGAAAGTCGGTCGACGCCGAGCGCTCCCACCGCAGCTCTTCCCTTCCGATACGGTTACGCAGCGTTTCGTTCCAGATGACGGTCCAGCGGAGCATCTCGATCTCCTCTTCCCAGCGCACGGTGAGGTCCGCTCCCTGGTCGCCGGGGCGCCCGTCGGTCCGGTAGGGCCGGAACCCCGAGAGCTCAAAGGACCAGCCGGAGAACGGCTCCACCTTGGTCGCGGCCTCCAGCTTGCCCGAGGTACGCCAGTCGGGCGCCCGCATGTCCCCCGAGAGGGACAGTTTCCCCGACCACGTATCCCCAGGGAAGTCCGCCGTCAGGCGGTAACCGGATTCCAACACCGAGGGCGCGAACCAGCCATCGCTCGGGAGCCTTGGGGTGAGGCGCAGGGAGTAGGTGGGCCCGGGGGCCCAGGACGCCTCCAGCCTTCCGGAAAGCACGCTGGTCGGATCCTCGCGGGCGTCGCTCACCTCCCAGTGGGCGCGCAGCCCGCCGCTCCAGTCGTTGTCTCCGGCGTAGTCGGCAGAAATTGCTAGGCGGTGCTTATCGGAGAAAGCGCCGCTGCCGGGGGCGTCCTCCGTCCAGCCCGTGGTGGCGGTGAACCCCCACGTCCAAGGCCCATCATCCGCATGTGTCAGCTTGAGCTCAGCCCGGTGCACCGCCCCGTCGCGCGAGCTTCCGATCTCTTGGTAGTCGCTGCCTCGGGCATCCAGCGAAACCTGCCAGCTCCAGTCGCCCACTTCGCGGGCCAGGGACAGCTTGCCGGCGAATCCGACCGCTGTGTGCCCAATGCGGGAGATGTCCTCGTACCTCCCTAGATCTTGTCCCTCGATGCGCGTTTCCTCGCCCGGGAAGCGGCGGACCTCGCCGCCGTCGATCCGCCACAGGTCGAGCGTGAACTCATCATCGGCCTCCCCCCCCGCCCACAGCGCGCCGTCGCCAGTACCCACGGCGGTCAGGGATTCGCCCAGCACCGGCTCGGGCTCGCCCAAACGGAACAAGCCCGCCGGGCCGGCCATCCACAGTCGCCCGTGGCGGGCAGAAAGGGAGAGGAACTCGTCGTTCCGACGGTGGATGACGACTTCCTCTCCACCGCGCACCTCCCGCACCCCGTACGAGGTCGCTACATACAGCGCCCCGTCCAGCCACGCCAGGTCATGGACAGCGCTCATCACACGTTCCACGTGTGCCTGCCAGGAATCTCCGTCCCAGGCGTACAGCCCATCGTTGGTCCCCATGTACAAACGATCCTCGGCCCACAGGAGCGCCGTGGGGGTTACGTCCGTCGGCAAGGGCGTGTGGGTCCAATCTTCGGTCTCGGTCACGTCGGCAGGGGCGAACCACGCCAGGGCCTCCTCGGTCACCACATACACCACATCGTTCCCCCGGGCAAGTGCCAAAACTTCATCCCCGGGCAAGCCCTGCTCGCGCCGCAGGCGGCTCCAGGAGGCCACCCGGTCGAACGGCGACTCCTCACCCAGGTCGACCACCGTCAACCCTTCATCAGTGGCGATGAGGAGTTTGCTTCTCAGGGAGAGAAGATCGCGCACTTCTTTCCCCCCCAGTCCTTCCCGGGTCCCGTAGTGGCGGAAGCTTGCCCCATCGTAGACAGTGACTCCGCTCTGATGGCCGAACACTGTGTAATCGGTATCGAATCCTTCAGCCTCGGCGATCACGTTGATCCGATTCGGCAGGGACAGCCGCTCGTTGTCCCACGGGGGGAAGACGTTCTGCGAGCCGGCGAACACGAACTCGTAATCCCAGTCGCCCAGGTCGCCCGACAGCCGCAGGCCGCCCACGGTATGCGTGTTGGGCATGGTGGGGCTCTCCGGGCGGGGTCGGCCCAAGTCGGCCGCCCGGGCCAGAAGGCCTTCCAGATTGTCCGAACCGGGAACGGAGAAGGTAAACGCGACCGTGCCCCGCTCGTACTCGGTGGGCACCCCGAGGCCTCCCCGCTGGCGCTCGAACTCCACCCGCAGTTCCTGGTCGGCGCCTAGCGTAGTGAACAGGATCAGCATCCCTACCTCGTAGTCGATCGTGTACTCGGTCCCACGCTGTAAGCGATCGCCGTCGACGAACACCTGCTCAGAGCCGGGGATCACCGACAGTCCAAGCTGAAACACGTTACCCTCGCGCTTGTAGTCAAACCGCGCCCGGAGCCCCGCGTTCTCTTCGAAGAACCCGTCGGGAAAATCCAGGCGCACAACGCCCCGCTCGGGGAATAGCCTGTAGTCGTAGTCCGCAAGTGCAGGATCATCTATAGGTCGGAAACGCTGCTGGCCGGGGCGGAGCACGGATAGCTCAAGGCTTTCTTCGATCACATCCCGTTGGCCGAGGGAGATGTACCGTTTGCGCTCGGCATCAGCGAACCGGTAG